>NZ_DAMBWA010000008.1:51506-230607 GCF_032052675.1 Pseudescherichia sp.
GGCGTTCAACATCTTACAAACGCCTGATGGCGGCTAACGCCTTATCAGGCCTACAAAGTGCACACCCAGATATTTGTGCCGTAATTAACGTTACTGCCAGTCGTTGTAGGCCGGATAAGGCGCGCTAGCGTCGCCATCCGGCGTTCAACATCTTACAAACGCCTGATGGCGGCTAACGCCTTATCAGGCCTACAGAGAGCACAGCGTTACTGCCAGCTCACCTCGCCCTGCGGCTCAAGGGTTGCGGCATCCAGCGGTGAATTCTGCTGGATGTACTGCTTCAGCACCTCGGCATCGATAAAGCCGGTATTAACGTAGCCCGGCTTATCGTCGAGACGCGGGTAGCCATCACCGCCGGTGGCGTTAAAGCTGAGCGTCGCCATACGGTAGGTTTTAGCGGGATCCACCGGTTCGCCGCCGATCTTCAGATCGTTAAGCTTGCCGTTCGCCATCGTAAAGCTGACGTGGCTAAACTGCGGATAGGCCCCGGAGTTAGGCTTCATCTGTGCCACGGCGGTCAGGTAGTCCACCACCTCTTTCCCGGTCATGTCGGCATAGACCACGACGTTGCCGAACGGCTGCACCTTCAGCACGTCTTTGTAGGTAATATCCCCCGCAGGAATACTGTCGCGGATCCCGCCTCCGCTCATCACCGCAAAGTTAGCCCCGGTACGCGCCATCTGGGCGGCGAGGATCAGATGTCCGAGATTGGTCTGAACAAAGCGCACCTTACTACGATCGCCCTCAAGAGGCGCATTGACCGAGCCAATTTTCACCGTCAGCTGGGCTTTACCCTTGTTCTGGAATGGCGTCAACAGAGAGAGCATCTGGGCGTTTTCTGGAATTTCCGGCGCATAGAGCACACGCTCGCTCTCCCCATTGTCGTAGACAATCTTTTTCTTCAGGTTGACAGGGATAAGCTGATAGTGCACCAGCTTCATCTCGCCGTTACGGAACTCAAAGTCAGCGCGGCCAACGTACTTACCCCACTCGTGAGCCTGCACGATCCAGATACCGTTCTGCCGGTCCGGCGCACAGGGGGTGCCCGGCACGTAATTCACCTGTTTTTTATTCTCCGAGGCCATGCAGACCGGATCCTGCGAGTGACCGCCCACGATCATCGCCAGCGACCCCGCAGGCAGGCTGCGTGCCATTTCGACATCGCCCGGCGCGTTAGAGCCGTGCTCGCCGTTGTCGTAGTGGCCCATATGGGTGGTGGCGATCAGGAAGTCCGGGCGCTCTTTTTCGTCGAGGTTATTCAGCTCCTGAATGACTAGCTTCGCCTCGTCGGCGGGCTTGCGGAACTCAATGTCGGTGAAGAACTCCGGATTACCAATTTTGGCGGTATCGTCGGTCGTCAGGCCGATCACGCCGATTTTCAGATCCTGACGCTTGAAGATAGCCCAGGGTTTAAAGAGGCGCTCGCCGGTGCTCTTCTGGTAGATATTGGCCGACAGGAAGGGAAACTTAGCCCACTTCTCCTGCTGGCGCAGCACCGCCATCGGATTATCAAACTCGTGGTTGCCTACCGCCATCGCGTCATAGCCGATCAGGTTCATGCCGCGGAAGTCCGGCTCGGCGTCCAGCAGATCGGACTCCGGCACGCCGGTGTTGATATCGCCGCCGGAGAGCACCAGCACGCTGCCTCCTTCGGCTGCTACCTCTTTGCGAACGTTATCCACCAGCGTCTTCTGCGCCGCCAGACCGTACTCCCGGTCGTCGCTGCGCCAGAAGTGGCCGTGGTGATCGTTGGTATGCAGGATGGTAATTTTATAGGTTTTATCTTTTTCGTAGGCCTGGGCAGGCAGGCTGGTGAGCCCCCACGCGGCGAGAAGCGCCAGCGCAACGCCCTGCTTTAACATCTTCATTTCTCTCTCCCTGATGACATAACACACGCAAAAGTAGCGCGGGGACAGAGAATAAACAAATAGGATTTTATGTCTGCGACTTCCCTCAAAGAGTCGTCACGGGTATCTTAGGCTGCTAATAATCAGGAAACATTAAGAACTCCTGCACTCCAATTAAAGACAAAAAGTGACATTTTATGGCAATCAATCAACCCGCCGACGCGCTTTCGGGCGCTAACGCGTCGCCGGCGCAGGGGCGCACGGCATTTGGCATTCTGGGGGCTATCAGCCTCTCGCATCTGCTTAACGACATGCTGCAGTCGCTGATCCTCGCGCTCTATCCCCTGCTGCAGGCCGACTTCTCGCTGAGCTTTGTGCAGATCGGCATGATCACGCTTACCTTCCAGCTGGCCTCCTCCGTGTTCCAGCCGGTAGTGGGCTACTATACGGATAAGCATCCAATGCCGTGGTCGCTGCCCATCGGCATGTGCTTTACCCTCTGCGGCCTGGTGCTATTAGCGCTAGCAGGCAGCTTCCACATGGTGCTGCTGGCGGCCGCGCTGGTGGGAACCGGCTCCTCTGTGTTCCACCCGGAGTCCTCCCGTGTGGCACGCATGGCTTCCGGCGGTCGTCATGGCCTGGCTCAGTCTATCTTCCAGGTGGGTGGCAACTTCGGTAGCGCTCTCGGGCCGCTGCTGGCGGCGCTGATCATCGCCCCGTATGGCAAAGGAAACGTGGGCTGGTTTGTGCTGGCCGCGCTGCTGGCTATTGTGGTGCTGGCGCAGGTTAGCCGCTGGTACGCCGCCCAGCATCGGGTCAATAAAGGACGCAAAGCCGTTCCCGAGCGCAGCCCGCTGCCGCGAAACAAAGTGATCCTGGCAGTGAGTATCCTGTTAATGCTGATTTTCTCGAAATATTTCTATATGGCGAGTATTAGCAGCTATTACACATTTTATTTAATGGAAAAATTCCATTTATCGGTACAAAACGCTCAGTTTCATCTGTTTGCGTTTCTGCTGGCCGTTGCGGCAGGTACCGTGATTGGCGGGCCGGTTGGGGATAAAATTGGGCGTAAATATGTTATTTGGGGCTCTATCCTCGGCGTTGCTCCCTTTACGCTAGTTTTACCTTACGCTTCTCTCTACTGGACCGGGGTTTTAACCGCGATCATTGGTTTTATTCTGGCCTCGGCCTTTTCCGCCATTCTGGTCTATGCCCAGGAGCTGCTGCCGGGGCGTATTGGCATGGTTTCAGGCCTCTTTTTCGGCTTCGCGTTTGGCATGGGCGGGCTTGGCGCAGCCGTGCTGGGGCTGGTTGCCGACCATACTAATATATTCGTAGTCTATAAAATCTGTGCTTTTCTGCCGCTTTTAGGGATGTTAACTATATTCCTGCCCGATAATCGTCATAAAGCCTGATTCCAGGGCGGCCAAAGGCAAACTTTGGCCGCCTCCATAGCCCATGCCATAACACTTATAAGACATTCACTGCGCTAATCCCCTCTCAACCGCTTTTTTTGTTCCAGAGCGTGCTTTTCTTCAATATTCAACAATTATTCATCAACATAATGATTAAAATTGTCATAGACTGTAACTCGGGCTTCTGGTTTTTTAGCCAGAAATGGATCCACTACCGCGAAAGGAGACGGAATGCATCACGCCACACCGCTTATCACCACCATTGTGGGCGGCCTTGTGCTCGCCTTTATCCTCGGCATGATTGCCAATAAGCTGCGTATTTCTCCCCTGGTGGGTTACCTGTTAGCGGGCGTGCTCTCCGGTCCTTTTACTCCCGGCTTCGTGGCCGACACCAAGCTGGCTCCCGAGCTGGCGGAGCTGGGAGTGATCCTGCTGATGTTTGGCGTAGGTCTCCACTTTTCACTGAAGGATTTGATGGCGGTAAAGTCCATCGCCATTCCCGGCGCTATCGCACAGATTGCTGTTGCGACGCTGCTGGGTATGGCGCTCTCCGCCATGATGGACTGGTCACTGATGACCGGTCTGGTCTTTGGCCTCTGTCTCTCCACTGCCAGTACCGTGGTGCTGCTGCGCGCGCTTGAGGAGCGGCAGCTTATTGACAGCCAGCGCGGGCAGATTGCTATTGGCTGGCTGATTGTAGAAGATCTGGTCATGGTGTTAACGCTGGTCCTGCTGCCCGCCGTTGCCGGCATGATTGAAAAGGGCAACGTTGGACTGGCGACGCTGTCGCTGGATATGGGCATCACCATCGGCAAGGTGGTGGCCTTTATCGCCATCATGATGCTGGTCGGTCGCCGTCTCGTCCCCTGGATCATGGCCCGCAGCGCGGCCACCGGTTCGCGGGAGCTGTTTACCCTCTCGGTGCTGGCTCTGGCGCTGGGCATCGCTTTTGGTGCGGTCGAGCTGTTTGATGTCTCCTTTGCTCTCGGTGCCTTCTTTGCCGGTATGGTGCTGAACGAGTCCGAATTGAGCCATCGCGCCGCGCACGATACCCTGCCCCTGCGCGACGCCTTTGCGGTCCTCTTCTTTGTCTCCGTTGGAATGCTGTTCGATCCGAAAATCCTGATCGATGAGCCGCTGGCCGTTGCCGGTACGCTGGCGATCATTATCTTTGGTAAATCTATTGCTGCCTTCTTCCTGGTGCGCATGTTTGGCCATTCGCCGCGTACGGCGTTAACCATTGCCGCCAGCCTGGCACAGATTGGTGAGTTTGCCTTTATCCTGGCGGGCCTCGGTATGGCGCTGGATCTCCTGCCGCAGACCGGGCAGAACCTGGTTCTTGCGGGCGCGATCCTCTCGATTATGCTCAACCCGATCCTCTTTACCCTGCTGGAGAAGTACCTCGACAAGACCGAAACCCTCGAGGAGCAGACGCTGGAAGAGGCGACCGAAGAGGAGAAGCAGATCCCGGTGGATATCTGCAACCACGCCCTGCTGGTGGGTTTTGGCCGCGTAGGCAGCCTGCTGGGTGAGAAGCTGATGGCGCAGGGCATTCCGCTGGTGGTGATCGAAACCTCACGTACCCGGGTGGATGAGCTCCGCGAGCGCGGTATTCGTGCGGTGCTGGGCAACGCGGCCAACGAAGAGATCATGAACCTGGCGCACCTCGACTGCGCCCGCTGGCTGCTGCTGACCATTCCTAACGGCTACGAGGCCGGTGAAGTGGTGGCGACCGCCCGGCAGAAGTGCCCGAACATTGAGATTATCGCCCGGGCGCACTATGACGACGAGGTAGACTACATCACCGAGCGTGGCGCGAATCAGGTGGTGATGGGTGAACGTGAGATAGCCAACACCATGCTGACGCTGATTGAGAAGCGCCCGGTTGAAGAGGCGGTCACTGGATAAACCGTCGCCCCGGCGGGTCATGCACTGCTGCTGGCATTTTGTTAACAATCAGGATATAAAGACCCTTCAAACGGACATTTAGACATCCATACGTTTAGAAGGTGATATGCACACGCAGCAAGAGAACGGGCAGCTTAAGCGCACCATGAAAACCCGCCATTTGATTATGCTTTCATTGGGTGGCGTAATTGGCACAGGGTTATTTTTTAATACGGGATACATCATCTCTACGACAGGCGCAGCGGGAACGCTGCTGGCTTATCTGATTGGGGCGCTGGTTGTCTGGCTGGTGATGCAGTGTCTTGGCGAGCTTTCCGTGGCGATGCCGGTAACCGGTGCTTTTCATGTCTACGCGGCGCGCTATATTGGTCCGGCAACAGGATATACCGTGGCATGGCTCTACTGGCTCACCTGGACAGTCGCGTTGGGGTCAAGTTTTACCGCCGCCGGGTTCTGTATGCAGTACTGGTTCCCGCATATTCCCGTCTGGATATGGAGTGCCCTGTTTTGCATAGTGATTTTTTCCCTTAACGCAATTTCAACGCGCTTTTTTGCCGAAGGTGAGTTCTGGTTTTCACTTATAAAAGTCGCGACCATTATCGTTTTCATTATCTTAGGCTGCGGGGCGATTTTCGGTTTTATCCCTATGGAGGATGGCTCACCTGCACCGGGGCTGACCAACCTCACCAGTGGGGGCTGGTTCCCACACGGCGGCTTGCCCATTCTGATGACGATGGTCGCGGTTAATTTTGCCTTCTCTGGTACTGAGCTTATCGGTATCGCGGCAGGCGAAACGGAAAATCCACACCACGCCATTCCAATAGCAATCCGCGCCACTATCGCCCGGCTGATCATCTTTTTTATCGGGACCGTTTTTGTTCTGGCGGCGCTTATTCCGATGCAGGTGGCCGGCGTCGAGAAGAGCCCATTTGTGCTGGTCTTTGAAAAAATGGGTATTCCCTATGCGGCGGATATTTTTAACTTCGTTATCCTTACCGCTATTCTCTCAGCGGCGAATTCCGGACTCTATGCATCGGGCCGCATGCTGTGGTCGCTGTCTAATGAAAAAACCTTGCCGGGCTGTTTTGCCCGCGTCAATAAGAATGGCGTGCCGCTGGTCGCGCTGACTGTCTCTATGCTGGGTGGCCTGCTGGCGCTGCTGTCCAGCGTGATCGCACCTGACACCGTATTCGTTGCCCTCAGCGCCATCTCTGGTTTTGCCGTCGTGGCCGTATGGCTCAGTATCTGCGCGGCACACTTTATCTTTCGTCGTCGGCATCTGCAGGCGGGTAAGCCGCTGCACGATCTCAAATACAGGGCACCCTGGTATCCGCTGGTGCCCGTGCTGGGATTCGTGCTGTGTCTGCTGGCCTGCGTCGGCCTTGCGTTCGACCCGGATCAGCGCATTGCGCTTTACTGTGGTCTGCCTTTTGTTGCCTTTTGCTATGGCACCTATTTTCTCACTCATAAAACAAACTCGACGGAGGCTGACTATGCCGCAGATTAATCCCCTTACCGCGCTGCTTAAAAGCCACGCCTTTATTGTCCTCGATGGCGCTCTGGCCACCGAGCTGGAAGCGCGCGGATGCAACCTTGCCGATAATCTCTGGTCCGCCAAAGTACTCATGGAAAATCCACAGCTCATTCGGGATGTGCATCTGGACTACTTCCGCGCGGGCGCACAGGTAACGATTACCGCCAGTTACCAGGCCACGCCTGCTGGCTTCGCGGCTCGCGGGCTGACCGAGTCGCAATCGAGATCGCTTATTGCGCACAGCGTGGCGCTGGCGCAGGAGGCGCGTGAAATTTACCATGCAGAAAACACCAGCGTGGGTTCGCTGCTTGTGGCTGGCTCTGTCGGGCCTTACGGTGCGTATCTGGCCGATGGCGCTGAGTATCGCGGTGACTACGTGCGCAGCGCCGAAGAGTTTCAGGCGTTTCATCGTCCGCGGATTGAAGCGTTGCTGAATGCAGGCGCTGATCTGCTGGCCTGTGAAACCCTTCCCTCGTTTGCAGAGATAGAGGCACTGGCAGACCTGCTGTTGGATTATCCGCAGGCGCAGGCGTGGTTCTCATTTACCTTACGTGACGAGAGCCACTTGAGTGACGGCACGCCTCTCGCTCAGGTCGTGGAGACGCTGGCAAACTACTCGCAGATCGTTGCGCTGGGGATTAACTGTATTGCGCTGGAGAAAACGACCGCAGCGCTAAAACATCTGCATAGCCTGACTGCGCTACCGCTGGTTGTCTATCCTAACTCCGGTGAAACCTACGACGCGACCACAAAAGAGTGGCATGCGCACGGCGACTCATGCGCATCCTTGGTGGGATATTTGCCGCAGTGGTTAGAGGCCGGCGCGAGACTCATTGGCGGATGCTGCCGGACTAGCCCAAAGGATATCGCAGCGCTGAGTGAGAAGCGCCCGGTAGAAAAGGCGATCGCGGGATAAGCCGTCGCCCCGGTAGGTCATGCACCGCCGGGGCGTTTTTTTGCAGGAGTAGCATCTAGAACGTGCCACTCACCGGTGGGACCGTGCCGTCGATCTGCTCTTTCTGCGCACCGGATCCGGGACGGGCAGCACCCAGAACAGGCTCTTCACCTAGAATGTCCGGCTGCTCTTTCGCCGTAAACTGTCCGCGTCCATCATAAGCCGGGCCTTCGCTCCAGCGCCCTTTCGGCAGTGGTTTATCGAGAGAGGTATTCAGGCAGTAATACGCGTGCTCATGTGCCTCATTTTCCTGAGGGAAGCTGTTGGGAATAGGCAGCGACGCACTGAGTCCCCCCATATCTTCAATGACTGCCATCCACTGCTGCTGGTGCATGGTATCGCGAGCAATAAGGAACGAAAGAAAATCTTTCATTCCCCTATCTTCAGTAAGATTGTACAGACGGGTGGCCAGCACGCGGCCGGTTGCCTCTGCGGCAACGTTCGATATCATGTCGGCTGCAGCGTTACCGGATGCATAGACGTGGCTCATATCAAAGGGTACGCCGTTAGCATTGACCGGCAGCGCGGCCAGCCCGGAAGAGAGAATATGACGTGGGTTCATGCCCCCCAGAATAGCGTTAACCACCGGATCTTTGGCTGACGCCTCCTGATAGGAGAGCGGTGCGCCTTCAAGGTTCAGGGCAACGGCATACCCTAGCATTTCAATATGGCCCAGCTCTTCTGTGGCGGTTGAAATGAGCAGATCCCTAATTCGCGCATCGCCCCGAGCGCCCATTGCCTGGAAGAAGTATTGCATTGCCACGCGGATCTCTCCCTCCACGCCACCAATCGCCTGTTGGAGCAGCATGGCAAATTCCGGGTCTGGTTTTTCTACGCGTACGGGGAACTGCATTTTGGATGAGTGATGAAACATGACTTTCTCCTCTGGATGTAGACATCTTCTGGAGTAAAAAGCCTGGTTGAAGAAGCCAGATAAAGAAAGCGAAACGAGAAGCATTTACATTGAAATGGCGTGTTTGTGAAACGCTCTTAGATGCGCAGCCAGGGCAGAGATCGCCTAAGCAATGGCGATGGCAACGCCACCCGTTACCTGCGTGATAAGTTTCGGTTCAGTCCCTTTAAAACGCCTCAGGGATCTTACCGCCTGCTATCACGCGCTGACGATGGCAGTCGGCTGGCTGCAGTTTTTTCCCTTCGGATGAATACACCTCCAGCGGCTGAATGGGCTGGCCATTGGCGTTATCCAGCAAGAGAGAGTGCGCCTCACCTTCGTCAAACATATAGCGTTCCCCCCACTGCCGCATCGCCACCACAATAGGAAAAATAGAGCGTCCCTTTTCGGTAAGAACATACTCCCTGTATGCGCTGCCGTCTGAGGCCGGGCAGATCTCGAACACGCCAAGATCAACCAGCTGTTTCAGGCGGGACGCGAGAATATTTTTGGCAAGTCCCAGGTTCTTTTGAAACTCGCTGAACCTGCGTACGTCGTCAAATGCTTCCCTGATGATCATCAGACACCAGCGTTCCCCAATCGACTCTAACGTTCTGGCGACCGGACATTCGCTGGTTCGAAGGGATTCCTGTTTTGCCATCTCTGTTCTCTCAGCTTGCCTGTTAACAGATGCCAGTATAAGGGCGGCTTAAAGCGGTTGCAAAAAAAAACCACCGATGCTATTTCTATTTGCATGAGGTTTTAAAAAGAAACCAGATTGCGAGGATGAAATGACCTGTAAGGCAGAGTTGAATTCTGATGCTGCGCTGGCGGCACCTGCTGTTGATGCCCCGGCGCTCAAACCCTGGATAACATTTTTATTCTCCCTGACCTGTGGGCTGGCGGTGGCGAATGTCTATTCAGCCCAGCCGTTGCTTGAATCCATCTCCCTCAGCCTAAAGGTTCCTGCTGGTATGATCGGCAGCGTGGTTACTGCAACTCAGGTTGGTTATGCCAGCGGGTTGATTTTCCTCGTTCCACTGGGCGATCGCGTTAACCGAAAAACGCTGGTCGTCACGCTGCTATTACTTTCAATGCTGGCTTTGATCGTGGCAGGGTTATCACCCAATTTTGTCACCCTGCTGTGCGCAATGCTTTTTATTGGTTTGATGGCGGTTGTGGTGCAACTTGTGGTTGCCTGGGCCGCAATATTGGCGGCGCCCCAGCGACGTGGAAAGGTTGTAGGCACGGTGACAAGCGGCATCGTTTTGGGGATCCTGCTGGCCCGCTTTATCTCTGGCAGCATCGCCGATATTGCTGGCTGGCGGGCCGTTTACCTTACCGCTGCCTTTTTGATGTTGCTCATCGCCTGCATCGTAGCGAAAGGCGTGCCCGCTACTCTACCCCAGGCACGACAGCCCACCTATTTCTCTCTACTTACATCAGCTTTTCGCCTGTTTATCACTGAACCGCCACTGCGAAAAGGGGGTATTTTTGCACTTCTTATTTTTACAGCCTTCAGCATGTTGTGGACCACCGTAGTTATGCCGCTCAGTAGCCTGTCGCTATCACATACTCAGATAGGCATGTTTGGTTTGGCAGGTATTGCCGGCGCGCTGGCGGCAGCGAAAGCAGGTTCATGGGCGGATCGGGGCTGGGGAGACCGCGCGACCGGGCTAGCTCTTGCGTTGCTAACGTTCTCATGGCTTCCCATCGCTCATACCGAAACATCACTGGTGTGGCTCGTTGTCGGTATCATCATGCTGGACTTTGCCGTGCAAACCGTTCACGTAATAAGCCAGAGCACCCTCATCGCGGCCAGACCAGAGGCCGCAAGCCGGTTGGTTGGCGTGTATATGTGTTTTTACTCAATAGGCAGTGCAATAGGGGCGATTGTTGCCACTCAGCTTTACGCTCGCTTTGGATGGCAGACAGTCTGCCTGGCTGGCGCAGCCGTCAGCGTCTGTGCTTTTCTCATCTGGTTAGGATTAATCACAGCACGAAACGAAGCAGTGGAAGCAGGATAGTGCCTGTGTACGATATACAGAAAAGAGGCCTCACGGCATCGGCATAATAAATCCTTGCTATCACCGCTGCCATTATAATCGGTGGAGCTGGCATTTACCTACCATTTCTCATAGTTAATACAAATAATACAATGATTATAATTTTATCATAGCGTATAGTCGGGAAAATTTTTTTAATTTGCTTCTGCATTTAATCGCGCCATATATAAAATGTTTCTGTTCATTCATGGGCAGAATTTAAGGAAAGGGATAATGAAATTTAAGCTAGCGTTACTGTGTGCTGCAACAATGGCACTCTCAGGCTGCAATAAAAACGATATCGATTGCGGTGATACATCAGTCCAGAACGATCTTAATAACAGACTGCTCGCCGCCATCGCCTTAGAGAGTGGTATTGGGGAAAGCAACGCGCAATTGCAGAAACACCTAAGAATTTCGCTTAAGGACTTCGCACAGGACGACGAAAAAGCCACGAAAACGGCAGCGCAGTGTACCGCAAATTTAACAATTACCGATGTATATGAGTCGGGTAAAGCGATGACGGGCCCAGTGCATTATGAGCTGTTTAAAAACGCTGATAATAAAATAGAGCTTGATGCGGACTCGGTACGCAGTGGACTTGATTTATCAAAGCTGAAGGTTATTAAGATCGACGAGACGGACGAACAGAAACAGTGGCGGCAAACGCAAGAAAAAGAAAAAGCGGAGCAAGCTCGCCAGCAAGAAGAGAAAAAAGCGGCTGAAGAAGCTCAAAAAGCAGAGTTAGAAAAGCAAGTTATGGCCGCTAAGGCAGCTGCTGATAGCGATTTCAAACCTGTGACAAACGATCAGCTGATGCTTATTTTTTTAGCAAACTCCGGGCGTAACGTTACGGATGATGAGAAATTAGGTCTACTCAGCGATCGTTGGAATGCTGAAAATGATCCGTTTAAACGCAATGATATGAAGCAAGAAGAATTAGCACAGGCAAACGAGAAACTAGCATCATTTAAAGATATTAAATTTATCAAAGTCAGTAAGATGCTGTCCCGCCTTAATAATCGACAGGAAGCGGTAAAAAAAGAGATCGTTACGGGTGCCTATCTTGGAATTCGCAAACCTGAAGCGTATGATTTTGCCAAGAAAAACTTTCCGATCGATGTTACTGGCTGCGGTGATTCGCTCAAGTATGGTCCAAAAGAGATCTACAGCACTCGTCAAAATGTGAAAGTCATGCTTGAGAAAAGCGCTATTCAGTGCAATATCACGCCAGCGAATGAAGATGAGGCCAGAAGCATGTCCAGCATCCTCTCTAACATTCCGGATAATGTGTTTAGTGCCGAGGGCACCGCATATTTAATGATTAACGGCTATAACCCAGACGCGGTTACGATCAATACCACATTAATTCGGGAAGATGTCGCAATTTACCGTTATCAGGTCGATGCGCTGAACGACAAAGCACCTGTATTGAAAGCGACCTTAAAATAACCAGCACACTCTATTAGCGCCTGCAGATGGCTATGCAGGCGCTAATATAATTAATCGGTTCTATCTATCTGATCCAACCTGCCGGTTGATGTACTCAACCACAAGAACTGCTGGAGTTCAGCTGTCACCTCTTCTGGCGCCTCTTCAGCCATATGGTGGCCGCTGCCTATCGCTTTGCCGCGGACATCCGGTGCCCAGCCTCTCCAGATACCGACTATGTCGCCATATATATCTTCCAGATCGTCATATTTCGACCATAAGCAGAGAGTCGGACACCTAATCCTCCGTCCTAGCTGGCGGTCCTGAAGCTCATGCGCTTTATCTATTGATAAACCAGCCCGGTAGTCTTCGATCATCCCATGTACCGTTTGCGGATCGTGTATGGCTCGCCTGAATTCAATATACTCTTCATCGCCCATTGTTTCCGGCTGTCCCCCATACCATTTGTCGGGATCGGCCAGAATTGCGCGCTCGGGTTTTTCTGGTTGCGCAAAGAAGAACCAGTGATACCACTGTCTGGCAAATTTCTCGTTACAGCGGTTGAGTGCTTCAAGTATTGGGATGCAATCCAGTACGGCGAGATGGGTGATCCGCTGTGGGTAGTCAAGGGCAGCCCGGTAGGCGGTGTAACTTCCTCTGTCGTGTCCAACCACGGCGAACTGGTCGAAACCCAGCTGACTCATCAATTCAATACAATCTTTTGCCTTCGCTCTTTTAGAAGAGCCAGCATGATTGGGCTGGTCGGCAGGTTTAGATGAGCGGCCAAAACCACGCAAATCAGGACATACCACGGTAAATGATTTGGCAAGTGCGGGCGCCACTTTTGACCAGGTTGCGTGGGTTCGAGGATGTCCGTGCAACAGCAAAACAGGAGGCCCGCTTCCGCCGTAGCGTACGTTCAGCTCTGCTTCTGAAACGCATACTGTTGTGTGCGTGAATCCCTCAAACATAGCTTTTCCCCACCTGTTGTTTAGTAAAACTATAGCGGCGGTGCATCAGATCGATGTTCACTCTGCATCGATAGCATAGATTTTAAACAAAATGTAAAGAGTTCACGGCCAGCCAGCAAAGGTGTTAAGATGGTGATGTCTGGTGATCGTCCAGGCCACATCCTCTAGCAGTTTTGCTGCCCTCGAATCGATGCGGGGTGCACCTCATCTCCAATGAGCTGATTAAGCAGCTCCCACATGTTTCCATCTCGTCTAATGCGGCGCGCTCGATAGCGCTTGTGTGCGATAGTTCGCAAGGATTTATCACGGCATTGGCCCCACAGATATCAAATTTGAGCAGCCCTATTCGAGGACGAATGGCCCGCTTGCCAATGCAGTAAAGGCACATCATGAATAAAATAACCTCTGAAAACGTCGAGGGTACAACTATTTCTCACATCGTTGTCGAAGCGGCTCACAGCGACTCAGCGATTGTTTTGCAGCCAGTATATGCCAGCCCGGAAGAAGCTATCGGCGCAATATCAACAGAGTTGTTGAAGTCGGGTAAGAGACTGACATTCAAAGAGATCCAGCTGGTACTGGTGGTAAGAATGAAGCTGGCGTCTGGCGAAGTTCAGCAGAGGATTTTGCGCGAGGCGCTGATGCTGGTCACGAACAGGACACTATTTTAACCCTGGTCGCTCTGACCAGGGCATCTTCTCGTAGCGGCGACGTTATTTACCCAGCAGCTCTCTGCGAACAATCTCAGCCCCAGCGCTTAGCGCATTGAGCTTGCCTCTGGCCACCCGGCGTGACAGCGGGGTCATGCCGCAGTTGGTGCAGGGATAGAGCTTGTCGGCATCGACAAACTGCAGCGCTTTGCGCAGCGTATCGGCAACCTCTTCCGGTGTCTCAATGGCATTGGTTGCCACATCAATGGCCCCAAGCATCACTTTTTTGCCGCGAATAAGCTCAATGAGCTCCATTGGCACGTGAGAGTGTTGACACTCCAGAGAGATAATATCGATGTTAGATTTTTGCAGCTTGGGGAAGATCTCTTCATATTGACGCCACTCGGACCCCAGCGTCTTTTTCCAGTCGGTATTGGCTTTGATACCGTAGCCATAGCAGATATGCACGGCCGTTTCACACTGCAGCCCTTCAATCGCTCTTTCTAACGTCGCAATCCCCCAGTCGTTTACCTCATCAAAAAAGACGTTAAACGCGGGCTCATCAAACTGAATAATATCGACCCCGGCAGCCTCCAGCTCTTTCGCTTCCTGATTAAGAATTTTGGCAAATTCCCAGGCCAGCTTTTCGCGGCTCTTATAGTGACCATCGTAGAGGGTGTCGATCATCGTCATCGGCCCCGGTAAGGCCCATTTGATTGGCCGATCGGTTTGCTGACGTAAGAATTTGGCATCCTCAACGAACACCGGCTTTTGACGACTCACCTCCCCCACGACGGACGGTACGCTGGCGTCATAGCGGTCGCGAATTTTAACGATCTCACGCTTCTCAAAATCAACGCCGCTAAGGTGCTCAATAAACGTTGTGACAAAGTGCTGTCGGGTTTGCTCGCCGTCGCTGACGATATCAATCCCCGCCTGCTCTTGCTCTTGCAGCCCCAACCGTAGCGCATCCTGTTTGCCCTCAATCAGCTCATCACCCTGCAATTTCCAGGGCGACCACAGGGTCTCAGGTTGTGCAAGCCAGGCCGGTTTGGGTAAGCTGCCCGCGGTGGACGTCGGTAATAATTTTTTCATAGCAGGTGACCTTATTTTTTTAGTTAATCAAAGAACGGAATGAGCAGACCATTGTTCAAGAAGGGTTTGATAAGGTTTGATAAAATGTTCTTCGGTAAACCTTCCCTGCTCAATAGCCAACCTGCTGCGTTCTTCTCGATCATAAACAATTTGCGTTAACGAATAGTCCTGGTAATTGAGGCTGGGCTGATAGATTTTTCCTGCGGCAGAATTAGCATTGTAAATTTCAGGCCGGTAGATCTTCTGGAATGTCTCCATCGTGCTGATGGTGCTGATAAGTTCAAGATCGCTGTAGTCGCGCAGTAGATCGCCAGCAAAATAGAATGCCAGCGGTGCAACGCTACCCAGCGGCATGAAATAGCGCACCCGCAGTCCCATTTTGGCAAAATAGCGATCCGTCAGGGACGCGTTATCCTGCTGATATTCGATACCCAATACGGGATGCTGATTACCCGTCCGGTGATAGACATTTTTACTAGATACACTCAGACAGATTACAGGGGCTTTGCTGAACTTCTCTTTATAGCTGTCTGAGGCAACGAAACGCTTAAATATGTTGCCGTGCAGATTGCCAAAGTTATCCGGCGTGCCAAATTGAGGTTGGTTTTTATTATACTCTGACAACAATACGCTAAAGTCATAGTCCCGAACGTAAGAGGAGAAGTTATTGCCAACAATACCCTCAATGCGCTCGTTAGTTTTACGATCGACAATATTGGTTTTCAACACCTCAATCACTGGAAACGCATCGCTCTTGCCTTCGGCAGCAATATTCATCTCGACGGAGATGATTTCCAGCTCAACCGCGTAGCGATCGCCTTTAGGGTTATCCCAATGCGCCAGCGAATTGAACCGATTGTCAATCATCGTTAAGGCATTGCGCAAGTTCTGCTGACGTTTCTCACCTCTCGCTAAATTAGCAAAGTTGGTGGTGATACGCGTGCTCTGCGAGGGATTATAATTCTCGTCGAAGCAGAGGCTCTTCACGTTAAATGTAATCGCTTTATTCATCGTAATCTGTATGATCAAGTGTTAATAACATGATCACTTTATGCCTGAGTCACTGCGTGAGTAAAAGTGATTTAATTTCATTCAACATGAAGAACCTTCATGATCGTGCTGCAAGCCTGATCATTTTCCTCACGCAAGCTTGATAAGCACCACGCCTGTTGTCAGCAGGGCCACGCCCAGCCAGCCAGTTCTGTTCAGACGCTGACCAAATAGCACCCAACCTGCAGCAACGGTGGCGATCAGGCCAAAGCTACCCCACAGCGTTTAGGCTACTGACAGATCGATACCCTTTACCGCCTGGGACAGGGCACTAAATGCCGCCAGCACGGCGACAAGAGATAGCACGCCATGTATCGGCCGACGAAAGCCGTTGGAATATTTAAGGAAAATATTGGCAACAATCTCCAGACCAATAGCGAGGAATAACCAGGCAATATGCACTGCATTAAACGTAGTCATGCTGCTGCTCCTTACGCGCTATCGTGCCAGATTTGATCAGCGCCACGCCTGTGACCAGAGTGAGTAAGCCCGCAATTTTCATCGCCGATAGGGTTTCATCGAACAGCATTACGCTGAACAGAGTAATAAACAGAATACCAAGGCCTTCCCAGAGGGCATAGGCGACGCCCAGAGCGATCCGTTTTACGGCAAATGATAAAAAAATATACGACAGCGCGATCATCGCCAGCATAAAAATGAAACCCGCCTTGTCATCATTGACGCTGGCCCATTTCATCGACAGCGTGCCGGTTATTTCAGCCGCGATAGCCAGAACTAATAAGATCCAATAGCGCATAATCTCTCTCCTAATGAGAAATAGGTATCCGCCACGCAAAAATAAGCGTGCTAGCAGAGTTAAATGAAATTGTGAGTAAAGGAGAGAGCGGAACTATAGCGCAGAGCGCCAGTGCTGGTCGCAGATCGAACAGTGGGATAGTGGGTAAAGACAGGAGCGAATAATCATTGCGAGTGCGAACATCTTGTTCATAATTTTACAACTTATCCACGTTGTTGCTTTTCCTCAGTGTGGATGAAAAATTGTCCTCGGTAGTTAAACAGGTCCCTATTCTGGCATAATCCCATTTTATTTATCGGGTTTTTTTCATTTCTTTACGTTGGCTCAAAATAGGACGTGCGGATGGTATTGCTGAATTTTAGCCCGCCGCTGGCGGGCTAGTAATTAACGATTAACGCTCCCAGTAGGCCTCTTCCAGGCTATCTTCCCGCTCCGGCAGGCCGCGCGTCAGGCGCGGCGAGTGCTGGTTCAGTACCTGGTAGCTGACGCGGTTAGCATATTTACACACCTGAGCCAGCGACGAGTAGGTCAGCCAGGTGTAGTTATGCTTGCTGGAGTTGGGCACGTTAGTGCGGTGGAAATTATTGGCCGTAATATCATGCAGCAGTGCGGCCAGCGCACCATCGCCCGCGCCGTTGGTGTTCATGATCTTCTCCGGCCCGCCCATGTACGGCGCAATGTGGGAGAAGATGCGCAGCGGCTGCTGGCAATCCTGATGACGCATCGCCCGGCTAAACTCATACTGGTTAAACTCGGCGATGGCTCCCGGCAGCAGCGGATGCTGGGTTTTACGCTTCGCCGACTCCTCGGTAAAGCCTGCCATGTACAGCCCCACCGGACCGGCGGTGCAGAGCACCAGGTCAACCCAGTCCAGCGCCTTATCGCAGGCCAGCAGCGGATCGCTCAGCCCGGTCAGCGCCTCGGCCTCCTCCTCGTTCATCGCCAGGATAGAGACGTTCTCTTTGAGGAAGTCGCGCCACCACGCCGGGTTATCGGCAATCACATATTTGGTACCGAGGGTTAGCACTACCGGCACATTGTGCTTTTTGGCGTACTCTACCGCCTTCATGGTCGCCTCACGCATCGGCTCGCCCGGCTTGCAGCGTACCAGATAGGAGGAGAGCACCAGCGCGGAGGCCCCGGCAATGACCGCCTCGGGAATGCTCTCCGGACGCAGCTGGTTCATATAGCCAGGGCTTATAGCAAAGGTGCGCTCACCCGCCTCGCCGATCAGCGTAAAGCAGCGGCCAATCGGGCCATCAACGCCCTGCAGATAGTTAAGATCGGTACGGCTGGAGGTGTTGCACAGGTAGCGGTAGGCGTAGCTGCCGATCTCTACGTTGCTGCACATGACGCCCAGCAGCACCGAGCGGTCATCTGCCAGAACGGAGTAGTTGTGCATGGTGTTGCCGATGGTGCCGCCGGCAAACTGATGGGTGATAAGGTTATCGCGGACCAGCTCTTTGTAGAGCGCATCGGCGGCCTCGTCGCTGATAATTAGCGAGTGCCCGGCGCTGAGGGCATAGCGCTCGATAAACGCATCGTCCACCTTCGCTTCAATATCCACCAGCGTCTGATCGATGCCGACCACCCATGAGGCGCTGGCATCGCTCTCCGGCTGGATCTGCTGCAACAGCGGATCGCGGGCGTTAACGGGGAAATAGTGTTTGGATTTGCGTTTACCGGGAAATTTCATTCGCGTTTATTATGAATAACCAATTGGGCCGGGAATGGTAGCACACTCCCGGCACCGGGCGCGATTAGCGGTAGGGGGCCGTCAGGTCCAGCATCATGTCGATATGATCGGCGGAATCATTAAGCGCAGGAATATATTCATATTTCTCGCCGCCCGCTTCAAGGAAAAATTCCCGGTTCTGGACCGCGATCTCCTCCAGGGTCTCCAGGCAGTCGGCGGAAAAGCCCGGACAGATCACCTGAATGTGCTTCACGCCCTTCTCGCCGAGCATCTTCAGCGTCTCGTCGGTGTAAGGCGTCAGCCACGGCTCGCGACCAAAGCGTGACTGGAAGGTCATCATTACCTTCTCCGGCGGCACGCCGAGGGCGGAGACCAGCTCGCGGGTAGTGTCGCGGCAGCGCTGGGGATAGACGTCACCCTCTTCCGCATAGCGCTGGGGAATGCCGTGATAGGAGAGCAGGAGCAGGTCCGGCTCGCCGTGACGGGCAAAGGAGGCGCGCACGCTGTTCGCCAGCGCGTCGATGTACGACGGGTTGTCGGCATAGTCACGGATCAATGAGATACCGGGAATGCTGCGCTTACGTTGCAGAATGCGTCCCAGCTCGTCCCAGACGGCAGCCACGGTCGAGCAGGAGTACTGCGGGTAGAGCGGCAGAACCACAATGTGCTCTACGTCCTGGGAGATCAGCTCATCTACCGCGCTCTCCAGCGAGGGCGAGCCGTAGCTCATCCCCAGTGCCACCGGCACGTCAGCCAGCCGGGCCGCCAGCGCCCGCTGCTGGCGGCGGCTGTAGACCATCAGCGGCGAGCCCTCCTCCATCCACACGGAGTGATAGAGCTTGGCCACACGCGGAGAACGAATCGGCAGGATCACGCCGCGCAGCAGTGGCCACCACAGCAGACGCGGGGTATCCACTACGCGCCGATCGCTTAAAAACTGGCGGAGATAGCGTTTTACCGCTGCGGGTGTGGGGGCATCGGGGGTGCCCAGATTCGCCAGCAGGATGCCGGTTTTAGCCTGACTCATTCGTGCCTCGTCTTCATTTAAGTCTGAGAAATGTATCTGTGAGAATTGTAACTGAAACGGGCGTAAACGAAACCCATTGCTGCGAAAGGGAAAAGCTTGGGGAGAGAGGGAAGATGAACATCCCCGGCGCAGGCACCGGGGAGAGCAGGCTTAGCTGAGAGGCCTTAACCGAGAGACCTTAACCAAGAATGGTTTCCAGCTCGGCGCGAACGGCGCTGACGGCCTGGGTGCCATCAACCTTCGCGTATTTGGTGTTACCAGCTTCAGCTTCTTTCTGATAGTAGCCGATCAGCGGCGCAGTCAGCTGATGGTACTCCACCAGGCGCTTACGCACGGTCTCTTCCTGATCGTCTTTACGGGTGCTCAGCGCTTCGCCGGTCACGTCGTCTTTACCTTCCACCTTCGGCGGATTGTACTTAATGTGGTAGACGCGGCCAGAGGCGGCGTGCACGCGACGGCCCACGATGCGATCGACGATCAGATCGTCCGGCACATCGAACTCCAGCACGTAATCAACGTTGATACCGGCTTCCTTCATTGCGTCAGCCTGAGGGATCGTGCGCGGGAAACCGTCCAGCAGGAAGCCGTTACGGCAATCTTCCTGGGCGATACGCTCTTTTACCAGCGCGATAACCAGCTCGTCAGTCACCAGCTTGCCAGCATCCATGATGTCTTTAGCTTGTTTGCCCAGCTCGCTGCCGGATTTAACCGCGGCGCGCAGCATGTCACCGGTGGAGATCTGCGGAATACCGTATTTCTCCATGATGAACTGAGCCTGAGTGCCTTTACCTGCGCCCGGAGCGCCGAGCAAAATGATACGCATTGCGTAATTCCTCTACGTTTTGAATTTTTATACCCAGATAAGTGATGACAGGTATACAACGTTGTTTGAAGCGAAAACCATACCACTAAAGTCAGTATCACCACAAGGAAGCGAGGCTTATGCAGGCGGGTTCGGCGGGAAGTTGAGCAGCTGAATCGTTCCCTCCTACCAGGGGGTAAGAGGGAACGGTGCGAAGAGA
This sequence comes from Pseudescherichia sp., assembly GCF_032052675.1. Classification (NCBI taxonomy): domain Bacteria; kingdom Pseudomonadati; phylum Pseudomonadota; class Gammaproteobacteria; order Enterobacterales; family Enterobacteriaceae; genus Pseudescherichia; species Pseudescherichia sp. The sequence goes on from NZ_DAMBWA010000008.1 coordinate 71,805, forward strand.
GGTTAAGAAACCAGCAGCTGGTTCATGCGGCGGATGAACTGGTTAGGATCTTCCAGCGTGCCGCGCTCGGCAAACAGGGCCTGATCCAGCAGCAGTTCGATCCACGCGTTGAACTGCGCTTCGTCCTGAATATCGGCGGTGCGCTTCACCAGAACGTGGTCCGGGTTAAGTTCGAAGATGTACTTCACGTCTGGCACGGCCTGGCCCGCAGCGGCAAACAGCTTCGCCATCTGGGTGCTCATCTCGTCGTTGTCGGTGGTGACAATCGCCGGCGTATCGGTCAGGCGGTGGGTAAAGCGCACCTCTTTCACGCGGTCACCCAGCAGGGTTTTCACGCGCTCAACGAACGGCTCCAGGGCCTTCTCGGCCTCTTTCGCGCTCTCGTCTACCTCGTCGTTCAGCTTCTCCAGCGACTCATCGGCTTTTGCCACCGACTGGAAGGATTTGCCGTCGAACTCGGTGAGATAGCTCATCATCCACTCATCGATGCGATCGGAGAGCAGCAGCACTTCGATACCTTTCTTACGCAGCAGCTCCAGGTGCGGGCTGCTCTTCGCAGCGGCGTAGCTGTCGGCGGTGATGTAGTAGATCTTCTCCTGGCCCTCTTTCATGCGCGAGACATAGTCCGCCAGCGCTACCGTCTGCTCGGCAGAGTCGGTATGGGTCGAGGCAAAGCGCAGCAGTTTGGCAATCGCCTCCAGGTTCGCGCTATCTTCCGCCGGACCCTCTTTCAGCACCAGGCCGAACTGTTTCCAGAAGCCCTGGTACTTCTCGGCATCATCTTTTGCCAGCTTCTCAAGCATCTGCAGCGCACGTTTGGTCAGGGCGCTACGCAGGTTGCGAGTGACGGAGCTGTCCTGCAGAATTTCACGGGAGACGTTCAGCGGCAGATCGTTGGAATCAATCAGGCCACGTACAAAACGCAGGTAGTTCGGCATGAACTGCTCGGCCTCGTCCATGATGAATACGCGCTGAACGTAGAGCTTCAGGCCGTGCTTGTGGTCGCGGTTCCACATATCCCACGGCGCCTGGGCCGGGATGTAGAGCAGGCTGGTATACTCCTGCTTACCCTCTACGCGATTGTGGCTCCAGGCCAGCGGATCGGTGAAGTCGTGGGCGATATGCTTGTAGAACTCTTTATATTCGTCGTCGCTGATTTCGGACTTGCTGCGCGTCCAGAGCGCCTGGGCCTTGTTGATCTTCTCCCAGCTGATGACGGTTTCGCCATCCTGCTCGTCGTGCTTCTCGATCTCTACCGGCAGTGCGATATGGTCGGAGTATTTGCTGATGATCGAGCGCACGCGCCAGTCGTTGAGGAAGTCATCTTCGCCTTCGCGCAGGTGCAGGGTGATTTCGGTCCCGCGATCCTCTTTGGTGATATCGGCAACGGTGTAGTCGCCCTCGCCTGCGGATTCCCAGAACACGCCGTTCTCTGCGCTGTCGCCCGCCGCACGGGTGCGCACGGTGACCTTATCGGCAACGATAAACGCCGAGTAGAAGCCGACGCCGAACTGGCCGATCAGCTGGCTATCTTTTGCCTGGTCGGAGCCCATCGACTGGAGAAAGGCTTTGGTACCGGATTTAGCAATGGTACCCAGATGGTCAATGACCTCGTCACGGTTCATACCAATACCGTTGTCGGCAATGGTCAGGGTACGCTTCTCTTTATCAAAGGAGACGCGCACGCGTAGCTCACCGTCACCCTCGTACAGCTCGGGTTTTGACAACGCACGGAAACGCAGCTTGTCTGCCGCATCCGAGGCGTTAGAGATAAGCTCACGCAGGAAAATCTCTTTGTTGGAGTAGAGAGAATGGATCATCAGATGCAGAAGCTGTTTTACTTCTGACTGGAAGCCGCGTGTTTCTTGTCCTTTCATCGAAAAAATACCTCAACAATGCCATTTGGTGTTGAGGGGAAAATGGGGCCAGGACTACAGGATTTCAAGCGGGGGCAGAAAAAATGCCCCCGTTTTTTTCACGAAATGCGGATCTTATGGCGTCCGGCCAGCGAGTGGGAGAGCGTAGTGCCATCGACCATCTCCAGCTCGCCGCCAACCGGCACACCGTGGGCGATGCGGCTGGCGTCTACGCCATACTGACCGCACAGCTCGGCGATATAGTTGGCGGTCGCCTCCCCTTCCACCGTGGGGTTGGTGGCGAGGATAACCTCTTTCAACTTCTCACGCTCCAGGCGCTGCTCCAGCCGATCGAGGCCGATATCGTTCGGGCCGATACCATCGAGCGGCGACAGGTGCCCCATCAGCACGAAGTAGCGGCCAGAGAACTGCCCGGTCTGCTCAATGGCGTAGATGTCCGCAGGACTCTCTACCACGCAGATCTGACCGTTTTCCTGGCGACGCGGGTTCGAGCAGATGTTACACACCTCCTGCTCGGTGAAGGTACGGCAGTCGGCACAGTGGCCAATCTCCGACATCGCCCGCGTCAGGGCCTGGGCAAGGCGCATCCCGCCGCTGCGATCGCGCTGCAGAAGCGTAAAGGCCATGCGCTGCGCCGATTTCGGGCCAACGCCCGGCAGGCAGCGCAGGGCTTCCATAAGCTGCGTCAGCAGCGGACTGGTCTGCATCAGAACGGCCCTTTACAGTTTTTAAATTTATACATATCAACCACTTAATTTAATTCATTCAACATCGGATTTAATGGGAGCCTAACTAGTAATATCGAAGCTTACTGACCCACAAGGCTTTCGAGAGGAATACCAAATTGAGCATGAAGCTTTCTAATCATAGGCAACGTTAGATTACGTTTACGATTAAGAATTTCATAAACGCGATTAGATTTACCTATTGCAGACTCCAGATCGCCAACGCTTAACCCCTGCTGTTCCATTCTGAATTTAATCGCTTCAACAGGATCAGGCGGATCGATAGGGTAATGTTTCTTCTCATACTCTTCTATAAGAAGGCACATAACTTCAAAAAAATCCCCTTCTGGTGTATTCATCAAGGGTTCGTCATCAAACATGGGTGCGACAGCTTTTAAAGCAGCTTCGTAATCCTGTTCGTTTTTGATGAGTTTAATTTGCATCTTACTTACCCCCGTTCAACGCTTTCAGCATCAATGGCATCGTACTCTTTATGCGTTCCGATAAACTTTACATATACCCACCCACGCAGATAGGCAATGGAAACGATTAAACGATAATCGTTTCCTTTAATGTTAAAAACTACCCGCCTATTTTTAAGAATACTTGCGTTTCTGTACTGAGCCTTGATATCAGCTGGCGTTTTCCATTCAGCCTGCAAAACTTCATCATGCCACGCTTTGAGCGACTGCTCTGAATCAGGATGTTCCGTCCAAAATTCCTTTAGCGTTTTAACGGATATGATTTTCATAGCACCACTTTAGTCCCATCATGGGACCTTAGCAAATATTATCCCATCATGGGACTAAGGAAACAACAGAAATGAGTGGAGGTAGGGTAGTTAAAACTGACTGATTTTGATTCACTTATGATACGCTACGCTCACCCTTAAGACCTGCCTTGCTGGCGAGAACTTTCAGAGTTCACGTAGCGCTAATATGAGCTAGCTGCGCGTCTGCATCAGAACGGCATCTTAAAGCCCGGCGGCAGCTGCATACCGGAGGAGACGCCTGCCATCTTCTCTTTCTGAGTCTCTTCGATACGGCGCGCCGCATCGTTGAAGGCCGCTGCAACGAGATCTTCCAGCATATCTTTGTCGTCTTCCAACAGGCTTGGGTCGATCTCCACGCGACGGCAGTTATGCGCGCCGTTGATGGTGACCTTCACCAGACCGGCACCGGATTCACCGGTCACTTCCAGCTTCGCAATCTCTTCCTGCATCTGCTGCATCTTTTCTTGCATCTGCTGGGCCTGTTTCATCAGGTTACCCAGACCGCCTTTACCACCAAACATAGGCTTCTCTCTTCATTCACGTTAAAAATGACAACCGTAAGTCAAACTTACGATCAAATAGGGCGAATGCTCTCTTCGTCCAGATCCGCATCGAAAAAGCGTTGCAGGGTCTGGATGTTGCTATCCGCAATAATCGACTCGCGCGCCTGCGCAAGCATCTCTTCGTAAATCGCCTGACGCCACTCCAGCGGAGTGCGCATCGCGGGATTATCATCTTCAATGATAGACACTTCAACCGCCGAACCGTGCAGCGTGTTAAGTGCCTCACCTAAAACTTTTAGCGTCCCAGCCGAATTAAGGTGCCGCTGGGTGGTGCGCAGGTGCAGGCAGATACGGCTCCCCTCCTGCTCTTTCCATGCGTTAAGCGCCACCTGTTCAACCAGTTTAGGCAGGCTGAGCCGACTCACCTCTGCCGCCCACGGATCGCGGGCTATAGCCTCTTCGGCCAGCTTTTGCGCCAGCTCCGGCGTGCGCTCATGCTCAAGGGCTTTTTTCAGCGCCTTCGGCGTGGCGACCACTTCCTTCACCTCTTCGGTGACCAGGGTGGTCTTCCAGCGGTAGGCCTCTTTCTTTACCGGCGCTTGCTCCTGGACAGCGGCGGCCGGGCGCGTCTGGATGCGTTCGGTGACCGATGCCAGCCGCTCAAGCGCAGCGTTATTCACCGGCCGCGTGCGGGTTGCCGCTGCCGGTTCACTCTTTTTTGCTTTGGTCGCTCCCTGGGCACGCTGCAGCTGACTGCGGGCGGCCAGCACCTGGCTGGTGGTGTCCGGCAGCGGCGCATCGCTACGCGGCGGCGCAGCGGGGGGCGATGGCGGTACCTGCTCCGGCGTCAGCACTGCCGTCGGGGCAACAGGAGAGAAGTCCTGGGCCGGCACGCTCGGCTCCGGCAGCGGCAGACGCGGATGGAACGCCAGCGCTCGCAGCAGCGTCATCTCGATGCCCATCCGCCTGTCCGGCGCAAACGGCAGCTCTTTGCGGCCAATCAGCATCGTCTGGTAGTAGAGCTGGACGTCGCCCGGCGGCACGGTGCGCGCCAGCTCGCGCAGGCGCTGCTCAATAGCGGCCATATCGCTGCCAAGCGCGGAGGGCGAAAGCTGTACCATCGCGATGCGGTGCAGCAGGGTCTGCATCTCAACCAGCAGCGCCTCCCACTCCACGCCGCGGGCGGCCGCTTCGTTGACCAGCGACATGACGCGTTCGCCGTTGGCCTCCACCAGCGCCTCAATCAGCGACAGCGCCTGGTCGTCATCCAGCGTGCCGAGCATCTGGCTTACCGCCTGGGCAGTGAGCTGCCCGTCGCCGCTGGCAATCGCCTGATCGGTCAGGCTGAGGGCGTCGCGCAGGCTGCCGTCGGCGGCGCGGGCCAGCAGCTGCAGGGCGCGCGGCTCGTGGTGGATCTTCTCTTCGTCGAGAATATGCTCAAGCTGCTGGCGGATCTGATCCACGTCCAGCGCCTTGAGATGAAACTGCAGGCAGCGGGAGAGGATCGTCACCGGCAGCTTCTGCGGATCGGTAGTCGCCAGCAGGAACTTGACGTGCGCCGGTGGCTCTTCAAGGGTCTTCAGCAGGGCGTTAAAGCTGTGGCGCGACAGCATATGCACTTCGTCTATCAGGTAGACTTTGAAGCGGCCACGGGCCGGCGCGTACTGGACGTTATCCAGCAGGTCGCGGGTATCTTCAACCTTGGTACGCGAGGCGGCGTCAATCTCAATCAGATCGACAAAGCGCCCCTGCTCGATTTCGCGGCAGTTGTCGCACACGCCGCACGGCGTCGCAGTGATGCCGGTCTCGCAGTTCAGCCCCTTCGCCAGCAAACGGGCAATAGAGGTCTTTCCGACGCCGCGGGTGCCGGAAAAGAGATACGCATGGTGAATGCGTCCTAACGATAAGCCGTTCGCCAGTGCAGTCAGCACATGCTCCTGACCGACGACGTCAGCAAAAGTTTGTGGTCGCCACTTACGGGCTAAGACCTGATAACTCATGGGCAGGCTCTGGAACGCTGGAAGGTGGATATACGAGGGGCAATGCTACCACAGCCTCGCCCTAACAGCGAGACTGTGTACTGACGGATGGCGATCAGTGGCCCGGGAACGGGACCAGGCTGTAACAGGTGATACCCTGCTTCGCGAGACGCTCTTCGCCGCCGATATCAAACAGATTGATAATAAAGGCAGCGTCAGTCACTTCCCCACCCAGGCGGCGGATCAGCTTAACGGTGGCTTCGATGGTGCCGCCGGTGGCCAGCAGATCGTCTACCACCAGCACTTTATCACCCGGCTTGATGGCATCAACGTGGATCTCTAGCTGGTCGGTGCCGTACTCCAGCTCATAGCTCTCGGCGATGGTTTCGCGCGGCAGCTTACGCGGCTTACGCACCGGCACAAAGCCAACGCCCAGCGCCAGGGCTACCGGTGCGCCAAACAGGAAGCCACGGGCTTCAGTACCCACTACTTTGGTAATGCCTGCGTCTTTGAAACGCGCGACCAGCAGTTCAATGCTAAGAGCATACGCTTTCGGATCTTCCAGCAAACTGGTGACATCCCGGAACAGGATCCCCGGTTTCGGATAGTCCTGAATGCTTTTAATGCTGTCTTTTAAATACTCAAGCTGCTGCGCAGTTGCTGTCATGGATTTTTGCCTGCTAGAAACGGTCATACTCACTGCACGCCTTGCGGGTTAATGTAACTATTGTTTAACATTTAACCAAACGTGCCCGTGCTCGAAAACGGTCGAATGTACTGGCAGAACGGGACAAATGCAATAAGCTTGAGTGCGCTTCACTGCTTTTGTTGCTTTTCAGCCACCACCGGGATGCGCCACATAAATATCAGCAGGCAGGCGAGGATGGCCAGCAGCAGAAAACGTACCCACATCAGCTTAACCAACCAGAGTGAAATCGCGAACGTCACCAGGATAACCGCGATGGCCCGGGGCTTAGCGCCGGGAGGCATCGCACGGTACTGCTGCCAGTGACGAAGGTAGCCGCCAAACCAGGAGCGATAGAGCAGCCAGGCGTGAAACCGCGGCGAGGAGCGGGCAAAGCACCAGGCGGCTAACAGAATAAAGGGGGTTGTGGGCAGTACCGGCAGCACCACGCCGAGCGTGCCGAGCGCAACCGCCAGCCAGCCGATGATAATTAACAGAGTACGTTGCATAATAGGATCGTTATCGGGCTTTTTGGCTAATGTAGCATAGGCCCGATGAATAATAGGGGAGAGATTGTTGAAAACGGCTTGGCTTTTAGATTCACTGGAGAAACAGCTCGCCTCCCTGCGCGAGCGCGCCGCGCCGCTGGCGCACCACGCTACGGTCAGCGCACGCTTTGATCGCCACCTGTTTCAGACCCGCAGCACATTAATGCGCGCCTGCCTGGATGAGGCTGACCACAATCTCGCCGCGCTGCGCCACGCGGTGGAGGCCGGACGGCTGCCGCAGGTGGCCTGGCTGGCAGAACACCTCTCGTCACAGCTTGCGGCTATTACCCGGGAAACGGCCACCTGGTCACTACGGGAGTGGGACAGTGCCTCGCCGGGGGTGACTAAGTGGCAGCGCAAGCGGCTACAGCATCAGCAGTACGAGCGTCGCCTGCAGGAGATGAAACGGGCGCGCGAGCTGCTGCTCGCCAGAGCCACCGGTTTTGAAGAGCAGCAAAATCTACAGCGTGAGGTCGTGGCGCTTGAAGGGAGGCTGGCACGCTGTCGTAATGCGCTATCACGGATTGAGAACGTACTGGCCCGGTTAACCCGCTAGTGAATAAACAGGAGTGAATATGTCGCTGGAAAATGCGCCGGAAGAGGTCAAGCTGGCGGTAGATCTGATTATGCTGCTGGAGGAGCACGCTATTGCGCCGGAGACGGTGCTGAAGGCGCTGGAGATAGTAAAGCGGGACTTTGAGAAAAAAGTCCCGCTGAAGGATACGCGCTCTTAAACCCTGTCAGGCGATAGCAGGCGCGCTATTGTCGTCGTTCAGGTCGCGTTTTACCTCGGTCAGCTCCTCACCTTTGGCATTGCGCAGGTGCACTTCCAGCTGATTGAACGCAATGTCGATACCGTTCTCGCGGCACAGCCGGTCGATAGTGCGGTTCAGCTCATCCACGGTGTAGCTGCGATCCCGCAGCTCGCGTACGTAGAGGCGCAGCTCGTGATCCAGCGTGCTCGGGCCAAAGGTCGTAAAGAAAACCGCCGGTTCCGGATCGTGCATGACCTTCGGATGATCCATCGCCGCCTTCAACAGTACCGCTTTTACCTTATCGAGATCCGAACCATAGGCTACCCCAAGACGCACCACCACGCGGGTAATGGTATCGGAGAGCGACCAGTTGATCAGCCGCTCGGTCACAAAGGCCTTATTTGGGATGATCACCTCTTTACGGTCAAAGTCGGTAATGGTCGTGGCACGAATGCGGATCTTGTTAACCGTACCGGAGAAGGTGCCGATGGTCACCGTATCGCCGATACGCACCGGGCGCTCAAACAGGATGATAATACCGGCGACGAAGTTACCGAAAATCTCCTGTAGGCCAAAACCGAGACCAACCGACAGCGCGGCCGCCAGCCACTGCAGCTTGTCCCACGATACGCCCAGCGAACCGAATACCGTCATCGCCCCGGCGGCGATAATCACATAGTTGAGAATGGTGGTAATGGCGTAGGAAGCCCCCTGGCGCATCTTCAGGCGCGAGAGCACCAGCACCTCCAGCAGCCCCGGCAGGTTGCGGATCAGCGCCCAGGCTACCGTCGCCGCGATGAGCGCAAACAGCAGGCTGCCCATCGTGACGCTTTTCACTACGCTGGCGCCCGCCTCCATGCCGTTGTAGTGCCAGAGCGTAATGCTGTCGAGATAGGCGAATACGGTAATTAGATCGGACCAGATGGCCCAGAACACCACACCAAACAGCGCCACCATCACCAGCATAGTAATACGCAGCGTCTGCTGGTTGACCTGCTCAAGGGCGATGGTCGGCTCCTCCTGCGGCTCTGCACCCTCTGCCCCCTCCTTCACCAGGTTCTGCCGACGGGCCAGCGCACGACGGTAGGCGATACGCCGCGCCGCCACGCTCAGGCCGCGCAGGACTGTCTGGTAGAGCAGGTTCCAGATAATCACCAGGTAGACGGTCTCAATCCAGCGACCGGAGAGGCGCAGCGTGGTGTAGAAGTAGCCGGTGGCGGTCAGGACCATCAGCGCCAGCGGCACGATGGAGAGAACGGTCACGGTCAGCAGCCGCAGGGCATGGGACTCCTTATCGCGCCAGCTGTCGCGGCACATCGGCCACACCAGCGCACTAATCACCATCAGGTTCAGGAAGATCACAATCTGCCCGGTGACGTCGTCCATCAGATGCAGCGGCGACAGCTCGGAGACCACCGACCAGAAGTGCAGCGGCAGCAGCGCCAGGCTGACGCGGACAATCTGTCGACGCCAGTGGCTGGTGAGCTGCGGCGGCATCGAGAAGTGAGTCACCGCGACGCCGTCTTTCTCCAGTACCTTCCAGCACAGGCCGAATACCAGCCAGAAGAGCGCCAGCTTTTTACTGAACGCCCACAGCAGCTCGCTAATGTTAAGCTGCATGGTGAGCAGGATCAGACCCGCGGCCAGGATCAGCAGGCAGACCGGCAGAGCGCGGATCAGGTCGATGAGGATCGCCTTCGGCGTATGCCCCTGGCTATCGTTACGCAGTTGCCCCACCTCATCCGCCAATCTGGCCTGGTACCGTTTCAGCCAGCCCAGACGCCAGCGGATCAGGCCCGCGATCAGCAGCAGCGGCAGCCCGGCCAGAAACGCAATGGCCACCGCAGGCCAGGCTTTCTCCCAGTTAACGGTGATCTTCGTCGTGCGGAACTGCTCTTTGACCGCCTGCGGGAAGGCTTTAATCCACTCCCAGTCCATCGGCTTGTTGCTGTTTACCCAGAAAATCTGCTGGGTCAACACCTCTTGTAAGCTGGTAGAGACGCTCATCAACTGCTGCTGGTTAACCTGCAGGTTAATCGCCATCATCAGCTGGTTGCCAAGCTGTTTATTGAGCTGGTCGAGCAGCTCACGGCGCATATCGACGACCTGCAGCAGCGCGTCATGCACCTCGTCGTTCACCTCGCTCTTATGCTCCTCCTCCAGCTTGCCGACGAAGGCGTCGCTCTGGAACAGGGCATCGCGCTGCTGGTTAATCTCAAACTGCTCAAGACGCAGATCGGCGATGCGGTTGGTCATATCCTCCAGCTCATCGGCGGAGGGCAGCGTCTGCTGCTGTTGGTAGAGGATGCGCGACAGCAGCAGGCTCCCCTTGAGTACCGAGATCTGCTCTTTGATATTGCGCTCGGACTGCAGGGCGCGATCGAGCCAGTTCTTAACTTTGATATTCTGCTGAACCAGCGCGTTGCCTTTTTCCGTGGCGTCGATCAGCCGCTGGCTGAGCTGGTGGTTGAGATCCAGCTCCTGTTTCACCAGCGGATTAGCCTGGATACGCGCGGTCTCATCCGGCGTGACGGCCTCCTGGGCGGTTTTTTCCGTCAGCGTCAGGCGCTTGTTGTTGACCGCCTCCTGCAGGAGCTGGAGCTGATGCTCCAGACGGTTACTGTTAGCCGTCACATAGTCGCGCTGTTTTTGCAGGGTATCCTGCAGGGTGGTATTGCCCTCAAGGCTTTTACGCTGCTGATCTATCTCGGCATTCAGCAGTGCCTGCTGGGCCAGCAACAGCGTCTGCTGAGTCGGACGCAGCGCGCCCTCCCCCGCCCCGGTGCCGTTCAGGCTGTTACGTATCTGCTGAAGCTGCTGCGAGGCCGTGTACATAGCGTTCTGCACCCGTTCCGGCTGAGTTTGCAGCGCCACCAGCTGGCTGTTGTAGGTAGCCAGATCGTTCTGCGCAGTCTGGAGATCGTCCAGCAGCTGTGAGACCCGCGACTCTAGCTGACGCAGCGAGAGCGTCGCCAGGGTTTTGCGCGTTTCCTCATCGTTGTCTTTATCGCTCAGCGCATTGAGCCCGTCCGTAGCTTCGCGCATTTTATCCGGCGCCTGGGCAACCTTCTGACGAAGCTGGGCTGACTCCTGCTTGACCCGCTCGAGCTTGTCGAGGGTATCCAGGGTTTGCGTCAGATCGTCAATGACGAGCTTATCCTGCGGGGTGTGATCTTTTTGCTTATTTAGCGCATCAAGCTGGCTTTGCACCTCTGCGCGAGCGGGCAGATCGGTACTGGCGCGGGCATGCGAAGCCGTCGAAAACAGGCCTGCGACAAACACCAGCACTAAGGCAAAAGCGGATAGCGGATTTTGCGAGCGTATGGAGTGCAGCATAATTTTTAGATGAATGGTTTCTTTACAGGAAAGCGGGCCGGGACTGACCACGCGCAGAGAATATCACGCCCGTCTGGGACAACATAGCAATGCGCATAGCCTCCAGGATATTTCCTGGACTTATGAATAAAAATCAGGCACGGAGTGCGTCAGGCTTTGCCCGCATGGTTGGGCAGAGCTGGAACATCTCCAACAGGATAGCAACGTAGTCACGAGCTTCCTTTTTAAGATCAAACGTTTGTGGTGAAAAGAGCCAATTTTCCATAATGCCGGAGATATAGCTGCGCATCAAAATGGCCGCTCGACGTGTAAGCAGATTCGCAGGCAACATTTTTGCTTTAATGCAGTGGCTGAGGGTCTGTTCAATACGATCGTAACTTTCGAGGCATAAATTACGCTGAGCCTGTTGCACTATGGCCATTTCGCCGACAAACTCACACTTGTGGAAAATGATTTCCATCATTAAGCGGCGACGCTCTTCGATAACCGTTGCTTCAAGGATATAGACCAGTATTTCGCGCAAAACCGAGAGTGGATCATCAGGGAATTTTGCCTGATACTCAAGCTCGAGATCGCCAATACTGGACTCTGACAGCTCCCAAATTTCACCGAATAAATCTGATTTATTTTTGAAGTGCCAATAAATTGCGCCACGCGTTACCCCCGCCGCCTGCGCAATGTCTGCCAGAGACGTTTTGGAGACGCCATGCGCTGAAAAGAGCCGCATCGCGACGTCTAAAATATGCTGACGCGTCTCAAGGGCCTGTTGTTTGGTTTTTCGTGCCATATGTTGGTGATTTTATGGGAGTCAGATTTACATACATTTATGAATGTATGTACCATAGCATGACGATAATATAAACGCAGCAATGGGTTTGTGGGCGTTTGATCCACTGATCAATTTGAAATCGGACACTCGAGGTTTACCTATGAACAAAAACAGAGGACTTACCCCTCTGGCGGCCGTTCTGATGCTTTCGGGCAGCTTAGCGCTAACAGGATGTGATGATAAACCGGCTCAACAAGGAGCGCAGCAAGCGCCCGAAGTTGGGATTGTGACACTCAAATCCGCACCTCTGCAGATGACCACCGAACTGCCGGGCCGCACCAGCGCCTATCGCGTGGCTGAAGTCAGACCCCAGGTTAGCGGCATCATTTTGAAACGTAACTTCACCGAGGGCAGCGACGTTGAAGCGGGTGTCTCGCTTTATCAAATCGATCCAGCCACTTACCAGGCCTCCTATGAGAGCGCAAAAGGCGATTTAGCGCGCGCCCAGGCCGCGGCAAACATTGCCCAGGTGACCCTCAAGCGCTACCAGAGCCTGATTGGCACGAAATATATCAGTCAGCAGGATTTCGATAACGCCCAGGCGGAAGCGCAGCAGGCTAACGCCTCGGTCGTAGCCGCCAAAGCCGCCGTCGAAACCGCCCGTATTAACCTGGCCTATACCAAGGTGACCTCCCCGATCAGCGGGCGTATTGGTAAGTCGTCGGTAACCGAAGGCGCGCTGGTGCAGACCGGCCAGACCACTGCCCTGGCAACCGTGCAGCAGCTCGATCCGATCTATGTGGATGTCACCCAGTCCAGCAATGATTACCTGCGCCTGAAGCAGGAGCTGGAGAAAGGGACCCTCAAGCAGGAGAACGGCAAAGCAAAAGTTGAGCTGCTCACCAACGACGGTGCAACCTTCCCACAGACCGGTACGCTGGAGTTCTCTGATGTCACCGTGGATCAAACCACTGGCTCCATCACCCTGCGCGCTATCGTTCCTAACCCGGATCAGACGCTGCTGCCGGGCATGTTCGTTCGCGCCCGTCTGGAAGAGGGCCTGAACCCGAACGCGCTGCTGGTTCCTCAGCAGGGTATCACCCGTACGCCGCGCGGTGAGGCTTCCGCAATGGTCGTAGGCGAAGGCGATAAGGTTGAAGTCCGTCAGGTACAGACCTCGCAGGCGATCGGCGATAAGTGGCTGGTTACCGGCGGTCTGAAAGATGGCGATCGCGTCATCATCACCGGTCTGCAGAAAGTGCGGCCGGGCGCGCAGGTCAAAGTACAGGAAGTAAATCCCGATCAGGCTTCTGACAAGAAAGAGCAAGCTGCAGCTGGCGCCCAGTCAGAACAAACGAAGTCTTAACTTAAACAGGAGCCGTTAAGACATGTCTAAGTTTTTTATCGATCGCCCCATTTTTGCATGGGTTATCGCGATCATTATCATGCTGGCGGGGGCGCTATCGATCCTCAACTTGCCGGTGGCGCAATATCCTTCGATTGCGCCACCCGCAGTGACGGTCTCAGCAACCTACCCTGGCGCAGATGCGAAAACGGTGCAGGATACCGTGACGCAGGTCATCGAACAGAACATGAACGGTATCGATGGCCTGCTTTACATGTCCTCTACCAGCGACTCGTCCGGCTCGGTGCAGATCACGCTGACCTTTAACTCCGGTACCGATGCGGACATCGCGCAGGTTCAGGTGCAGAACAAACTGCAGCTGGCCATGCCGCTGCTGCCGCAGGAAGTACAGCAGCAGGGTGTCAGCGTTGAGAAGTCATCCAGCAGCTTCCTGATGGTGCTGGGGATGATCAACACCGATGGCTCAATGACTCAGGAAGATATCGCTGACTACGTGGGCGCAACGGTGAAAGATCCGGTTAGCCGTACCGCGGGCGTCGGTGACGTACAGCTGTTTGGTGCCCAGTATGCGATGCGTATCTGGATGGATCCGAACAAGCTGAACAACTTCCAGCTCACGCCGGTCGATGTCATCAACGCCATTAAAGCGCAGAACGCCCAGGTAGCAGCAGGCCAGCTCGGCGGCACGCCGCCGGTGAAAGGCCAGCAGCTGAACGCCTCGATTATCGCTCAGACCCGACTCACCTCGACGGAAGAGTTTGGTAAGATCCTGCTGAAGGTAAACACCGATGGCTCCCAGGTTCGCCTGCGTGATGTGGCAGAGATTGAGCTGGGCGGTGAGAACTATGACGTTATCGCCAAGTACAACGGTCAGCCAGCGTCTGGTCTGGGGATCAAACTGGCGACCGGCGCGAATGCGCTGGATACCGCCAATGCCGTACGCGCGACCATTGAGTCCCTGAAACCGACCTTCCCGGCGGGCCTGAAGGTAGTCTATCCGTATGACACCACCCCGTTCGTTAAGATCTCTATTAACGAAGTGGTGAAAACGCTGGTCGAAGCGATCGTGCTGGTGTTCCTGGTCATGTACCTGTTCCTGCAAAACTTCCGTGCAACGCTGATCCCAACGATTGCCGTTCCGGTGGTACTGCTGGGTACCTTCGCCATTCTTGCCGCCTTTGGCTTCTCGATAAACACCCTCACCATGTTTGGTATGGTGCTGGCAATCGGCCTGTTGGTGGATGACGCCATCGTGGTGGTAGAGAACGTCGAACGTGTTATGGCTGAAGAGGGGCTCTCTCCCAAAGAGGCCACGCGGAAATCGATGGGGCAGATTCAGGGCGCGCTGGTCGGTATTGCCCTGGTCCTGTCGGCGGTATTTATCCCGATGGCCTTCTTCGGCGGCTCTACCGGTGCGATCTATCGCCAGTTCTCGATTACTATCGTTTCGGCGATGGTGCTGTCGGTGATTGTGGCGCTGATCCTGACGCCGGCCCTCTGTGCCACCATGCTGAAGCCGATCGCTAAAGGCGACCACGGCGAAGGCAAAAAAGGCTTCTTCGGCTGGTTTAACCGCATGTTCGATAAGAGCACGCACCACTACACCGACAGCGTAGGCAATATTCTGCGCAGCACCGGTCGTTATCTGCTGCTCTATATCGTCATCGTGGCGGGCATGGCGTTCCTGTTTGTCCGTCTGCCAAGCTCGTTCCTGCCAGATGAAGACCAGGGCGTCTTCTTAACTATGGCTCAGCTGCCTGCAGGGGCAACGCAGGAGCGTACGCAGAAGGTGCTTGATGAGGTCACTGACTACTACCTGAACGAAGAAAAAGCCAACGTAAACTCTGTGTTTAGCGTTAACGGCTTCGGCTTCTCGGGTCGTGGCCAGAACACCGGTATCGCCTTCGTCTCCCTGAAAAATTGGGAAGAGCGTGCGGGGGAAGAGAACAAGGTTCCAGCCATTACTGGCCGCGCCAGCGCACGCTTCTCTCAGATTAAAGATGCGATGGTCTTCGCCTTTAACCTGCCGGCAATCGTTGAGCTGGGTACGGCAACCGGCTTCGACTTCCAGCTGATTGACCAGGGTAACCTCGGCCATGACAAGCTGATGCAGGCGCGTAACCAGCTGCTCGGCGAAGTGGCCAAGCACCCTGATCTGCTGGTGGGTGTCCGTCCTAACGGCCTGGAAGATACGCCGCAGTTCAAGATCGATATCGATCAGGAGAAAGCGCAGGCGCTGGGTGTATCCATTAGTGATATTAATACCACGCTGGGTACGGCCTGGGGTGGTAGCTACGTAAACGACTTCATCGACCGTGGTCGCGTGAAGAAGGTCTACGTGATGTCACAGGCCAAGTACCGTATGCTGCCAAGCGATATCAATAACTGGTACGTGCGCGGCAGCGATGGTCAGATGGTGCCGTTCTCGGCGTTCTCCTCGTCCCACTGGGAGTATGGTTCTCCGCGTCTGGAGCGCTATAACGGTCTGCCGTCGATGGAGATCCTTGGTGAAGCCGGATCGGGCAAGAGTACCGGTGAAGCGATGGATATGATGGAGCAGCTGGCGGGCACGCTGCCTGCGGGCGTAGGCTACGACTGGACGGGCATGTCCTACCAGGAACGTCTCTCTGGTAACCAGGCCCCTGCCCTGTACGCCATCTCATTGATCGTGGTCTTCCTCTGTCTGGCGGCGCTGTATGAGAGCTGGTCCATTCCGTTCTCGGTTATGCTGGTTGTTCCCCTGGGGGTTATCGGTGCTCTGCTGGCGGCGACGTTCCGCGGGCTGGGTAACGACGTTTACTTCCAGGTGGGCCTGCTCACCACCATTGGCCTGTCGGCGAAGAACGCGATACTGATCGTTGAATTCGCCAAGGACCTGATGGAGAAAGAGGGCAAGGGGCTGATCGAAGCGACGTTAGAGGCGGTTCGTATGCGTCTGCGTCCTATCCTGATGACCTCGCTGGCCTTTATCCTCGGCGTTATGCCGCTGGTTATCAGCACCGGCGCAGGCTCCGGCGCGCAGAACGCAGTAGGTACCGGCGTTATGGGCGGGATGGTTACCGCAACCGTGCTAGCCGTCTTCTTTGTGCCGGTGTTCTTCGTGGTGGTTCGCCGCCGCTTTAGCCGCAAATCTGAGGATGTCGAGCACAGCCATCCGGTTGAGCATCACTAATCACTCTGACTTGTAGAGAGTAGTGAAGAAAAGGCCGCGCAAGCGGCCTTTTTCATTATTTGTCTGAAAATCATCATGACGGCTTATTGTCTATTGCGTTATTTTCTGTAACAAATATAAGTCGCATAATTCTTAAGGCATAAGGGATTATCTTAAGATGTGAAGATATTCTTAATTAATAGCAAAGACATCCTGGCGTAAGAATATTCTTAGTAAATTACATTCAGACAGGTATGGCTCACCCCTTTGACCGAGAGAAAAACGAAAGCAAAAGATGATAATTGTAATTTTTCGTAATCGCTCCAGGAAATCTTTTTCAGAGTGACTTATAGTTAAATTGAGGCGCGAGAGCAGCTTACACGCCGACCTCAAGGAGGTATCCATCCCGAAACGGTGTTCCATGTGAAAAAAAAGCCACTTAGAAGGGGATACGTTATGGACGAATACTCGCCAAAAAGGCATGATGTCGCGCAACTGAAATTTCTTTGCGAAACGTTGTACCATGATTGCCTGTCTAACCTTGAAGAGAGTCATCATGGCTGGGTTAACGACCCCACGTCGGCAATCAATTTGCAGTTAAACGAGCTGATTGAGCATATTGCGACCTTCGCACTTAATTATAAAATTAAGTATAATGAAGATAATAAACTGATCGCCCAGATTGACGAATACCTGGACGACACATTTATGCTGTTCAGCAGCTATGGCATTAGCACAGAAGACTTGCAGAAATGGCGCAAATCCGGCAATCGCCTGTTTCGTTAATGTGAGCAAGGCTAACCCTGTTAGTCTGTCCTGTTAAAACTATTACAAATACATAGGTGAATTTATGTCTGATAAACCATTAACCAAAGTAGATTATTTGATGCGCCTACGGCGCTGTCAGACAATTGACACGCTTGAGAGAGTCATTGAGAAAAATAAATACGAACTGTCTGACAATGAGCTGACGGTTTTTTATTCCGCTGCCGATCATCGTCTGGCTGAACTGACCATGAATAAACTTTACGACAAAATCCCCTCCTCCGTGTGGAAGTTTGTTCGCTAGTCAGCGCACGGTTTCATAACGATTTCTTGCTGCCTTGATCAGATGTGTTTTGGTAGGTTTCAGCGACGGGTTTTTGTCTCAAAACTAATGTGATCTCAATCACATACTTAACTCAACGCGATACTCTTTCAGGCTATCTCCCTCCAGGATGTTCCTGTTACGTTTAACAGCGAGATAGCCATGAGTACAGAAAAGCAGAAAATGATTGCCGGGCAACTCTACCGATCTGGCGATGAAACATTACGGGCAGATCGCCTGCGTGCCAGGGAGCTGCTGCATCGGTATAACCACTCCGGCCCTGCTGAAAAGAGCGAACGGCGCGGCCTGCTTGCCGAGCTGCTCGGTAACAGCGGCAATGCCTATATCGAGCCGAGCTTCCGCTGCGACTATGGCTACAACATTTTCCTCGGCAACGATTTTTACGCCAATTTTGACTGCGTAATGCTGGACGTCTGTCCAATCCATATTGGCGATAACTGCATGTTCGCCCCGGGTGTGCATATCTATACTGCTACCCATCCGCTTGATGCCACCGAACGCAACAGCGGGTTAGAGTTTGGCGCACCCGTGACCATTGGCAATAACGTCTGGATCGGTGGCCGAGCCGTGATAAACCCGGGCGTGACCATTGGCAACAACGTCGTTATTGGCTCCGGAAGCGTGGTAATCCGCGATATTCCTGACGACGTGGTGGTCGCAGGGAATCCCGCGCGGATTATTAAAAAGCTGCCGTCGGCCTCGGCATAACTGTTATGCTTTTTTGTCGCCAGGCTGTTACTTTTTTCTTATCAGTGCGGATCGTAAAATAGGCTGTTTCACCTGCGTTTTGTCCGATCCCCAAAGGTAAAAAATGACAGAAATAGAGCGACTGCTTACCCAAACTATCAATGAGCTAAATATTCGCGAGAAGCGTGACAACCGGCCACGCTTTAGCATTAGCTTTATCCGCAACCATCCCTGGCTGTTTATCGGCATGTACGTTGGCTGGTTTGCTACCCTGGCGGTGATGCTCCAGTCCGAAACGCTGGCGGGCTCCGTCTGGCTACTGGTGGTGCTGTTTGCCCTGCTGAACGGCTTCTTCTTTTTCGATGTCTATCCGCGCTACCGCTATGAGGATATCGACGTGCTCGACTTCCGCGTCTGCTATAACGGCGAGTGGTACAACACGCGCATGGTGCCGCCTGAGCTGATCGATGCCATCATGCAGTCGCCTCAGGTAGAAGCGGCGCAGAAGAGCCAGCTGCAGCAGATGGTACAGAAAAAAGGCGAGCTTTCGTTCTATGACATCTACTCCCTGACCAAGCCCAAAACCGGGCCGCACGCCCAGCCGCAGGTTGCTTCCTGAGTCAGTTGACAAGGCCAAAAAAAGTATTAGATTTAAGGTAACAGCGTTGCTTAGTGAGAATGCTGTTAGGCAGTAAGATGTACTTAATGAATGCGATAAAGGCCACGAAGTATTGTTGTATGGGAGAGTCGGCGTAGCGTAAATCAGTTGCAAGCCTACCCGATGACGCTTTAAGGCCACGTAGTCAGTATCTACAATCGCAGGGTGTGAACGAAATCGCGATGATGTAAGGCTCTGTTTTAATGTTGTATGGGTTGTGAGTTAAAACGTCACGTTTTAAATCGCAATGGCAGTAAGGCCACGCATCAAAGAGTTGATATCGCGAAGGGTGTGTACTTGAGTACCGAGGTGAAGAACCTTAAACGTGTACATTTAAAGCAGTATCATAAGTAGTATCATGTAGTTAAGTTCCTTAATGTTAAACGCAATATCAGTAGTACCCTAAGAGCCCTGGCTTCTCAAGTCAGGGCTCTTATCATTTTGGTCCGCCGCACGTCCGCCTCCCCACCTCATCTGCCTTATGCTTTTTTCGCAAAAGCACGTGATCCAGCCCGGTCATAAATTAGAAAAGAAGGTTATTGGTTGAATATATGGCTTTAAGGCACTCTGCCAGAAAGCCACTATGAGGAGCCAGCCATGACCGCTACCCGCCTGCCCATTCTTGACCTGTCGCACTTTTCCGACCCTGTCGATCGTCCCGCCTTTCTGGAGCAGCTGCGCCATGCCGCGCGGGATATCGGCTTCTTCTATCTGGTGAATCACGGCGTAGACGATGAGCTGCAGCGCGCCGTCCAGCAGGAGGCTCGCCGCTTCTTTGCGCTCTCCGACACTGAGAAGCAGCAGGTGGCGATGATCCACTCCCCCCATTTTCGCGGCTATAACCGGGCGGCCTCTGAGCTGACACGCGGCCAGCCGGACTGGCGAGAGCAGTTTGATATTGGCGCTGAGCGTCCGGCCCTGAACGTGGCCGGGGACGATCCGCGCTGGCGGCGTTTACAGGGACCAAACCTGTGGCCTGAGGCGCAGCCGACGCTGAAGCCTGCCCTCCTCGCCTGGCAGAGAGCGATGACCAGCATGGCCCTCAACCTGCTGCGCGCGTTCGCCCAGGCGCTGGATCTGCCTGCAGACGCCTTTGATGGACTGTATGGCGATAAGCCAAACGAGCATATCAAGCTGATCCGCTATCCCGGCCAGCCAGCAACGGAGAGCCAGCAGGGCGTCGGGGCGCACAAGGATTCGGGTTTCCTCAGCTTCCTGCTGCAGGATGAGCAGAGAGGTTTACAGGTAGAGGTTGCACCGGGCCGCTGGCTGGATGCCGCCCCGCTGGCCGGGAGCTTCGTGGTAAATATCGGTGAGCTGCTGGAGCTGGCCACCAATGGCTATCTGCGTGCCACGGTTCACCGCGTCGTCTCCCCCCCAGCCGGTCAGGAGCGGCTGTCGATCGCCTTCTTCCTCGGCGCGCAGCTGGACGCGGTGGTGCCGGTCTATGCCCTGCCCGCGCAGCTGGCGCAGGAGGCACAGGGACCCGAGAGCGATCCGCAAAATCCGCTGCTGCGCGACGTGGGCTGGAACTACCTGAAAGGACGGTTGCGCTCCCATCCGGACGTGGCCGAGCGTTACTACCGCGATGTACTGCGCGAGCGCAGTGAACAGCTGATTGCCTGATTAAACCCACTGACATAACGATAAAGGATAAAAATCATGAAACCTGCAGCAATTAAACTGGCCGGTCTGGCACTCTCTCTCTCTCTGGCCTGGGGTTCCGCCCATGCACAAGCATTGCGCATCGCGGCCGACGCCGTGCCGCACGCGGAAATCCTTAACTACATCAAAACGTTTGATCCAAAGCTGGATATTAAGGTGGTAGAGCTGACCAGCGGCGTCAACGCCAACGAGCTGCTGGCTAACGGCGACGTCGATGCCAACTATTTTCAGCACGTTCCGTATCTAAAAGATCAGGAGAAGGCGCTGGGCAAAACCTTTGCCGTGGCGGCAACGGTGCATATTGAGCCGTTGGGTATCTACTCCCGCAAGTATAAAGATCTCAAATCGATCCCTGACAACGCCACGGTGGCGGTTCCGAACAATACCACCAACCTGAGCCGCTCGCTCTTCCTGCTGCAAAGCCAGGGGCTGATTAAGCTCAACGCGAAGTTTACCGATCCGGCTACCACCCTCGCCACGCCGAAGGACATCGCTGAGAATCCGAAGCACATTAAAATTCTCGAGATCGAGTCCCCGCAGATCCCACGCTCGCTGGACGACGTCGATCTGGCGGTGATCAACGGCAACTACGCGCTGGAGGCTGGCCTGACACCGGCTAAGGATGCGCTGGGGCTGGAGAGCGCCGAGCACAATCCCTACGCCAATATTCTGGTAACCAACCCGGCGCTGGCCAACGATCCGCGCATCAAGGAGCTGGCGAAAGATCTCACTTCGCCGCAGGTAGCCGACTTTATCCGTAAAAACTACAACGGCTCGGTTATTCCGGTCGCGCCACAGTCATGATTACGATTGAAGGGCTGAGTAAAACCTATGCCGGAGCAGGCCGACCGGCGCTGAACGACATCTCGTTAACCGTTCCCGAAGGTGCCATCTACGGCATTCTCGGGCGCAGCGGCGCGGGTAAAAGCACGCTGATCCGCTGCCTGAACCTGCTGGAGCGGCCTACACGGGGCCGCATCCTGGTCAACGGGCGCGATATTACCGGTTTCGACAAAGCCGCGCTGCGGGCGCACCGTCTGCAAACCGGCATGATTTTTCAGCACTTCAATCTGCTGCATGCCCGCAGCGTAGCGGACAACGTAGCCGTACCGCTGGAGATCGCTGGCGTGGCCAAAGCGCAGCGCCGAACGCGGGTCGAGGAGCTATTGCACCTGGTGGGGCTGAGCGACAAGGCGCAGGCCTTCCCCTCTCAGCTCTCCGGCGGGCAGAAGCAGCGCGTCGGTATCGCCCGGGCGCTGGCGGCGCGCCCGCAGGTGCTGCTCTGCGATGAAGCCACCAGCGCGCTGGATCCCGAGACGACGCAGTCGGTGCTCAGCCTGCTGGCAGACATTAATCGTCAGCTGGGTCTGACAATTGTGCTGATCACTCACCAGCTGGAGGTGGTGAAAAGCCTCTGCGATCATGCGGCGCTACTGGAAAACGGGGAGCTGATTGAGAGCGGAAAGATTGCCGATCTGCTGGTCACGCCGTGGTCGCGCCTGCGCCAGGCGCTGCTGCCCGATCCCCAGGCGGAGCGCCTCTTCCTGGAACGACATGGCTTTAACGGGAGGCCGCTATGCGTAGCATGAACTGGGACGAACTGTGGCCGATGCTGCTAAACGGTACGCTGGAGACCGTCTACATGGTGGCGCTGGCCGGCTTTTTCACCGTACTGATTGGCCTGCCTATCGGCGTTTTACTCTATATCTCGCGGGCAAACGGCCTGCTGCCGATGCCTAAAACCAACGCCGTGCTGGGGGCCATTATCAACCTTGGCCGCTCGCTGCCGTTTATCGTACTGCTGATAGCGCTGATCCCCTTTACCCGACTGCTGATCGGCACCACGCTGGGCAGCACCGCCGCTGTGGTGCCCATTACCATCGGCGCGTTCCCCTTCTTCGCCCGACTGACGGAGAACGCGCTGGATGAAGTCGACTCTGGCCGCATCGAAGCCATTCTGTCGATGGGGGGCAGCGTCTGGCACGTTATCGCTAAAGCGCTGCTGCCGGAGGCGCTACCGACCCTGCTGGCGGGGATCACCCTCACCGTAGTGATGCTGATTGGCTTTTCGTCAATGGCTGGCGTCATAGGCGGCGGCGGGCTGGGGGATCTCGCTATTCGCTACGGCTACCAGCGCTTTAATGATCAGGTGATGGTGGGCACGGTAGTCATTTTAGTGGCGCTGGTTCAGGGGGTGCAGATGACCGGCGATCGGCTGGTTCGCCGCCTGGCCCACCGCCGCTAGTCCAGTATCGATTTTTTGGGTGAAACGTTCTTTAAATCAAAGTATTTTGGTGTGAAAAAGCTGAAAATTGCAGCACACGGTAGCCTCTCCACTCCTGATACCTGCTTACAGTTTTCATTGCTCTCAACCAAAAAAGGAACGTTTCATGCTGACCAATCGAAGACTGGTGAGTATTGTTACTGGCGTGCTGATCCTGGTTATGCTGATCCCGGTTGGATTAAGTATCTGGCTTGCGCGTCGCCATGCGCAGGAGACCTTCACAAAGGAGCTGGATGCTTACTCCACACGGGTCATGATGCATACCCAGAAGGTGATCCAGCAAGCCAAACGCGCGCTTAATGAGATCGATACCTTTACCGGCACGCCCTGTAGCCCCGCACATCTGCTGGCAATGCGCAGAGTCGCCTTCTCTTATTACTATGTGCAGGAGACAATTTACGTTGATCACCTGAAGCCCCGCTGCTCCTCGCTGGAAAACAGTAGCGACAACGCCCTGTTACCTGCGGCAGAGCGGCTTACCCCGGATGGCTACCGGGCCTGGCTTACCACCCAGAACGATATCGGCCTCAAGCGGGTTATGGCTGCGCTGGGCAGCGATAGCCACATTGTTATGATCGATCCCCAGTCGTTTATTGACGTGCTTCCCTTTGGCGAATGGCCTGTTGATATCGCCCTGGTTAGCATGGCGACGAACCGCTTGATTGCCAGCAACGGCGCATTCAATCCCGCCATCTGGCAGCTGGCACAGCACTCCTCAGCCACCCGTTTTCAACAGGCGGGGGTACTGTACGATGTGCAACGCTTTCCTGAGATGGGGTTAGCCCTTATCGCTGGCGCTCCCCTCGGCCCGCTGAAAAAAAGACTGCATCAACAGCTGCTGATTTGGCTCCCGCTGGGCCTGCTCATGAGCCTGGGGACCCTGTTTCTCTTGCTGAACGTGCTGCGCCGCCTACAGTCACCTCACTACCGTATGCTGGACGCCATTCACGCTCGCGAAATCGAAGTCTATTATCAGCCGATTGTTGCCTTGGGCAGCGGAAAAGTGGTCGGCGCCGAGGCGCTAGCCCGCTGGCCGCAGCACGATGGCCGCTACGTCTCACCCGATATCTTTATTCCGCTGGCAGAGCAGTCTGGCCTGATGCCGCAGCTCACCACGCTGATCGTTGAGACAGTATTTAACGATCTGGGGGCGTGGCTACAGCGTCACCCAGAGCAGCACATCTCGATCAATCTCGATCCCGGCGATCTGGTGTCGAAAAGTCTACATATCCAGCTCAGCACGCTGCTGACCCGCTGGCAGCTCAGCGCCTCACAGATTGCCCTTGAGATCACCGAGCGCGGCTTTGCCGATCCTAACGTCAGCTCGCCAGCCATTGCCGACCTGCGCCGCGCCGGGCATGCCATCTATATTGACGACTTCGGGACGGGGTATTCCAGCCTGAGCTATCTGCAAAATCTGGAGGCCGATATCCTGAAGATCGACAAATCCTTCGTTGACGCACTGGAGTATAAAATCGTCACGCCGCACATTATCGAGATGGCAAAAGAGCTAGGGCTGGCGATGGTCGCAGAGGGTGTCGAAACCGAAGGCCAACTGGAGTGGCTACGCAATCACGGGGTGCAGTTCGCCCAGGGCTGGTTCTACAGCAAGGCGCTGCCGAAAGAGGCGTTTATGGCATGGGCCGAAGAGAACCTCCGGCCCGGCAAGATTACGCCTGACGCCAGCTGAAGGCGTAGCGCATCCGCTCCTCAGCCAGAATAAACTCCGGCGATACGCTCGGACTCCACGAGTCGTCGCCGCCCACGCCCATATGAAACGCGTCGAGGTTAAGCCAGCAGCCCTCCTCTTCGCGCAGCAGATGATGATGGGTCGTTTCATGGAGCTGACGCTGGCCGTAGCGGCTCAGGGAGAAATGAAAACGCCCGCTAAGCCGATGCGCGCCATACTCCAGCAGACCTGTATCGCAGCGCAGGCCATTATCGCTGGGGAAGATATAGGGCGTATGCAGCGCGCTCAGCGGCAGCGTCCAGCGCCCCTGGCTTGCTGACAATCTGCGGTCTGGATAGTTCTCATGCGGCCCCAGCCCCAGCCAGCTGACAGACTCCTCCACCGCAGCCAGCTGGCAGCAGAGGCCTACCCTTGCAGGCGGCGGCGCGTCAGTAGCGATCTGCACCTCAACCTCGCCGTGCAGCACGCCGTGGCTGTCGATACGCCAGCGCTTATCGCTGATAAACAGCACCTTATCCTCATGCTCCCAGGCGTGTCGGGTAGTGATGAGCACCTCGCCGATGAGCTCCTGCGCCGCGCAGTGCAGCAGACGTGGCGTCATAGCGTACATGCCCGCTGCCTTCCAGCGTTCAACCCATGCGTTGGGATCGATACGCGTCACCTCGCTAATGCCGATATCGTTATCAAGCGGTGCGCGGGTGAACTGATCCCGTATCGGCGTCAGCAGCGTCGGCGTCTCGCCGCACCACCACTGCTCCAGATCGCCGCTGAGGCGCGAGAAGTGCCAACGCCGATCCTGCCAGCTAACGCTAAATGCCTCGTCGCTGATTGCCAGCGTTGCGCCTGGCCCCGCCTTCTGCTGCGGGGTTATCGCCAGCGGCGCAGGCAGCCGCCACTGATCCCACGCGCAGCGGTGGTTATCCGGCGACCATGCGGTAGCCCGCGTCTGGTAAACCTCGACGTTAAGCCACACCTCCCCCGGTACGGCTGACAGCGCCGGGGCCTCAATCTCCAGACGCTGCACGCCCTGGGGCTGGATCGTTAGCCGCTGCTCGCCTTCGGCCAGCACCTCGCCGTCGCGGGCAATCTGCCAGCGCAGCACCTCGTTATCCGCCTCGCGGAAGAGATATTCGCTGTGGATCTCAACCACCAGCGGCGCAGTGCTAAGCAGGCGGAACTGGAAAAACTGCTGCGCGCGCTGGGCCTCATAGAGAGCTGGATGCGGGGTACGATCAGGGAAGACCAGCCCGTTCATGCAGAACTGGCGATCGTTCGGGGTATCGCCAAAATCGCCGCCGTAGGCCCAGAAGGCGTTACCGTTTTCATCACGCTTCGTCAACGCCTGGTCGACCCAGTCCCAGACAAAGCCGCCCTGCAGACGAGGGTTTTCGCGAAACGCCTGCCAGTATTTGGCAAAGCCGCCGAAGCTGTTGCCCATTGCATGGGCATATTCGCAGAGGATCAGCGGGCGCGTCTCATCCGGCAGGGCAATCCACTTCTTAATCGACCACTTCGGCACGGCAGGGAAAGGCTGGTCCATATCCACGCGGGCATACATCGGGCAGACAATATCGGTCGCCGCCGTGTTCGCCCCGCCGCCCTCGTACTGCACCGGGCGGGTGGGATCGCTGGACTTCACCCAGCGGTAGAGCGCGTCATGGCTCGCGCCGTGGCCGGACTCGTTCCCCAGCGACCAGATAATGATGGAGGGATGGTTACGGTCGCGCTGTACCATGCGGGTGACGCGCTCGCTCATCGCCGGTAGCCACTGCGGATCGTCCGCCAGACGGCTCATCGGCACCATGCCGTGGGTCTCAATATTGGCTTCATCGACCACGTACAGGCCGTAGCGATCGCACAGCCGGTACCAGAGAGGATGGTTCGGGTAGTGGGAGCAGCGTACGGCGTTAAAGTTATGCTGTTTCATCAGCTCGATATCCCGGCGCATGGTGGCCTCATCTACCGCCTGGCCGCTCTCCGGGTGGTGCTCATGACGGTTAACCCCGCGGATCAGCAGCGCCTTACCGTTGACCTTCAGCTGGCCGTGGCTAATCTCCACCTTACGCACGCCAACGTCGCAGGCTTCGGCTTCCAGCACTCTGCCCTGCGCATCCAGGAGTGCGACGGTCAGCCGATAGAGATGCGGCGTCTCGGCGCTCCAGAGATCGGGCTTATCAACAGAGAGATCGACACTCAGCCGCTCTGCCCATGCGCCGCGCTCGTCCACAATCGCGCTGCCGGGACGCTGCTCCGCACAGGCGATCTGCTCTTCGCCGCGCCACAGGGCAACGGCCACCCGGCAGTCGGCAAACTCACCGGCAAGCTGTACGGTGGTGCTTATCCGGGCATGGTTAAAATCTGCATTGAGCGCGGTCTCGACCTGGAAGTTGCTGATATGCGTTGCGGGTTTATGCAGCAGTACCACGTCGCGGAAAATACCGCTCATGCGCCACATATCCTGATCTTCCAGATAGCTGCCGTCGCACCAGCGCAGCACCATCACCGCCAGCCGGTTAGCACCGGGCCGCAGCACCGCGCTGAGGTCGAACTCCGCAGGCAGACGACTATCCTGCGAGTAGCCAATCCACTCTCCGTTGCACCAGAGATAGAAGGCTGAATTGACCCCTTCAAAGATAATTCGCGTCTGGCCGCTCGCCAGCCACGCCGCATCCACATTAAACGTCAGCGAGTAGCAGCCGGTGGGGTTCTCCGTCGGTACAAAGGGCGGCGTAACCGGGATCGGGTAGGTAACGTTGGTGTAAATCGGGGTATCAAAACCCTGCATCTGCCAGTTGGAGGGCACCGGCATAGCAACGGCGCTTGCGCTGTCCTCTTCTATCCACGACGCCGGTACCGCCTCCGGGGCGGTGTAGAAGCTAAACTGCCACTCGCCGTTGAGCAGCCGCCATGCGGGAGAATCGTTCTCCTGGACCGCCCCGGCGACATCACGCCAGCTGCGCAGGGGAACGTGCATTGGCAGGCGGTTCCAGTGGGTTACAACCGGATTTTCCCAGTCGCGGCGGGCAAGCAGGGTGTTCAGTGTAGCAGCGGACATGTCGACCTCATGATTTTTGCGAAGCGCTCACAATTTTCTGTACGATGCCCGTGCGAGGGAAAAAGGTAAAGGATCGCCATCGCCAGAAGCGGGGTCGATCACAAAAGCGAAGGGGTTTTCAGGCCGAGCTGCGGATCACCAGCGTCACCGGCAGCAGCGTCTGGCTTAGCGCATCGTCAGCGGGAGGCTGAAGCAGCCAGTCCACGCTGCGCTGCCCCGCCTCCTTAAAGGCCTGACGTATCGTCGTCAGCGGCGGCGTATACCACGCACTGTCGGCGGTATCGTCATAGCCCACAACCGAGATCTGTCCGGGTATGGCGAGGCCCCTTTCCGCACAGGCGCGCAGCACGCCGAGCGCCATCTGATCGTTCGCCACCAGAATGGCCTCGGGCAGCGGCGGTGAG
Organism: Pseudescherichia sp.; assembly: GCF_032052675.1. Classification (NCBI taxonomy): domain Bacteria; kingdom Pseudomonadati; phylum Pseudomonadota; class Gammaproteobacteria; order Enterobacterales; family Enterobacteriaceae; genus Pseudescherichia; species Pseudescherichia sp. The sequence goes on from NZ_DAMBWA010000008.1 coordinate 99,822, forward strand.
TCCAGCAGCCGCTGCGCTTGTTCGTAGCCCGAGGCCGCGCTCCAGTCGCCGTGCACGCTGGCCGCCGGAGTGACGTTGGCGTGTGTCAGCGTCGCCAGCCAGCCTGCAAGACGCGCCCTCGCCGACACCGAGCTCGGTGGTCCGCCGAGCAGGGCAATGCGGCGATGGCCAAGCGTCAACAGGTGCTCCGCCCCCAGCCTTGCCCCTTCGGCGGCATCAAAGACCAGGCTATTGACCTTCGCCGTCGGGCTGACGTCGAGAAACAGCGTTGGCGTCGGGTGCGCCAGCGCCGCCAGCTCTTCGGCCTGGTCATCCTCCAGCGGCAGGTTGATCAGCAGCCCGGTGACCCGCTGAGCCAGCAGCTCCTGTAACGCCAGCAGGCAGGCCGCCTGGGTCGCCTGCTCGGGCATGGCGATGATTGTTCCCGCACCGGCCTGCGCGGCGCGGTTTTTCACCGCCGAGGCGATCTGGGACGGTGCATGGAGAGCCAGATCGCTGGTGAGTAGCCCAAGAGTACGGCTACGCTTGCCCGCCAGCTGCTGCGCCCCCCGGTTGGGAACGTAGTTCAGCTCGCGCATGGCAAAGAGCACTTTCTCGCGGGTACGCGCTGAGACATGCTCCGCCTGATTCATGACGCGGGAGACGGTTTGGTAGGAGACGCCCGCGTAACGGGCGACATCATAAAGCGTAATGGATTTCATGGTGTTACCCTGGCAGCTGGCGTGCCACCAGTGTAACCCAAACCGCTTACCGTTGCTGTGAGCGCTTCGCGGATTTACAGCGTGCTCTCCTGCGGCTGAGTGACCGGCGCAATACGGGACGGCTGGCGAAACCACGGCAGACAGAGCTGGATCAGCGGGCCAATCGCCAGCGCGTAAAGTACGGTCCCTACGCCAAAGGTGCCGCCCATCGCGCAGCCCAGCAGCAGGACGCTCACCTCAATGGCGGTACGCACGCCGCGCACCGACCAGCCTGTGCGGGCGTTGATGCCGGTCATCAGGCCATCGCGTGGACCCGCGCCAAACCCGGCGCCGATATACATCCCGGTTGCCAGCGCGTTGACTACCACGGCAGCAGCCAGCAGCAGGCTCCGAGCAAGCAGCGACGTCAGGGGGGGCATCAGCGCCAGCGCAGCGTCCGCCGCCAGCCCAATCACCACAACGTTACTGATGGTGCCCAGTCCCGGACGCTGGCGCAGAGGGATCCACAGCAGCAGCACCAGTGCGCCCACGGCGATCATCACGAGGCCAATATTGAGCGAAAGGAGCTGTGCCACGCCGAGATGAAACACGTTCCACGGATCGGCTCCCAGATCCGCCCGAACAAACATGGCGGTAGAGACGCCGTAGAACGTCAGGCCGATATAGAGTTGCAGAAGTCGCCGCAGCATAGTTCACCTCATTCAATCAAAGAGAGTGACATCTTCTCTCTTACTGGCATTATCATTAATGACCAGTTTTGAAAAAGTGGACTGCCTATGTCATCACGTCGATTTGGAAGCCAGTCGCTGGTACGCCTGCTGGGCCAGTGGCAACATACCCCGTCACGCACGCCGCTCTGGCAGCAGCTCACCCAGGCGCTGCGGATGCTGATCCTCGACGGTCGGCTGGCGCTGGAGACCCGCCTGCCGGGCGAGCGCGAGCTGGCTGCCGCCCTCGGTATCAGCCGCACCACCGTGGCCGGCGCGCTGGCGCAGCTGCGGGACGAGGGGTTTCTCTTCAGCCGCCACGGCAGCGGCTCCGTTGTGATGCTGCCCGAAAGCAGCCGTACGGTGCCTACCCGCACAAATGCAGGCAGTGCCCTGGATCTCTCTACCGCTTCGCTGGGGGCCAGCCCCGAGATCCATCAGGCTTATCAGCAGGCGCTGCTCGCCATGCCGCAGCACTTTGCCTCCACCGGCTACGATCAGCAGGGGCTGCTGGCGTTACGCGAAGCGATCGCCGCCCGCTACGACGCACGTGGCCTGCCAACCCGTCCTGATGAAATTATGATTGTTAACGGCGCGCTCAGCGGGTTTGCGCTGATCCTGCGTCTGCTGACCGGGCCTGGCGATCGGGTAGTGGTGGATCACCCAACCTATCCGCTGGCGATAGCAGCGATTGAGGGCGCATCCTGCCGCCCGGTTGGCGTCGCACTGCCGCAGCAGGGCTGGGATAGCGACGGGCTGGCGGCAACAATCGGTCAGACCTCGCCGAGGCTCGCCTACCTGATGCCAGACTTTCATAATCCCACCGGCCGCTGCATGGACGCCGCAACCCGGCAAACCGTAGCGGAGATTGCCGCCCGCACGCGCACCACGCTGGTAGTGGATGAAACCATGAGCGACCTCTGGTACGACGCGCCGCCCCCTCCCCCGCTGGCTGCTTTCAGCCCGGATGCGTCGGTAATTTCACTGGGATCTGCTGCGAAAAGCTTCTGGGGTGGGCTACGGCTGGGCTGGATCCGCGCCCCGGCCCGTACCGTCGCCTCGCTGGTGCAGATGCGCGACACCATCGACCTGGGTACCCCAGTGCTTGAGCAGCTTGCTGCCCGCTGGCTAATTGAAAATGGGGAAACCTTTTTGCCCGCCCGCCGACGGATGCTTGCTGCACGCCGGGACCACTGCTTGCGTTTGATGGAGACGTTTTTTCCGCAGTGGCAGACGCAGCTTCCGCAGGGGGGCCTCTCTTTCTGGGTGGAGCTGCCGGACGCGCTGGCAACGCGATTTGCTACCGGTGCGGAGAGCAGGGGCATTCATTTGGGGGCAGGAACGCGCTTTGGTCTGGCAGGGGCGTTTGAACGCTATATCCGGATGCCGTTTACCCAGCCGGAAGGGATCCTGCAGGAGGCATTCATCGCCTTACAGCCAATATGGTCTTCATTAATTAACCAGCCGCCGATTATACGGCACCGGAAATATATTTAATGTGACAGCGATCGGTTTACCGATCGCAATATGGTTACTGCCGAGGAATAGGAAAACCTTTCAGCGCAATAATAAAACGCTCGCCCTGTTTTTTTATTTTTGCGCCTGCATCACACCACTCTGATGCAATACGAAAAAACTCATCGGTTCCGACGTTCCAATTCAGACGAACCTGTTTTACGTAGCCGGAGCGCAGCTGCTCGCAGGCTTCAGCATAGTTGCTGGCGGTTGACTGTAGCGGTTTCATTTTTTCTTCTTCAGCAGTTTGCGTAACGCTTTGATCTCTTTAACACTCAGTGCCGATGCGTTCTCTTCTTCCGTATGCTGACTGTCGATGTCTTCCTCTGAGACGGCATCGCCATGAGACTCAAAGGCCAGCACGAGGAGCTTTTCAGTTGCCGTGCTTAAGTTCTCATTATTCGCCTCTGCATACTGGCGAAGTTTCTCTTTTACTGCTTCGTCAATTTTTACGTTTAACACTGCGCTGACCATGAGTATCCCTTTCGGTATAAATGAGACGAGTAATTAATACACTAGCTTTATCCGTTGATCCAGAAATAGTTTTACTGGAACGCTGTCGATCACATTACTGTAATAATACTGTGGCAGGAATATATGACATAAAAATGACAATACGATTTCAGTTTAATGACAAATAGATGTCAGGCAATACGACAGAGGCGTGATTTTAGGCAGGGATAAAAGCGCTTTAACTAAAGTAATGGGTAGAGAAGCGAGTGACATATCGAAAGGCAGAAATGGGTGGGGGCCCTGCCAGCTACATCCCGGCACACACGTCATCTGCTCTGGCTGCTTCCTTCCGGATCTGACCTGGTAAACAGAGTAGCGTTGCGGGAGAACCAACAGGGCCCCCATTGAGAGCGTTGTTAACCAACGCGCGGACGCATTATCACTGTACGGCCCGGCAATTGCAAGCCGCGGCCTGCCGGATGCTGGTTTATTGCGCAGCCACCTCTTCACAGGCTCGCACGCGCTGATTATGCTGGTGGGATACTCTTCAGGAAACCGCTATGGCTGACAACGACTCTTTCCCCCAGCGGGTATGGCAAATCGTCGCCGCTATCCCGCCCGGCTCGGTCACGACCTACGGCGAGGTGGCGCGGCTGGCAGGTTCACCCCGTGCGGCACGCCAGGTGGGCGGCGTCCTCAGACGTCTGCCGGAGGGCAGCACGCTGCCGTGGCATCGGGTGGTGAATCGTCAGGGGCAGATCTCCCTCACCGGACCGGACCTGCAGCGCCAGCGCCAGGCCCTGCTCGCCGACGGCGTTCAGGTATCAGGCAGCGGACAGATAGATTTAACGCGGTATCGCTGGATTTGGTAGGCTGGGCAAGCGTTAGCGCCGCCCGGCATAGTCAGCAGGCAAAAAAATACCGGTCAGCGTTAACTGACCGGTACTGTTTTCCCGAGACGCGCTTTAAGCGTTACAGCTGCGTCGGTGCAGGGGTCGCCGAAGAGGGGTTAACCTGCGTTGGCGAGGTAGACGGTACGGTGGTAGCTGCCCCACCGCTCTGCTGCATCGGCAGCGCCGTCTGCTGTACCGGCACCAGGGTCAGGTCAATGCGGGTACCGCCCTGATTAACCGCTGGTTTGATGCCATCAGTAATAAACACCAGTTTGTTATCAACCGTGATCGCTGCGCTCAGCAGAATACGCGCGTCTGGCTGCACCAGCGCCGGGTCAAACGGCAGTTCATAGCTGAACGGGGCCTGTTTACCTTCGGTACGAACGGCACGCTGGGCGATGACCTTAGACGGCACGTCGGCCTGTGAGGCGTCGGCCAGGGTAACGGTCAATACGGCATCCGGCGGCAGAGCCACCTTCTGACGGATCCAGATGGTACCGGAGACGTTAGGCTGTTTAATCACAGACTGCGTTGAGGCGATGGAGGTATTTGGGTTTGGTGCGGGCGTCTGGATATCTGCGCTTTTATCGGCACAGGCAGCCAGAGAAACGGCAACCGCTAAACCACTTAACATGTGCACGAGTTTCATTGAGTTCTCCTTATCTTCAATGCACCAGCAGGTATGACGCCCGCCAGAATTAGTGGTTAATACTTAAATCATATCGAACGCCAGTAAGTGTGGCACACATCACTGATTTTTGCCTGGAAACAGCCGTGTATTCAGATTTTTGCACCCATCGGACCACTTGCATTTCTGAGTTATACTCTGCCTGTATCCGCCCCGGTCGCTTTTATTTTATTGAGGACACCTATGAGTCAAGCGCTGAATAATCTGCTGACGTTGCTTAATCTGGAAAAAATTGAAGAGGGTCTGTTTCGCGGTCAAAGCGAGGATTTGGGCCTGCGTCAGGTCTTTGGCGGCCAGGTTGTTGGTCAGGCGCTCTATGCCGCAAAAGAGACCGTCCCGGAAGATCGTCTCGTTCACTCTTTCCATAGCTATTTTTTACGCCCCGGCGATAGCCAGAAGCCGATTATCTATGACGTTGAGGTGCTGCGCGACGGCAATAGCTTTAGCGCCCGCCGGGTTGCCGCCATTCAGAACGGTAAACCCATTTTCTATATGACGGCGTCGTTCCAGGCGCCTGAGCCGGGTTATGAGCATCAGAAAACGATGCCTGCCGCCCCTGCTCCGGATAATCTGCCGTCGGAGACGGACATTGCCCGCTCGCTGGCGCACCTCCTGCCGCCGCAGGTAAAAGAGAAGTTTCTCTGCGAGAAGCCGCTGGAGATCCGCCCGGTTGAGTTCCATAACCCGATGAAGGGGCACGTGGCTGAGCCGACCCGTCAGGTGTGGATCCGCGCCAACGGCACAATGCCAGCGGATTTCCGCACGCATCAGTATCTGCTGGGCTATGCCTCTGACTTTAACTTCCTGCCGGTGGCGCTCCAGCCGCACGGCGTCGGTTTCCTCGAGCGAGGCATGCAGGTTGCCACTATCGATCACTCGATGTGGTTCCACCGTCCGTTCGATATGAACGAGTGGCTGCTCTATAGCGTGGAGAGCACCTCCGCCTCCAGCGCGCGCGGGTTTGTACGCGGCGAGTTCTATACCCAGGATGGCGTGCTGGTGGCGTCCAGCGTGCAGGAAGGGGTGATGCGCAACCGCAACGAATAAACAAAAAAACCTCCCGCAGGCGGGAGGTTTTCCAGAGATCTAAATCAGATTACGCGTTGTAAGCGTTCTCGCCGTGGCTGTTCACATCCAGGCCTTCGCGCTCCTGCTCTTCCGGTACGCGCAGACCGACAATCATGTCCGCCAGCTTGTAACCGATGAAGGCAACGACGCCCGACCAGACGATAGTGATAGCGATACTTTCCAGCTGGACCAGCACCTGATGTCCCATCGTCACGCCTTCCGCGTAGCCGACGCCGCCCAGAGAGGAAGAAGCAAACACGGCGGTCAGGATACAGCCTACGATACCACAGACGCCATGCACACCGAACACATCGCACGGGTCGTCAACGCGCAGCCAGCGTTTCAGCATAGTCACGCCCCACAGGCCGGCCAGGCCTGCCACGATACCGACAATCAGCGAGCCGCCGACACCGATGTAGCCGCAGGCTGGCGTCACGGCAACCAGGCCCGCAATCGCACCGGAACATGCGCCCAGCAGCGACGGCTTACCGCGCGTTGCCCACTCGCCGAATACCCAAGCGAGAATAGCGCCTGCGGTAGCAACAACGGTGTTAACGAATGCCAGCGCAGCGATTTCGTTGGCGGCACTGGCTGAGCCAGCGTTGAAGCCAAACCAGCCAACATAGAGGATCGCCGTACCCATAAAGACCATCGGCAGGTTGTGCGGTTTAAATGCCTCTTTGCCGAAACCAACGCGTTTGCCAATCAGGTAAGCACCCACCAGGCCCGCAATCGCGGCGTTGATGTGAACCACCGTGCCGCCAGCAAAGTCCAGCGCGCCGTGGGAAGCCAGCAAGCCGCCGCCCCAGACCATGTGCGCAATCGGAACGTAGGAGAGCGTCATCCACACCACCACGAAGATCAGCACCGCGGAGAAGCGGATACGCTCGGCCAGCGCACCGACGATCAGGCCGACGGTAATGCAGGCGAACGACCCCTGGAACGCAACGTGAATATACTGGTAGAAGCTGCCCATTACGGCGGTCAGCTCGATGTTTTTCAGCATCGCCCAGTTGAAATCACCGAAGAAATTGTTGCCCGTGCCGAACGCCAGCGAGTAGCCGTAAACCACCCACAGCACGCACACCAGCGCAAAAGTTACGGTGACCTGGGTCAGCATTGAGAGAACGTTTTTGCCACGGATCAGGCCGCCATAGAACAGCGCGATCCCTGGAATGGTCATAAACAGCACCAGCGCGGTGCAGATCATCATAAAGGCGTTATCGGCTTTGTCGGCCACGGCCGGAGCCGCCATCGCCAGACCCGGTAACGTTGCCAGTGCGGCCATCGCCGTTTTTAAGGTTAATTTATTCATTTTTCCCATCCCAATCACTGTGTGTCTGACGTTACAGTGCCGCTTCGTCGGCTTCGCCGGTACGAATGCGGATAACGCGTTGCAGTTCGGCAACGAAAATTTTGCCGTCGCCAATTTTTCCGGTGTAGGCCGCTTTGCTAATGACATCAATCACTTCATCAAGCTGATCGTCAGCAATGGCCACGTCAATCTTCACCTTTGGCAGGAAGTTAACGCTGTATTCTGCCCCGCGGTAGAGTTCAGCATGGCCCTTCTGACGGCCAAAGCCTTTCACTTCGGTAACGGTCAGGCCCTGAATACCAATAGACGACAGCGCTTCACGGACGTCCTCAAGTTTAAATGGCTTAATGACCACGGTAACCAGCTTCATAAATCCCCCTCAGTCGAAAATCGGTAATGGCCGCAGCTAACACGCAGTGAATATTGCAATCGCTATGCCAAAATCGAAAAAAAGGAAAAATTCAGCGGCTTAAGGCGTCAGAACGGGTAGGAGCGTTTCATAGAAAAGTGTGACGGGGATTCAGATTGTTCCTGGGAAGTAAAAACGCACCATGCCAGTGCATGGTGCGCAAGGTTGTTGCACCAACAGGCGATCCTGTCAGTAGTTTGCCTGATTATGGTGCATCAGGCGATTAGCGACTCTTCTTGCGCGCTGGCGGCGAGCTCTTCGCCCGCCAGCTGCAGCTGATACATCTGCCAGTAGCGCCCTTCGGCGGCCAGCAACTCCTGATGATTGCCGCGTTCGACCGCCTGGCCGCGATGCAGAACCAGAATGGTGTCGGCCTCGACGATAGTAGAGAGGCGGTGGGCAATCACCACCAGCGTTGTATGCTGACGTACCGCCGCTAACGCCTGCTGAATGGCCTGCTCGGTGCCGGAGTCAATATTGGCGGTAGCCTCGTCAAGGATCAGGATCTGCGGGGTGGCCACCAGCACACGGGCCAGCGCCAGCAGCTGCTTCTGCCCCACCGACAGGTTATTCCCCTGCTCTCCCAGGCTGGTATAGATACCGTCGGACATTCCCCGGGCCAGCTCTGCCAGCTGAACGGTCTCCAGCGCCTCCCAGACCTGGGCTTCATTGATATCCCGCCCCAGGGTGACGTTGGCAAAGAAGGAGTCCGCCAGCACCACTGGATCCTGCTGGACCATCGCCACACCCTGGCGCAGCACGCCGTGACTGAGGGTTGAGAGCGGCCGACCGTCAAGGCGGATCTCCCCTTTCGTCAGCGGATAGTAGCCCATCAGCAGGCTTGCGAGGGTGCTCTTGCCGCTGCCGGTGTGGCCCACCAGCGCAATAAAGCTGCGCGGCGGCACGGCGAGGTCGATATCCTGGAGCACAAGGTTGTCGTCGCGGTAGGCGAATGAGAGGTTCTCAATGTCGATAGCGCCGCTGGCCAACGGACGCTCGTCGTCGCCGTAGGTCTGGCGCGGCCGGTCCATCAGCTCAAATACGCGTTCTCCTGCAACCACCGCCTGCTGCAGCATGGACTGCTGAGTGGTCAGTTCAATCAAGGGTTCGTTAAGACGGCCCAGATAGCTGATAAAGGCGTAAAGCACACCCACCTCAATGGTCCCCACCGAGGTAAAGCCAAAGAGCATTAGCAGACCGCAAAGCACCAGCGCCGAGAAAAGGCTCAGCAGCGGGCGCAGCAGAAAGCCGTCGAGCCGCAGAGTTTGCATCCGCGCGGAGTAGTGGGAGCGGCTGGCCTCGCCCATCCGCTCGCCAAAGCGCGCCTGCTGACGAAACTGCTGGATCACGTTCATACCGTTGATCACTTCGTTAAAGCCGTCGTTGATATCCGCCAGGTAGGTGCGGACGCGACGCACGATGGGCGTGCTGTAGCGCTGGTAGAGCGCCATCACACACAGCACCGCCGGGAAGATAGCCAGCGCCACCAGCGCCATGCGCCAGTCGAGGCTGAACATCGCCACCAGCATCGCGCCCACCAGCGCCGCGCTGCGCAGCACCGTGGAGACCACCATCACATAGAGATCGCGGATCACTTCGGTATCGTTGGTGACGCGGGAGATAAGCTGCCCTACCGGCTGGGTGTCAAAGGCGTTCAGCGGCTGGCGCAGCGCGGCGTCCATCACATCGGTACGCAGCTGCTGTACCACGCCGACGGCAGCCTCGTTAAACAGCAGCGACTGGGCATAGTGCAGCCCGGCGGCCAGGAGCTGTAGTCCAATGTAGGCCACCGCCAGCCCCACCAGCAGGCCAAGCGGCAGATAGCTTTTTGCCACCATATTATCGATAAAATAGCTGATCAGCGCCGGGCCGGCGACCTCAGCCGCCGCCGCTACCCACAGCATGACCACCGCTCTGGTGAGCGGCTTTTTCCACGGTTTACCGTAGGCTAACAGGCGTTTTAGCGTCGGCCAAAGCTGTCCAAAACTACGCATCAGCACTCTCCTTCTCTTCGTCATCCAGCGCGGCTTCCAGCTGCTGGTAGCGGTGCATATCGCGATACCAGCCCGGCTGATGGGCTAAGGTTTCGTGCTGCCCACGCTGAACAATGTGCCCATGCTGCATCACCAGGATCTCGCTCGCTTCGGCGAGCGCCGAGAGCCGGTGTGCGCTAATAATTACCGTCCGCCCTTCGCCCCACTGGCGCAGGTTATGCAGGATCTGATGCTCGGTGCGGCCATCCACCGCCGACAGAGCATCGTCAAGGATCAGGATCTCGGCGTTGAGCAGCAGCGCCCGGGCAATGGAAATACGCTGCTTCTGCCCGCCGGAGAGCATGACTCCGCGCTCGCCCACCTCGGTATCGTACCCCTGCGGCAGGCGCAGGATATCCTCATGGACGCTGGCTAATCGCGCGACGTGCTCAATCTCCTGCTGGGTCGCGCCGGGATGGCCGAGGGCGATATTATTGCCTACGGTGTCCGAGAAGAGGAACGGCGTCTGATTGACCACCGCCAGCCGCCCGCGCCAGGCGTCCAGCTTCAGGTTTGGCAGAGGGCGATCGTGAAAGCGGATCTCCCCCTGGGTAACGTCAAAGTGGCGCTGGATCAGCGACAGCAGCGTGCTCTTCCCCGCCCCGGTCGGCCCGCAGATGCCCAGCATCTGTCCCGGCGTCAGCGTAAAGCCGACGTTCTCCAGCGTCGGGTGCGGCGCCTGCGGATAACGAAACTCGCGGATCGCCACGTTCAGGTTACCGCGCCCTTCCGGCAGCGGCTCGCTGCCGTCATCCACCACCGGCGCTTCCGCCAGCATGTCACGGATGCGGCTGTAAGCGGCGCTACCGCGCTCGACGATATTAAACATCCAGGCGAGGGCCAGCATCGGCCAGATCATCAGTCCCAGGTACATGGTAAAGCTGGTGAGTTCGCCCAGCGTCAGGCTGCCGTTAACCACCATCCAGCTACCGCCGCCGATGGCCAACAGGTTTGCCATGCCGATGGCGATATAGATTGTTGGATCGAAACGGGCATCAACCCGCGCAACCTTCATATTTTTCCTGCCGGTATCGGCAGCGTCTTCGGCAAACAGTCCCGACTGACGATCCTCCAGGCCAAAGGCTTTGATCATACGGATGCTGGTCAGGCTCTCCTGGGTACGATCGTTAAGAGATGAGAACGCCGCCTGCGCCAGCTTGAATCGATTATGCAGCTGATCGCCGTAGCGTTTGATCACCAGCGCCATAATCGGCATCGGCAGCAGCGCCAGCAGGGTAAGCTGCCAGCTGATCTGGGTCGACATGACGATCAGCACCACGCAGCCCATCACCAGCGAATCCACCAGGGTCAGTACCCCCTCGCCTGCGGCAAAGACCACGCGATCGACGTCGTTAGTGGCCCGGGCCATCAAGTCACCGGTGCGATGGCGCAGGTAAAACTCCGGATGCTGACGGCTGAGCTGGCGGTAGAAGTCTTCCCGCAGCTCGACGGCTAACTGGTAAGACGCGCCAAACAGCAGCACGCGCCAGACGTAGCGCAGCAGGTAAATGACCACCGCCACCAGCACCAGCAAGCCGACCCACATCATCACATCCTGCGGACGATAGCGGCCCTGGGTTACGCCGTCGACCACGTATCCCACGACTTTCGGTGAGATCAGCTGCAGAAGAGCAATGATGATGAGCAGGGCTACGGCACCGAGATAGCGTCGCCACTCCCGGCGAAAGTACCAGCCTAGTTGAGCAAATAATCGCACGCGGTTATATCCTGAAGGTCTTAATTCGGCCCCTGACGCCGGGGCCAGAAGCGTTATTCAATGGGTAACTCTGTCGTATATTTTATCTGTTCCATCGCAAAACTCGATGTCACATCGGACAAGCCTGGCACGCTATTGACCAGACGTTTGTAAAAATCGTCGTAGCGCTTCATATCGGCGACCTGAACGCGCATTAAGTAGTCATATTCACCGGCCATGCGCCAGAAGCCCAGCACCTCCGGCATGGCGGTGACGACGCTGACAAACTGATGATACCACTCGCTGCAGTGCTGCTGGGTTTTGATGAGCATAAAGGCCGTCAGGCCGAGGCCCAGCTTTTCGGCATCCAGCAGCGCCACGCGCGCCAGCAGGATCCCTTCATCCTCCAGCCGCTTGAGCCGCTTCCAGCAGGGGGTAGTCGTCAGATTAACGGCATCGGCTAACGCCTGCAAAGAGAGAGTACTGTCTCGTTGCAGCAGAGTAAGCAGCTTTTTATCAATTTTATCTAGCATTAGCGGCCTCCTGGAGAAATTTTTTCTCTCCTGATTCTATTTCAAAGGCAGAATGGCAACAATTTTTTAAGCACATTCCGTTAAGCTAGGCACAAATTGACAAACAGGATCGCCCCGGATGAATAACGCCTGGATCAACTACGCCATCAGTGAAATTAATGCCGATGCTCAGCGCTCGGCGGATACACATCTGATTCGCCTTCCCCTGCCCGCCTTTCCGGGGATCTTTATCTACCTGAAAGATGAGAGCACGCACCCGACCGGCAGTCTGAAGCATCGCCTGGCACGCTCGCTGTTCCTCTACGGGCTGTGCAACGGCTGGATCCGCGAAGGCACGCCAATTATCGAGGCCTCCTCCGGCTCGACGGCGGTGTCAGAGGCCTGGTTTGCCCGACTGCTGGGGCTGCCCTTTATTGCAGTGATGCCCACCTGCACCGCCAGGCGTAAAATCGAGCAGATCGCCTTTTACGGCGGCCGCTGTCACTTCGTTGAGAGCGCCTGCGAGATCTACGCGGCTTCAGAGACGCTGGCGCAGGAGCTCCGCGGTCACTATATGGATCAGTTCACCTACGCTGAACGCGCCACCGACTGGCGCGGCAACAACAATATCGCCGACAGCATCTATCGCCAGATGCGCCATGAACCGCACCCGATCCCTGCCCATATCGTGATGAGCGCCGGAACCGGCGGCACCTCGGCAACCATCGGGCGCTATATTCGTTATCAGGGACACGACACCCGGCTCACGGTAGTCGATCCGCAAAACTCCGTCTTCCTTGACTACTGGCAGCAGCGGGATGCAGGCCTTCGCAGCCCGGTCGGGAGTAAAATCGAGGGCATTGGCCGCCCCCGCGTGGAGCCGTCGTTCATTCCAGATGTGGTAGACGAGATGATCCGCGTCCCGGATGCCGCCAGCGTCGCTACCGCCCACTGGCTGGAGACCCAGCTGGGACGCAAAGTTGGGGCCTCCACCGGCACAAACATGTGGGGCGCGTTGCAGCTTGCCGCCCGAATGCGTGACGAGGGGCGTACCGGATCGATTGTTACCCTGCTGTGCGACAGCGGCGAGCGCTATCTCGACACCTACTACAACCCGGAGTGGGTCAAGGCCACTATAGGCGATACCGCCCCCTGGGCCGCAGAGATTGCCCGTCTGCTGCAATAGCAAATGGATACTGGTCGTACCCGCCGCCAGGCGCTACCATAGCGGCTTTATTGCTAGTGAAACTGTCAGGAAAATCTATGAAACGTGCCGTTGTCGTCTTTAGCGGAGGCCAGGACTCCACCACCTGTCTGGTACAGGCTCTGCATCACTATGATGAAGTCCACTGCGTCACCTTCGATTACGGCCAGCGTCACCGCGCCGAGATTGACGTTGCGCGCGAGCTGGCGCTGAAGCTGGGCGCGCGGGCGCATAAGGTGCTGGACGTCACCCTGCTTAACGAGCTGGCGGTCAGCAGCCTGACGCGCGACAGCATCCCGGTGCCGGACTACGAGCCGGACGCCAGCGGTATCCCCAACACCTTCGTGCCGGGCCGCAACATTCTGTTTTTGACCCTTGCGGCTATCTACGCCTATCAGGTACAGGCCGAAGCGGTGATCACCGGTGTCTGCGAGACCGACTTCTCCGGCTACCCGGACTGCCGCGACGAGTTTGTGAAGGCGCTGAACCATGCGGTGAGCCTTGGCATGGCAAAAGATATTCGCTTCGAGACGCCGCTTATGTGGCTCGATAAGGCGGAAACCTGGGCGCTGGCCGACTACTGGCAGAAGCTGGAGCTGGTGCGCGAGGAGACCCTGACCTGCTACAACGGTATCAAGGGCGACGGCTGCGGCCAGTGCGCCGCCTGTAACCTGCGCGCCAACGGCCTCAATCACTACCTGGCTGAGAAGCCTGCGGTGATAGCGGCAATGAAGCGGAAAACAGGGTTGCAGTAAGCTTGGTTAACGCCGGGTGGCGGCTTCGCCTTACCCGGCCTACGGTGGCACAGTGCGGTTTGTAGGCCCGGTAAGCGTAGCGCAACCGGGCGTGAGAGCTTACTCCATCATCATCTCCAGCTTCTCCCGTAGCTCCCCTTCCAGCGCCAGCGATTTTTTTGTGCGCAGATCGATGCAGACGAAGGTGATCAGCGCATCGGCCACCCCCTCCCCCTCTGGCGTCAGCGTCACCACCTGACTCAGCACGCCGCTTTTGCCGTTAAGCTGCTGTATGCTGCTGGTGATGGTTAGCAGATCCCCTAGTACCGCCGGACGGCGATAGTTGATGTTGATATTAACCACGATAAACGCGATGTGGTTGGCCGTCATCCAACGAAAACCTTCGCTGCTCTCCAGCCCCTCCCAACGCGCCTCCTCCAGAAACTCCAGGTAGCGGGCATTGTTTACATGCTGGTACACGTCGATATGGTAACCGCGAACTTTAATCTGAGTCTGCATAGCGCAATAGCCTTTTTTCTTATGTGATGTAGGATCGGAGGTCATAACTGGTATGACCTCTTTAGCATGGCAAAAAATGGCTACGACGCAAGCAAAAATTACAGGGTTAAACGATCCAGGTTACGCTCCACCAACGAGGCGCCCATCCCCGGCACCTGCTGCAGATCGTCCAGCGTCTTAAATGGCCCATACTCGTCGCGGTAGCTGACAATCGCCTGCGCTTTCTTCAGCCCTACGCCGTTCATCGCCTGAGCCAGCTCCTCCGCCGACGCCGCGTTGATGCTTACCCGGGTCGGCTCCTCATCGCCCTTCGCCGCCTGGGGCGTTTTCGCTTTAGCCGCAGGCGCAGCGGCGGTGGATTTACCCTGTACCGTCTGTGCCTGAGGGGATTTTACCGGTGCGTCAGCGGCAAGCGCTCGCTGGCTCAGGGCGGCACAGGTCAGTGCCAGGGTCATCACCGCTATTTTGACTCCACGTTTCATGCTGTTTTCTCCTTGTGTGTTGACTGCCCCTGCACGATAAACAGCGCGGGAATACGAGACAAACGGCAGATTGCAGAAATGGAAAAGGCCGCGAAAGCGGCCTTTGATTGTTGCAGAGCATTGCAAAAGTCTGCGAGACGCCCTGAGGAATTACTGCTGCGGATCGACGATGTCGCCCGTTTTGATTTTCGCTTCTTTACGCAGGTTGCTCATCAGCGCTTCGAAAGAGATCTGGGCGTTGTTCTGGGTGATCCCCTGAACCATCGCCTTTTTCTGCGCATCAGGCATGGTGCCCGCTTTCACTTCGTCCAGCGCCAGCAGCACTACGTTGCCCTGCATATCGTTGGCAACACCGTAAACCGGCTTATCCTTCGCCGGCAGAGCCAGCGTAAAGGCCGCCTGGCTCAGCGGATCCTGGCCGGTACGCGACAGCGTCTTAGGCTCGCCAAAGCTCAGGCCTGCGGCTTTCAGTGCCTCGTCGCCTTTGCCTGCTTTCAGCTCAGCCAGCAGCTTATCGGCATTCAGCTTCGCCTGCTGCTCAGCTTTGTTGTGCTTAACAATATCGCTGACCTGGGCTTTTACTTCTTCCAGCGGCTTCACGGCTTCGGCTTTATGCTCGCTCACGCGCAGCACGAACGCCCGATCGCCATCGACCGTAATAATGTCGGAGTTATTGCCCGGCGTACCGTTTTCACCCACCAGCGCGCCGCCGAAGATAGCGTCAGCAACCGGTTTGAAGTTAAGCTCCTGCGGCAGGTTATCGCGACCAAACCAGCCGGTCTCAACCGCTTTCACGCCAGCCGCCTGCTCAGCGCCCGCCAGCGACTCGTTGTCGTTGCTCGCGGCATCGCTCACTTTCTGCTGCAGAGCGTAGTAAGCATCAAGACCTTTCTCCTGCTTCACCTTCGCCGCCAGCTCGTCACGCACGTCGTTAAACGGCTTGACCTGGGCAGGCTGAACGTCGTCAAGGCGCGCCACCAGGAAGCCAACGGAGGATTTAATTACGCCGGAGAGCTGGCCTTTCTCTTTCAGACCGGCCTTTTTCAGCTCCTCCGGGGTGGTAGCGTCTTCCAGCCAGCCCATGTCGCCGCCGTTACGGGCAGAGATAATGTCTGCGGATTTCTCTTTCGCCAGGGTGGCGAAATCAGCACCTTTGCTTAACTGATCCAGCACCGCTTTCGCTTCGTCTTCGGTTTTAGTCTGGATCACGCTGTAACGATTACGCTGCGGCTGAGTGAACTGATCCTGATGCTGATCGTAGTAGGCCTGGATCTCTTCATCGCTGGCATTCTGCTGCATGCTGGCAGCATCCAGCTTGATGTAGCTAACACGGAACTGCTCCGGCGCGATAAAGCTGTTTTTGTTCTGCTCGTAGTAGCTGGCGATCTCCTGATCGGAGGCGGTCTGCTGCTGGGCCAGAGCGTTAACGTCGATGGTTGCGGTACGCACCAGACGCTGCTGCGCGACCAGCGCGGCCAGCTCGTCGGTTTCACCTTTCAGCATAAAGTCGGTACCGGCAACGGCGTTGATCAGCTGCTGGGAGGTAAGCTGGTTACGCAGGGCCTGAGCATACTGATCGGCGGTCATCCCCATCTGATTGACCAGCGCGTTGTAGCGTGCGTTGTCAAATTTGCCATTGTTCTGGAAAGCCTGAGTAGAGAAGATCGCTCTCTTTACCTGTTCGTCGCTGATGCCGAGGCCCAGATGGTGGGCATACTGGTCCAGCAGCGCTTCATCAATCAGACGGCTCAGCACCTGCTGGCGCATGCTCTTCATGTAGGCTTCGTTGCCGGCCAGCTCGGAGAACTGCTCACCCAGCTGCTGCTGCATGCGGTTACGTTCCGCCGCCACGGCATTTTCGAACTGGCTGCGGCCAATCTCCTGGCCATTAACTTTTGCGGCATAATTATTGTTACCGCCAATCAGGTAGTTACCCACGCCAGTCAGAATGAATGACACGATAATCAAACCCAGAATGATCTTGAGCACGACGTGGTTGGCCGCCGCGCGTAAATTGTCCATCATGGTGTAACAACACTCCGCTGTAGGTGACTGTCTGTCTCACGCAGCGCCGTTAATCCTGAGCCGCTGCGCGTAAAGCCGTATTGTGACAAGAAACCGGGGCCGTTGTCAGCCCGCAGACCCGATTAATTCCGGCATCGCAAATAAAAAAGGCACATCTGGTGATGCGCCCTTGTACTTTGTCACAATCCTGAGAGGGATCGCTATCAGTTTACCGCGTCTTTCAGCGCTTTACCTGCGCGGAAACCCGGAACTTTAGCGGCAGCGATGGTGATCTCTTTGCCGGTTTGCGGGTTGCGACCAGTACGGGCAGCACGCTCTTTAACAGCAAAAGTACCAAAACCTACCAGCGCAACTTCGTCCCCGGCTTGCAGAGATTCAGTAACAGAAGCAATTAAAGCATCTAACGCACGTCCAGCCGCAGCTTTAGAGATATCAGCCCCTGCAGCAATTTTGTCTATCAGTTGAGATTTATTCACTCTTCTCTTCCTCTCTTTATAATTTATATCGCACCTTAATCCATCGAAGTGCGACCGCGCAGCAGTTATATCAGGCCTGTCATGCCCTTACAACACCCGTTGTTGATGATACAGCAAACCAGCCATCTAAATTAGCTATACAAAAAAAGGCTGGCAAGCCCGAAATGCGCTGCCAGCCTTGTTTTTATCGACGCTCTTTGCGCGAGGTCACTATTTTGCGCTAACGACCTGCATGCCTGAAGGCTCGTTTTGTAGGGCCAGGGTCAGCACTTCCTCAATGCGTTTCACCGGGTGAATGTCGAGGTCGGCAATCACGTTCTCCGGGATCTCTTCGAGGTCACGCTTGTTCTCGTACGGGATCAGCACGGTTTTAATCCCACCACGGTGCGCTGCCAGCAGCTTCTCTTTCAGGCCGCCAATCGGCAGCACCTGACCGCGCAGGGTGATCTCACCGGTCATCGCCACATCGGCGCGCACCGGGTTGCCGGTCAGACAGGAGACCAGCGCCGTACACATCGCAATACCGGCGCTCGGGCCATCTTTCGGCGTCGCCCCTTCCGGAACGTGAACGTGGATATCGCGTTTTTCGTAGAAGTCGCCGTTAATGCCCAGCTTCTCTGCGCGCGCGCGTACCACGGTCAGCGCTGCCTGGATGGACTCCTGCATCACCTCACCCAGCGAGCCGGTGTAGGTCAGCTTGCCTTTACCCGGCACGCAGGCGGTTTCGATGGTCAGCAGATCGCCGCCCACTTCCGTCCACGCCAGGCCGGTCACCTGACCCACGCGGTTTTCATCATCCGCACGACCGTAGTCGAAGCGCTGAACGCCCAGATACTCGTTGAGGTTGTCACCGTTGATGGTGATCTGCTTCAGCGACGGATCGAGCAGCAGCTGTTTCACCGCCTTACGGCACAGTTTGGAGATTTCACGCTCCAGGCTACGCACGCCCGCTTCACGGGTGTAGTAGCGAATAATGCCGACAATGGCGCTATCGTCAACCGTAATCTCACCGTTTTTCAGAGCGTTACGCTCAATCTGCTTCGGCAGCAGGTGGCGTTTGGCGATATTCAGCTTCTCATCTTCGGTATAGCCCGACAGACGGATCACTTCCATACGGTCCAGCAGCGGCGCAGGAATGTTCATCGAGTTTGAGGTCGCAACGAACATCACGTCGCTGAGATCGTAGTCGACCTCAAGGTAGTGATCGCTGAAGGCGACGTTCTGCTCGGGATCGAGCACTTCCAGCAGGGCTGAAGCCGGATCGCCGCGCATATCCGAGGACATCTTGTCGATCTCATCCAGCAGGAACAGCGGGTTTTTCACCCCTACTTTTGCCATCTTCTGGATCAGTTTGCCCGGCATGGAGCCGATATAGGTCCGGCGGTGACCGCGGATCTCCGCTTCGTCACGCACGCCGCCCAGCGCCATACGGATGTATTTACGTCCGGTGGCTTTGGCAATGGACTGCCCCAGAGAGGTTTTACCTACCCCCGGCGGTCCCACCAGGCAGAGGATCGGCCCCTTCAGCTTGTTAACCCGGCTCTGAACCGCAAGGTACTCAAGGATGCGATCTTTAACACGTTCCAGACCGTAGTGATCGGTATCCAGAATCTCCTGCGCCTGACGCAGATCTTTCTTGACCTTGCTGCGGGCGTTCCACGGCACCTGGATCATCCACTCGATGTAGCCACGCACCACGGTCGCTTCTGCTGACATCGGAGACATCATCTTCAGCTTCTGCAGCTCGGCTTCGGCTTTCTCTTTTGCCTCTTTCGGCATTTTTGCCGCATCGATCTTACGCTTCAGCGCTTCGTTTTCGTCCGGCGCATCGTCCATCTCGCCCAGCTCTTTCTGGATGGCTTTCATCTGCTCATTCAGATAGTACTCGCGCTGGGATTTCTCCATCTGCTTCTTGACGCGGTTACGGATGCGCTTCTCAACCTGTAACAGGTCGATCTCCGACTCCATCATCGCCATCAGATACTCCAGACGTTCATTTACGTCGGACATCTCAAGCACGGACTGCTTATCCGCCAGCTTCAGCGGCATATGGGCGCCGATGGTGTCAGCCAGACGTGCTGGATCGTCAATGCTATTGAGCGAGGTCAGCACTTCCGGTGGAATTTTTTTGTTGAGCTTGATGTAGCCTTCAAACTGGCCGATGGCGGTGCGAACCAGCACCTCCTGCTCACGCTCGTCAATGGCGGGCGATTCCAGATACTCGGCTTTTGCAGAGAAGAAGTCGCCGTCATCAGACAGGGTGCTGATGCGCGCACGCTGCAGGCCTTCGACCAGTACTTTAACCGTACCGTCCGGCAGCTTCAGCATCTGCAGAATAGAGGCCACGGTTCCGACGGTGAACAGATCGTTAACACCCGGCTCATCCGTGGACGCCTCTTTCTGCGCCACCAGCATGATTTTTTTATCCTGGTCCATGGCCGCTTCGAGACAACGAATCGATTTTTCCCGCCCTACGAATAAGGGGATGACCATGTGCGGATAAACCACCACATCGCGCAACGGCAATACGGGGATTTCAATGCGTTCAGAACGCTCAGAAGTCATAGAGCTCTCTCTTAAGTTTAATGTCCGCCTGGTAACCCGGCCGCAGGCCTGTGCGTCATGCGACCGTTAACATGTAAATCAGTATATGGGGATGTTTCCCTTACATTCAACGTCGGGAGTACGGAAAAATAAAAGGGGAGATTAAATCCCCCCTTTTTGGTTAACCGCTTGTATGGATAGGTTAATTATTCGCCAGAAGCCTGCTGCGCTTCCGGTTTACCATAAATCAGCAGGGGTTTGGTTTGACCCGCGATAACCGCTTCGTCAATCACCACTTTTTCCACATCTTCCATTGAAGGCAGATCGTACATGGTATCCAGCAGGGCCGCTTCTACGATGGAACGCAGGCCACGCGCGCCGGTTTTACGGGCGTTCGCTTTCTTCGCAATGGCGTCCAGCGCTTCGTCGCGGAACTCAAGATCCACGCCTTCCAGATTAAACAGCGCCTGATACTGCTTGGTCAGGGCGTTTTTCGGCTCTTTCAGGATCTGAATCAGCGCTTCTTCGCTCAGCTCGTTGAGCGTCGCGACCACCGGCAGACGGCCAATGAACTCAGGGATCAGACCGAACTTGATCAGATCTTCGGGTTCCACCTGCGCCAGCAGTTCGCCCTCTTTCGCCTTCTCGGACTTGCCTTTCACCGTTGCGCCAAAGCCAATACCGGAGCCGGTCTCCACGCGATGGGAGATCACCTTATCCAGGCCAGCAAAGGCCCCGCCGCAGATAAAGAGGATTTTTGAGGTATCAACCTGCAAAAACTCCTGCTGCGGATGCTTACGTCCACCCTGCGGCGGTACGGCAGCCACGGTCCCTTCGATCAGCTTCAGCAGCGCCTGCTGAACGCCTTCACCCGAGACGTCACGGGTAATCGACGGGTTATCGGACTTGCGGGAAATTTTATCGATTTCGTCAATATAGACGATGCCGCGCTGCGCTTTCTGTACGTCATAGTCGCACTTCTGCAGCAGTTTCTGGATGATGTTTTCCACATCCTCGCCCACGTAGCCTGCTTCGGTCAGCGTGGTAGCATCAGCCATAGTAAACGGCACATCGAGCAGGCGTGCCAGCGTTTCTGCCAGCAGCGTTTTACCGGAGCCGGTCGGCCCGATCAGCAGGATGTTACTTTTACCTAGCTCAACGCCGTTGCTGCTGTCACCGTTACGCAGACGTTTGTAGTGGTTGTAAACCGCGACGGCCAGCACTTTCTTGGCCTGCTCCTGGCCGATAACATAGTCGTCCAGGTGATGGCGGATTTCATGCGGCGTCGGCAGCGCACTACGTTCACGATGCGGTGCAACTTCTTTAATCTCTTCGCGAATGATGTCGTTACACAGATCGACACACTCGTCGCAGATATACACGGACGGCCCGGCAATCAGCTTACGCACTTCATGCTGGCTTTTGCCGCAAAAAGAGCAGTACAACAGTTTGCCCGAACCATCTTTGCGTTTATCTGTCATGAGTCAAAACCTCTTTTCTGTTTTTTGTGCCGCACACGACGACGCAAATGCCACTCCAGGCGCAAGACGCGATACAGCGTCGTGCCGCTCTCAATGATTATAGCGGTACTCGTCCGGCCTGGGCATTAATTACGATGGGTCAAGATTGAGTCAACCAGCCCGTACTCTACCGCTTCGGCAGCGGAGAGGAAGCGGTCACGCTCGGTATCGCGCTCAATCTGCTCTAATGATTGACCCGTGTGGTGTGCCATAAGTTCATTCATGCGCCCCTTCACTTTCAAAATTTCACGCGCATGGATCTCGATATCCGTTGCCTGGCCCTGATAGCCACCCAGCGGCTGGTGGATCATCACGCGTGAGTTTGGCAGACAGAAGCGTTTGCCTTTAGCGCCTGCGGTCAGCAGGAATGCGCCCATTGACGCCGCCTGACCCATACAGATGGTGCTCACGTCAGGCTTGATAAACTGCATGGTGTCATAGATAGACATCCCGGCGGTAATCACCCCGCCTGGGGAGTTAATATACAGGTAAATATCTTTTTCCGGGTTTTCTGCTTCCAGAAACAGCATCTGCGCCACGATCAGGTTTGCCATATGGTCTTCGACCTGGCCAGTCATGAAAATGACGCGCTCTTTAAGAAGACGAGAGTAGATATCGAATGAGCGCTCACCGCGTGAAGTCTGCTCAATAACCATTGGCACCAGGGCCATATGGGGTGCAAAGTTATCTCGTTCGCCGCTGTATGACATGTCCGTCTCCTGGATAAATATTAATAAACCTGCTGTCCCGATTCTACTTGACTCTGACTGGTCTGACTACGACCACCTTGGACGGATCTGCAGCAAGCGTTACTCTTGATAGTCTCCCTGTTATGGGGATGGCATCATCTTAATTCAAGCATAACAATCTTTTGGCGTAACGCTAACACTGAAACGTGCTTTTAGCACTCTTCCGATCGCTGCGGATTGTTAAAAAAAAACCCGCCACCAGCAGGTGACGGGCTTTCGCTTCCGCATAAAGGCGGGAAACGTGACTTACGCTTGCTGGTTCATCAGCTCGTTGAAGGAAGTGGCTTTTTCAGTCACTTTCGCTTTCGCCAGAACGGCTTCTACAGCCTGCTCTTCCAGCGCAACGTTGCGCATGTTGTCCATCAGCTCTTTGTTCTTGCTGTAGAACTCAACCACTTCTTTCGGATCTTCGTAAGCAGAAGCCATCTCTTCGATCAGCTCGTTCACGCGTGCTTCGTCCGCTTTCAGCTCGTGGGTACGGATCACTTCGCCCAGCAGCAGACCAACAACAACGCGGCGTTTCGCCTGCTCTTCGAACAGCTCACGCGGCAGCTCCAGGGCCTGCTTCTCGTTGCCGCCGAAGCGCTGTGCAGCCTGGCGGCGCAGCACGTCGATTTCGCTGTCGATCAGGGCAGCCGGCACGTCGATTTCGTTCGCTTTTACCAGACCGTCGATCGCCTGGGTTTTAACACGGTTACGCACCGCGCCTTTCAGCTCGCGATCCATATTTTTACGTACTTCAGCGCGCAGGCCGTCGATGGAACCATCTTCAACGCCAAAACGTTTGATGAACTCTTCGGTCAGCTCCGGCAGCTCGCGCTCTTCAACTTTTTTCAGGTTGATGACGAACTTGGCTGCTTTACCTTTCAGGTTCTCAGCGTGGTACTCTTCCGGGAAGGTCACGTCGATGGTGAACTCTTCACCCGCTTTGTGGCCTTTGATGCCGTCTTCGAAGCCTGGGATCATACGACCCTGGCCCATAGCCAGCACGAAGTCAGTGGCTTTGCCGCCTTCGAACTCTTCGCCGTCAACGGAACCGGTAAAGTCTACGGTCACGCGATCTTCTGCATCAGCCGCGCCGTCTTTGTCTTTCCAGGTCGCCTGCTGCTTGCGCAGGGTGTCCAGCATGCCGTCAACGTCAGCATCGGTCACTTCAACGATCGGTTTTTCAACTTCGATGCCTTCCAGACCGGTCAGTTCAACCTGCGGGTAAACTTCGAAATCCACGGAGTAGGTGAAGTCTTCACCCAGTTTGTATTCGCCCGGTACATAGGTCGGTGCGCCGGCCGGATTGATTTTTTCCTGAATGATCGCATCAATGAAGTTGCGGCTCATCAGTTCACCCAGCACGTCCTGGCGTACGGATGCGCCATAACGCTGAGCAACAACGGTCATCGGTACTTTGCCTTTACGGAAGCCGTCAATGCGAACTTTTTTCGCTACGTTGACCAGCTCGCTTTTTACAGCGGTCTCGATGCTGTCAGCAGCGATAGTGATCGTTACACGGCGGCCAAGGCCCTGAGTGGTCTCAACTGAAACTTGCATCTTGTTACCTCAAAAAATCAGAGTGCTCGGTCAACTCTATCCGCAGGCCACGTCAGGTGGCTGCGTAGAACCGGGATGCTCTCTTGAATCAGATACACATTCCCTGTCACCAGAATCATCCCGAAGGCGTTCAAAAAATAGGACGCAGCATTATAGCGGCATCACTTTTGTGAGTCGAGAACGGTTATTGCACGCTGCTGCGGCCTTTTTCACAATTCACGGCTAATTTTTGTCTGAGTTTTGGCCTTATCGAACAAAACTCAGACAAAACAAAACGGCCCGCAGGCCGTTTTCACATATTCTGTACGCAACATACTGGAAAAGTTCTCGCTGTTGCAAACCTCATTTATTATGCAATGGTGCCTGCACCTCGACAGGGCGGCGACGCGAAGAGGGTATCCTGCAGCCCTTCCCACTCTTTCAGGGTATAGGTATGCAGGGCCAGCGCGTGTACCGTCGTAGCAAGTTCAGACGTTAGCGTACTGTAGATCATGCGATGGCGGTTAAGGAAACGTTCGCCTGCGAAGCGATCGCTTACCAGCACCACCTTAAAATGGCTTTCAGAACCGGCCGGAACATTGTGACGGTAGCTCTCATCAACAACTTCGAGGAACGCGGGTTCAAACGTTGCCCTTAATTTTGATTCTATTTGTTCGCGTATCATCATGAAAAGACTCCTCAGACAGCGTTCAGATGTAACCCATCCCTTTAAATATTAGCCGCTTTTACCGCTTCCATAACAAGAAAACAACAAATATTTAGCGTTCGTCTCGTTTTATCATTCAAAGGCATGAACCCACCGTGAAAATTCTCATTCAGGCCTCTTTTACAGGCGGCTAAAGTCGATTTGTGAGCACAAAATGCACAAGACGATGAATTTACATGCATTGCCGGGTTGCCCCGGCCGTTGGCAATGTTATGATGGCGCGAATTACCCCTTTATAAGCTTAAGATTCACAGAGATCTCTTATATGTTAAAAAAAGTGCTTTTCCCGCTGGTCGCTCTCTTTATGCTGGCTGGCTGTGCTACGCCCCCTACTACCATTGATGTCTCACCAAAAATTACCCTGCCGCAGCAGGATCCCAGCTTGATGGGCGTCACCGTGAGCATTAACGGTGCCGATCAGCGTCAGGATCAGGCGCTGGCGAAAGTGACCCGCGACAACCAGCTGGTGACCCTGACCGCCTCCCGCGACCTGCGTTTCCTGCTGCAGGAAGTGCTTGAGAAACAGATGACCGCTCGCGGCTACATGATTGGCCCGAACGGCGCGGTGAATCTGCAGATCATCGTTAACCAGCTCTATGCTGATGTCTCCCAGGGTAACGTGCGCTACAACATTGCCACCAAAGCCGATATCGCTATCATCGCTACCGCCCCGAACGGTAACAAGATGACCAAAAACTACCGTGCGAACTACTCGGTTGAAGGTGCACTGCAGGCGTCGAATAAAAACATCGCCGACAGCGTTAACAGCGTCCTGACCGATACCATCGCTGATATGTCTCAGGACACCAGCATCCACGACTTCATCAAGCAGAACGCGCGTTAATTCTGCCTGCTGACCCGGTTTGCGCCGGGTCAGCCCGCCTCCTATGTCCAGCCGCTATCTACGTATTTTCCAGCAGCCTAAATCAGCCATTCTGCTGATCCTGGGTTTTGCCTCTGGCCTGCCCCTCGCCCTCACTTCCGGTACGCTTCAGGCGTGGATGACGGTCGAAAACATCGACCTGAAGACCATTGGCTTCTTCTCGCTGGTCGGCCAGGCCTACGTCTTTAAGTTTTTATGGTCGCCGCTGATGGACCGCTATACGCCGCCGCTCTTTGGCCGTCGTCGCGGCTGGCTGCTGACCACCCAGATCCTGCTGCTGGTCGCCATTGCGGGAATGGGCTTCCTTGAGCCGACTACGCAGCTGCGCTGGATGGCCGGGCTGGCGGTTATCATCGCCTTCTGCTCTGCCTCGCAGGATATTGTTTTCGATGCCTGGAAGACGGACGTGCTGCCCGCCGAAGAGCGTGGCGCCGGGGCGGCCATCAGCGTACTGGGTTACCGCCTCGGCATGCTGGTCTCCGGTGGGCTGGCGCTGTGGCTGGCGGACCGCTGGCTGGGCTGGCAGGGAATGTACTGGCTGATGGCGGCGCTGATGCTGCCGTGCATTATTGCTACCCTTCTCGCCCCCGAGCCGGACGATGCCGTGCCGGTACCGAAATCGCTGGAGCAGGCGGTGGTCGCGCCGCTGCGTGACTTCTTTGGGCGCAACAACGCCTGGCTGATCCTGCTGCTTATCGTCCTTTATAAGCTCGGCGACGCTTTCGCCATGAGCCTGACCACCACCTTTTTGATCCGCGGCGTGGGCTTTGACGCAGGCGACGTCGGCGTGGTGAATAAGACGCTGGGACTGATTGCGACCATCCTTGGGGCGCTATACGGTGGCGTGCTGATGCAGCGCCTGTCGCTGTTCCGTGCCCTGTTGATTTTTGGCATCCTGCAGGGAGCCTCTAACGCGGGCTACTGGCTGCTGTCGGTAACGGATAAGCATCTCTATAGTATGGCGGCGGCGGTTTTCTTTGAGAACCTGTGCGGTGGGATGGGGACGGCAGCGTTCGTTGCCCTGCTGATGACACTGTGCAACAAGTCATTTTCCGCCACTCAGTTCGCCTTGCTCTCTGCGCTGTCTGCCATCGGGCGGGTCTACGTTGGCCCCATCGCCGGCTGGTTTGTCGAGAGCTGGGGCTGGCCCACGTTTTATCTCTTCTCCGTCATCGCCGCGGTGCCAGGGCTGATCCTGCTGCTGGTATGTAAAGAGACGCTGGCCTATACCCAGCGTACCGACGGCTTTCTTCCCCGCAGCCGCTACGCTGGCGCCTACCGGCTGGCGCTACGCATGCTGGCCACAGGCTGCCTGCTGCTGGCGGCCTGGCTGGGCGTCATTACGCTAAACGCCCTCGGTCTGACCACATGGCATTTTGCCGTACTGCTGTTAGAGAGCGGCGCGCTGCTGGCCGTAGGCGGTATCCTTTACGGTGGGCTGCTGGACTACCTCTCTCTGCGCCAAACCGCGCAGCAAAAATAACCTTTTAGTTACTGCAGGTAATAATCGCGGAAAATAATTAAAGGATTTAATTTCAGGATATATTTGTTTAATTCTGGCTTCATCTCTCTTTTTGTTTAATTATTTTGTGCGGTATACATTTACGACTACGCTTTAATGATTCAGCATGGTTATCAAATTAAGCTTCGCGCAATGTTTGATAATTGCTGAATTAATGTTAACTAAATGTTCACAAAATGGATTGGTTATACCATTTCACCTGGTCTATAAGTATTAGGCCCGGTTTTGGTTATAACCTTGGGGCCGAACGCGGCGATTGTGAGATTTTACAGATTGTTGCCTTCTGTGTGACATACGCGGCAGAACCCAGTAACACCCTACTGACAGCGCGCCATGCATGTTTACAGTAATGTAACCTTCCCGTAAAATGCCCGCACACTTTAAACGCCACCAGACCCCCGTGGAATTGAGGTCGTTAAATGAGACTCAGGAAATACAATAAAATTTTGGGAATGTTGTCATTAATCACAGGCGCGGCGTTACTGAGCGGCTGTGATTCTGCACTTCTCGATCCCAAAGGACAGATCGGACTGGAACAGCGTTCATTGATACTGACGGCTCTTGGGCTGATGTTGATTGTCGTGATCCCCGCTATCGTGATGGCTATCGGTTTTGCCTGGAAGTACCGGGCGACGAACAAGGAAGCCAAATACAGCCCCAACTGGTCGCACTCGAACAAAGTTGAAGCTGTGGTTTGGACGATTCCCATCCTTATCATCATTTTCCTTGCGGTACTGACATGGAAAACCACGCACTCGCTCGAACCAGGCCGTCCGCTGGATCACGATGCGAAGCCGGTCACCATCGAAGTCATTGCAATGGACTGGAAGTGGTTCTTTATTTACCCGGAGCAGGGCATCGCAACGGTCAATGAGATTGCGTTCCCGGCAAATACGCCTGTGGAATTCAAAATCACCTCGAACTCGGTGATGAACTCCTTCTTTATTCCGCGACTGGGTAGCCAGATCTACGCGATGGCCGGGATGCAGACCAAGCTGCACCTTATCGCCAACGAAGCTGGTACCTATGATGGTATTTCTGCTAACTACAGTGGTGCTGGTTTCTCCGGCATGAAGTTCAAAGCAATCGCAACGCCGGATGCCGCGACCTTCGACCAGTGGGTGGCGAAAGCGAAGCAGTCGTCAAAAGTCATGAATGACATGGACGCGTACAACCTGCTGGCAAAACCAAGCGAATACAATAAAGTCGAATACTTCTCCAGTGTTAAACCCAATCTGTTTGTTGATGTTATCAACAAATTTATGGGACCTGGGAAGAGCATGGACGTGACTCAGGCTGAAGGCGAACAGAACTCGCATGAAGGCATGGAAGGCATGAACATGAATCACGCGGAAACCTCTCACTAAGGGGCCGAGGAATAATACGATGTTCGGAAAACTTACACTGGATGCAGTGCCGTACCATGAGCCGATTATCATGGTTACGGTGGCAGCAATTCTCGTCGGGGGACTGGCGTTAGTTGCAGCAATCACTTACTTCGGTAAGTGGTCATATCTGTGGAACGAGTGGCTCACCTCCGTGGACCACAAACGCCTGGGGATTATGTATATCCTCGTTGCTATCGTGATGCTGGTGCGTGGCTTTGCTGACGCCATCATGATGCGTACCCAGCAGCTGCTCGTCTCGTCGGGCGAAGCCGGGTTCCTACCGCCGCACCACTACGACCAGATCTTTACCGCCCACGGCGTTATCATGATCTTCTTCGTAGCGATGCCGTTCGTGGTAGGCCTGATGAACCTTGTCGTGCCGCTGCAAATCGGCGCCCGTGACGTTGCCTTCCCCTTCCTGAACAACCTGAGCTTCTGGTTCACCGTTGTCGGCGTGGTGCTGGTTAACATCTCGCTGGGCGTGGGCGAATTTGCTCAGACCGGCTGGGTGGCTTATCCACCGCTCTCGGGCATTGAGTACAGTCCCGGCGTGGGCGTTGACTACTGGATCTGGAGTCTCCAGCTCTCCGGTATTGGTACAACCCTGACCGGTATTAACTTCTTTGTGACCATTCTGCGCATGCGTGCCCCTGGCATGACCATGTTCAAAATGCCGGTATTTACCTGGGCGTCACTCTGTACTAACGTGCTGATTATCGTCTCGTTCCCTATCCTGACGGTAACCATCGCACTGCTGACGCTTGACCGTTATCTGGGCACCCATTTCTTTACCAACGATATGGGCGGCAACATGATGATGTACATCAACCTGATTTGGGCCTGGGGCCATCCGGAAGTGTACATTCTTGTTCTGCCAGTGTTCGGCGTGTTCTCAGAAGTTGTTGCAACGTTCTCTAAAAAGCGTCTGTTTGGCTACACCTCCCTGGTATGGGCTACCATCGCGATTACCGTTCTGTCGTTTATCGTATGGCTGCACCACTTCTTTACTATGGGCAGCGGCGCGAACGTTAACGCCTTCTTCGGTATCACCACGATGATTATCGCCATCCCGACCGGGGTGAAGATCTTCAACTGGCTGTTTACCATGTACCAGGGCCGTATCGTGTTCCACTCTGCGATGCTGTGGAGCATCGGCTTCATCATCACCTTCTCTATCGGTGGGATGACCGGGGTACTGCTGGCGGTGCCGGGCGCGGACTTTGTTCTGCATAACAGCCTGTTCCTGATTGCGCACTTCCATAACGTTATCATCGGTGGTGTAGTGTTCGGTTGCTTCGCGGGCCTGACCTACTGGTGGCCGAAAGCCTTTGGTTACACCATGAACGAGACCTGGGGCAAACGCGCCTTCTGGTTCTGGATCATCGGCTTCTTCGTGACCTTTATGCCGCTGTACGCTATGGGCTTCATGGGTATGACCCGTCGTGTAAGCCAGAACATCGATCCGATGTTCCAGCCGCTGATGATTGTGGCTGAAATCGGTGCGCTGCTGATTGCGCTCGGTATCTTCTCTATCATCATGCAGATCTACACCTCTGTGCGCGATCGTGACCAGAACCGCGATCTGACGGGTGACCCGTGGGGTGCGCGTACGCTGGAGTGGTCAACCTCTTCTCCGCCGCCGTTCTATAACTTTGCCGTCGTGCCGCACATTCATGAGCGTGATGCATTCTGGGAAATGAAAGACAAAGGCGAAGCGTACATTCAGCCTACGCACTATGAAGAGATTCATATGCCGAAAAACAGCGGCGCGGGTGTGATTATCTCTGCTTTCAGCCTTATCTTCGGCTTTGCCATGATCTGGCATATCTGGTGGATGGCGATCCTCGGCTTTGCCGGCATGATCGTGACCTGGATTGTGAAAAGCTTCGATGAGGACGTGGATTACTACGTACCGGTTGCCACCGTTGAAAAACTGGAAAACCAGCACTTCGACGAAATTAGCAAGGCAGGACTGAAAAATGTCAACTGAGACTCTAACTCACGCTAACGCTCATGCCCACGAGCATGAGCATCACGATACAGGGTCGAACAAAGTGTTCGGCTTCTGGATCTACCTGATGAGCGACTGCATTCTCTTTGCATGTCTGTTTGCTACCTATGCCGTTCTGGTGAACGGCACTGCAGGTGGTCCGAGCGGGAAGGATATTTTCGAACTGCCGTTTGTGCTGGTTGAAACTGCCCTGCTGCTCTTCAGCTCCATCACCTACGGCATGGCGATTATCGCCATGAACAACGGTCGTCAAAGCCAGGTGATCTCCTGGCTGGCGCTGACCTTCTTGTTCGGTGCGGGCTTTATCGGGATGGAGCTCTATGAGTTCCATCACCTGATTGCTGAGGGCTTCGGTCCGGATCGCAGCGGCTTCCTGTCAGGCTTCTTTGCGCTGGTAGGGACCCACGGTCTGCACGTGACCTCTGGTCTGGTGTGGATGGCGATCCTGATGTTCCAGGTTACCCGTCGCGGGCTGACCAGCACTAACCGCACCCGTCTGATGTGCCTGAGCATGTTCTGGCACTTCCTGGATGTGGTCTGGATCTGTGTGTTCTCTGTAGTTTACCTGATGGGGGCGATGTAATGAGTCATTCTACCGA
This sequence comes from Pseudescherichia sp., assembly GCF_032052675.1. Taxonomy (NCBI): domain Bacteria; kingdom Pseudomonadati; phylum Pseudomonadota; class Gammaproteobacteria; order Enterobacterales; family Enterobacteriaceae; genus Pseudescherichia; species Pseudescherichia sp. The sequence goes on from NZ_DAMBWA010000008.1 coordinate 130,719, forward strand.
TCATAGCGGCGCCGCTCATGGCAGCGTAAAAACCTACATGACAGGATTTATCCTGTCGATCATCCTGACGGCCATTCCGTTCTGGATGGTGATGAACGGCTCCGCCTCGCACGGCACCATTCTTGGCGTCGTGCTGGTGACGGCGGTAGTACAGATTCTGGTTCACCTGGTGTGCTTCCTGCACATGAACACCTCTTCTGAAGAGCGTTGGAACCTGGTGGCCTTTGTCTTTACCGTGCTGATCATCGCCATTCTGGTGGTAGGCTCAATCTGGATTATGTGGAACCTGAATTACAACATGATGGTTCACTAAGAGCGGCGAGTATGATGTTTAAGCAATACCTGCAAGTAACGAAACCAGGCATCATTTTCGGCAACCTGATCTCCGTGATCGGGGGGTTCCTGCTGGCCTCCAAGGGCAGCATTGACTATCCCCTCTTCGCCTATACGTTGATCGGTGTGTCGCTGGTGGTGGCATCGGGTTGTGTATTTAACAACTACATCGACCGTGACATTGACCGTAAAATGGAGCGTACGAAGAACCGGGTGCTGGTCAAAGGCCTGATTTCCCCGAAAATTTCGCTGGTGTACGCCACCTTGTTGGGTATTGCTGGCTTTATGCTGCTGTGGTTTGGTGCTAACCCGCTGGCCTGCTGGCTAGGGGTGATGGGGTTCGTGGTGTATGTGGGCGTCTACAGCCTGTATATGAAACGCCACTCCGTCTACGGCACGCTGATTGGCTCTCTCTCCGGCGCTGCGCCGCCGGTGATTGGCTACTGCGCGGTAACCGGTGATTTCGACAGCGGTGCGCTGATCCTGCTGGCTATTTTTAGCCTGTGGCAAATGCCGCACTCCTACGCCATCGCGATTTTCCGCTTTAAGGATTATCAGGCGGCGAACATCCCGGTACTGCCGGTGGTGAAAGGGATCTCGGTCGCGAAAAACCACATTACGCTCTATATCATCGCCTTTGCCGTGGCGACCCTGATGCTCTCCCTGGGCGGCTACGCTGGATACAAATATCTGGTGGTGGCGGCTGCGGTTAGCGTTTGGTGGCTGGGTATGGCGCTGAAGGGTTATAAGGTCGAAGACGATCGCGTATGGGCACGTAAGCTGTTCGTGTTCTCCATCGTCGCGATCACCTCCCTTTCGGTGATGATGTCCGTGGATTTTATGGTCCCGGACTCGCATAACCTGTTGACCTACGTCTGGTAATTTAAAAAAGATGTTACAAAAAGGGTGCTACGGCGCCCTTTTTTATTTATTAAATCAATAACTCATTGATGTACTATATTCCGCGCTTTGCGCATCACGGGATAACCCGCCCCGCCCTCCCCTGCACTATACTGTGTCCGGTTTTTTGATTGAGGTAGTAATGAACGACTATAAAATGACGCCGGGCGAGCTACGCGCCACCTGGGGTTTAGGGACAGTATTCTCGCTGCGTATGCTCGGCATGTTTATGGTCCTGCCCGTTCTGACCACCTATGGCATGGCGCTACAGGGGGCCAGCGAAGCGCTGATCGGCTTTGCTATTGGCATTTATGGCCTGGCGCAGGCGGTATTCCAGATCCCTTTCGGCCTGCTGTCGGATCGCATTGGCCGTAAGCCGCTGATCGTCGGCGGGCTGGTGATTTTTGTCATTGGCAGCGTGATTGCCGCCCTCTCAGATTCGATCTGGGGCATTATTCTTGGCCGCGCCCTGCAGGGCTCCGGCGCCATTGCCGCCGCGGTCATGGCCCTGCTCTCTGACTTAACCCGCGAGCAGAACCGCACCAAGGCGATGGCCTTTATCGGCGTTAGCTTCGGCATTACCTTTGCCATTGCGATGGTGCTAGGCCCCATCATTACCCATCGGCTGGGGCTGCACGCCCTATTCTGGATGATTGCTGGCCTGGCGACGGCGGGCATTATTCTGACGCTGTGGGTTGTTCCGGACAGTAAAAATCACGTGCTGAATCGTGAGTCGGGGATGGTTAAAGGCTGCTTTAGTAAAGTGATTGCCAGCCCGCCGCTGCTGAAGCTCAACTTCGGCATCATGTGCCTGCATATCCTGCTGATGTCCACCTTTGTTGCTCTGCCAGGCCAGATGGAGGCCGCAGGCTTCCCGGCGGCGGAACACTGGAAAATCTATCTGGTGACGATGCTTATCTCTTTTGTCAGCGTGGTGCCGTTTATTATCTACGCCGAAGTGAAGCGCCATATGAAGCGGGTATTTATCTTCTGCGTCATCGTCCTGCTGATTGCTGAGATTGTGCTCTGGGGCGCCGGGCCGCACTTCTGGGAGCTGGTGGCTGGCGTCCAGCTCTTTTTCCTGGCCTTCAACCTGATGGAGGCCCTCCTCCCCTCGCTGATCAGCAAAGAGGCACCCGCAGGCTATAAAGGCACGGCGATGGGGATCTACTCCACCAGCCAGTTTATCGGCGTCGCCATTGGCGGCTCGCTGGGGGGCTGGGTTGACGGCCTGTTCGACTCCCAGACGGTCTTCCTGGCAGGCGCGCTGCTCGCCACCGTATGGCTGCTGGTCGCCAGCACCATGCAGGAGCCGCCCTACGTCAGCAGCCTGCGCGTGGAGATCCCGGATGACGTGGTGATTACCGATACGCTTAAGCAGCAGCTGGAGAGCAAAGCGGGCGTCAGCGAGGTGCTGATCGTCCCGGAAGAGCGCAGCGCCTACGTGAAAATCGACAGCAAAGTGACAAATCGTTTTGAGGTTGAACAGGCGCTTAGAGCCTAAAAAAGACTCAGATAACCAGCAATTTTGCCAATTAAGCTGTGGAAGAAAGGAATATGCGGATTTAACGCATGTGTTCCGTTCACCTCATGCAAGCAGAATATATAACGTGCGTCACACGTGAACGGGATAAGGGGGCCACCGCGGCCCCCTTATCGATCCCCGCGGCCCCGCGGGGAAACCGGTGCTTCGCACTGCGCTCACCTCCCGTCCGGCTGACCGACGGCCGGCTCGACTCGACATTACTCGTCCCATCCATGGGACTCGCCCCTTCAGGGCCAACGCAAAGCGTTGTTCAAAATCGCTCCGGGCGATTTTGTCGTGTCTCGTTTCGCCTCTGGCCGCCCTCCCTGGCGTCCAGTCCTTGTCATCCGGTCTCCGGTTCGCCGGTTTCAGCGGGGACTCAACACCTCGCTGCGGGACCGTACTCCACAGCAACAAAGAAATCGCTGTGGGCTCGGTATTAAAGCGAGGTGTTGGGTCCGGCTGAAAATCGCCGAGGCGTTCACTTCTGGCCGGGGCAGCCCGCATGGATGCGGGCTGAGGGCGTGCCTTACAGGGATGTTACCTCACGCCCGACCCGGTAGCCGGAAGGGATAAGTCGAGGACAAAATTGCCGGGAGCAATTTTGGACAGCGCTTGCGCTGGCCCCGAAGGAGTGAGCCCCAGGGATGGGGCGAATAATCCGCAAAGCGGCGATTTTCCCTGCCGGGAGCCCGGGTCGCCAGGGTGGCGGCGGCGAGCCACCCTGGCACGTTCACGGGTGCAGAATTTTCAGATAAGCACAAGATTAGAAGTGAACGGAAACCAAGCCAGACCCGCATATTGTTCATATTTTTTCGATAAAAAAATGCCCGGATAACCGGGCATTTTTATTAATCGCGGAAGTTTTTGAACTGGAACGGCTGCCCCAGATCCCCGCCGCGCACCAGCGCCATCACCGACTGCAGATCGTCGCGGGATTTACCGGTGACACGGATCTCCTCCCCCTGAATCTGCGCCTGCACTTTCAGCTTGCTGTCTTTGATAAGCTTAACAATCTTTTTCTGCACCGCGCTCTCAATTCCCTGCTTCAGCTTGGCTTCCACAAACCAGGTTTTACCGCTGTGCACAAACTCTTCCGGCACATCAAGCGAGGTTCCTTCAATGCCGCGCTTCAGCAGCTTGGCGCGCAGGATATCCAGCAGCTGATTGACCTGAAAGTCAGATTCGCTCAGTACCTTGATGGTCTTATTGGCATCGTTCAGCTCAAACGATGCCTCTACGCCACGAAAATCGAAACGTGACTCAACTTCACGGCTGGCGTTGTCTACGCCGTTACGTACTTCCTGAAGGTCAACTTCAGAAACAATATCGAAAGATGGCATCTTTTCTTCTCCTTTCACTTTTGTTGCGATGCATAATACCCGCAACAGGACATAACGAGAAGCTTAGCCGACGGCGCTATACTTAACGCATCGCCACCTGGCGCTGTTGCAGGTGAGGAGGAACAATGAAAATAACCGTGCTTGGATGCGGAGCATTAGGGCAACTGTGGCTTGCCGCGCTGTGTAAGCGTGGCCATGAGGTGCAGGGTTGGCTGCGGGTGCCCCAGCCCTACTGCAGCGTCAACGTGATTGCCGAAGACGGCAGCGTGTTCAACGAATCCCTGACGGCGAACGATCCCGATTTTTTGGCCCAGAGCGATCTGCTGCTGGTCACGCTTAAGGCGTGGCAGGTCTCCGATGCGGTAAAAAGCCTGGCCTCTCTGTTGCCCGCTACCACGCCGATACTGCTCATTCATAACGGCATGGGCACGGTGGAGGAGTTGAAAGCGATCCCCCACCCGCTGCTGATGGGCATTACTACCCACGCCGCCCGCCGGGACGGCAATATTATTATTCACGTTGCCAGCGGTACGACCCATATCGGCCCCGCCCGGCAGCAGGACGGCGACTACAGCTACCTGGCGGACTCCTTGCAGGAGGTCTTACCGGACGTGGCCTGGCATAACACCATCCGCCCGCAGCTGTGGCGTAAGCTGGCGGTTAACTGTGTGATTAACCCGCTCACCGCCCTGTGGAACTGCCCAAACGGCGAGCTGCTGGCGCATCCGGAGCTGACCGAGGCCATCTGTAATGAGGTGGCGGTAGTCATGGAGCGCGAAGGTCACCACACCTCGGCGGATGACCTGCTTTATTACGTTAATCAGGTGATTAATAATACAGCGGAAAATATCTCATCCATGCTGCAGGACGTCCGTGCCCAGCGCCGTACCGAAGCGGATTACATCACCGGTTATCTGCTCCGCCGCGCTCGCGCCCACGGTATCGCAGTGCCGGAAAATACCCGGCTCTATGAACAGATTAAACGTAAGGAGAGTGAGTATGAGCGCATCGGCACTGATATGCCTCGCCCCTGGTAGCGAAGAGACTGAAGCGGTCACCACCATCGACCTGCTGGTCCGCGGCGGCATTAAGGTCACCACCGCCAGCGTGGCCAGCGACGGCAATCTAACCGTGACCTGCTCCCGCGGCGTCAAGCTGCTGGCTGACGCCCCGCTGGTAGAGGTTGCCGACGGCGACTATGACGTGATTGTTCTGCCCGGCGGCGTTAAGGGTGCGGAGTGCTTTCGTGATAGTCCCCTGCTGGTCGAGACGGTAAAGCAGTTCCACCGTTCGGGGCGGATCGTGGCGGCCATCTGCGCGGCGGCAGGGATCGTGCTGGTCCCGCACGCTATCTTCCCTATCGGCAATATGACCGGTTTTCCGGCGCTGAAGGATCGTATCCCCGAAGAGCAGTGGCAGGATAAGCGCGTGGTCTGGGATCCCCGGGTGAATCTGCTTACCAGCCAGGGTCCGGGAACGTCAATCGATTTTGCGCTGAAGATTATCGACCTCTTGGTCGGGCGCGAGAAGGCGCATGAGGTAGCGTCCCAGCTGGTAATGGCGGCGGGGATCTATAACTTTTACGAAGCGTAGGAAATAAAACGCCGGGTGGCAGCTTCGCCTGACCCGGCCTACATCATGCACTATGTAGGCCCGGCAAGCCTGCGCCGCCGGGCGTTCTCTTATGGGCGATAGACCTTCACGTTGGTGAAGCCCTGCTCATGCAGGTAGAGCGCCTGCAGACGGCTCATCACCCCACGCTCGCACCACAGCAGCCAGGTTTTGCTCTGATCGAGATCGCCAAATTTGCTGCTCAGCTTGTAGAACGGCAGCGTCACTACGTCGACGCCCTCCACCGCCAGCGGCTTGCTCTCCTGATCGTCCGGAGAGCGGATATCCAGCACGACATCGTTCGGCCCAAAGCCGGTCACGGTCTCTACCTCAACCACTTCCTGCTCGGTCTGCTGAGCGATCTCGCGGATGTCGACGTTAGTCGCCTCTTCCACCACCCGATCGAGGATCGCAAAATCGAAGTTCTGCTCTTCGGCTTCGATCTTGGCCTTCACCGCTTTTACCGTCGGGCTTTTAGAGATCACCCCGCAGTACTCCGGCATGGTGCGGGAGAAGTCTTCCGTGCCGATCGCCCGCGCCACGTCGATAATGTGCTCTTTATCGTGGGAGATCAGCGGGCGCAGGATCAGCGTATCGGAGACGTTGTCGATCAGGCGCAGGTTGGTCAAGGTCTGGCTGGAGACCTGGCCCAGCGCTTCACCGGTAACCAGGGCCTGCACGCCGTAGCGCTCGGCGACCTTCGAGGCCGCACGCACCATCATGCGCTTCAGCACGACACCCATCTGGCCGTCGTCTACTTTTTCCAGGATCTCGCCGACGACCGGCTCAAAGTTAATCGCCACAAAGCGTACGCGGTGCGAGCTGCCGAAGCGGTTCCACAGGTAGTGGGCTACCTGACGCACGCCAATCTCATGAGCTGCGCCACCGAGATTAAAGAAGCAGTAGTGTACGCGGCAGCCGCGGCGCATCAGCATATAGCTGGAGACGCTGGAGTCAAAGCCACCGGAGATTAGCGACAGGACATCCTCCTGGGTACCGATAGGGAAACCACCGATGCCTTCAGAACGGTTGGTTACCAGCAGCAGGCGATCGTCTTCAATCTCCAGATGGACCGTGAAATCCGGGTGGGTCAATTTTACGCGAGCGCTCTCAATATGCTGATTCAGACCGCCACCGACATAGCGTTCTACCTCAATAGAGCTAAAATCATGTTTACCGCGACGTTTCACGCGCACGCAGAAGGTTTTACCCTCCAGCTGCTCGCGATACTGCGCCAGCGCCTTCTCGAAAATGTCGTGCAGAGAGGTATAAGGGACATCTTCTACCTCCAGAATATGGTGGATACCCGGAATACGGGTCAGCGCATCGCGGATAGCAGGACGCAGGGTCTCGTCTTTCGTGCGAACTTCCACGTGGTCCCAGTGACGAACAACTTTAATCTCTTCGTCATGGTACTTCAGAACGTTACGAATGTTTCCGGTTAAAATTTTAATAAAGCGCAAACGCACGGATTGGCTTTTGATGGTGATTTCCGGGAACAATTTAATGATAAACTTCATGGCGGCAAAGGTTCTTTGGCAAGTCGCATAGTGGACTTGTGGGGGATTAATACAGCAGCCCCTAACCGTGGCTGCATCCAGGCGCGCAAGTATACCACCATCGCGGTCGACCTTGCACACCACATGACCATTGCGCGTTATTTAATACGCGGCACGACTTCGCTACCATAGCGCAGATGAATAAAACGAGAGTCAGACATCCTTATGGCAAAGAAAAACGACGCACCGGCCAGCTTTGAAACGGCACTTACCGAGCTGGAACAGATAGTGACCCGCCTTGAGAGCGGCGATCTGCCTCTTGAAGAGGCACTGAGCGAATTCGAACGCGGCGTGCAGCTGGCACGCCAGGGACAGACGAAGTTACAGCAGGCAGAGCAGCGCGTGCAGATCCTGCTCTCAGAACAGGACGAGGCCCCGCTCACTCCCTTTACCCCGGACGCCGAGTAAGATGGATTTTACAGCGCAATTAGAGACCTGCGTCGAACAGGCCAATGCCGCACTGCGACGTTTCATCACCCCCCTGCCCTTTCAGAACACTCCTCTGGTTGAGGCCATGAACTATGGCGCACTATTAGGCGGCAAACGCCTGCGACCGTTTCTGGTCTATGCGACAGGCAGCATGTTTGGCGTCAGCGCACACACGCTGGATGCGCCCGCCGCCGCCGTGGAGTGCATTCATGCCTACTCCCTGATCCATGACGATCTGCCGGCAATGGACAATGACGATCTGCGTCGGGGTCAGCCGACCTGCCATATTAAATACGGTGAGGCGAGCGCCATTCTGGCTGGGGATGCCCTGCAGACGCTGGCATTCTCTATCCTTGCCGATGCGCCGATGCCGGAAGTTACCGATCGCGATCGGCTGGCGATGGTGGCCGAGCTGGCGCAGGCCAGCGGCGTTGCAGGCATGTGCGGCGGACAGGCGCTGGATATGGAAGCCGAAGGCAAACAGGTTCAGCTTGCCGAGCTGGAGCGTATCCACCGGCATAAAACCGGGGCGCTGATCCGCGCGGCGGTGCGCATGGGCGCATTAAGCGCAGGCGAGAGAGGACGTAAGGTGCTGCCCATTCTCGATCGCTACGCCGAATCTATCGGTCTGGCATTCCAGGTACAGGATGACATTCTGGATGTGGTGGGTGATACTGCAACTCTCGGCAAACGTCAGGGGGCCGATCAGCAGCTTGGTAAAAGCACCTATCCTGCCCTGCTGGGCCTTGAGCAAGCCCGCACGAAAGCCCGTGACCTGATTGACGACGCCCGCAGCGCGTTAGCGCAGCTGGCCGCCTACTCTCTGGACACCTCGACCCTGGAAGCGCTGGCCGACTTTATAATTCAGCGTGATAAATAAACAACAATGAGTCTCTGATGAGTTTTGATACTGCCAAATACCCGACCCTGGCGCTGGTTAACGCCACTCAGGATCTGCGCCTGCTGCCCAAAGAGAGCCTGCCAAAGCTTTGCGACGAGCTGCGCCGCTATCTTCTCGACAGCGTGAGCCGCTCCAGCGGCCACTTCGCCTCCGGGCTTGGCACGGTTGAGCTGACCGTGGCGCTGCACTATGTCTACAATACGCCGTTCGATCAGCTTATCTGGGACGTCGGCCATCAGGCTTATCCACACAAAATCCTGACCGGCCGCCGGGATCGCATCGATACCATCCGGCAGAAAGGCGGCCTGCACCCCTTCCCGTGGCGCGGCGAGAGCGAATATGACGTGCTGAGCGTCGGCCACTCATCGACCTCAATCAGCGCCGGAATCGGCATTGCAGTGGCGGCGGAGAAAGAGGGCAAACAGCGCCGTACCGTCTGCGTGATTGGCGACGGGGCGATCACCGCTGGCATGGCCTTCGAAGCGATGAACCACGCCGGTGATATCAGGCCGGATATGCTGGTGATCCTCAACGACAACGAGATGTCGATTTCCGAGAACGTCGGCGCGCTCAACAATCACCTGGCGCAGCTGCTTTCGGGTAAGCTCTACTCGACCCTGCGCGAGGGCGGAAAGCGGGTCTTCTCCAATGTGCCGCCGATCAAAGAGCTCCTGAAGCGCACCGAAGAGCATATTAAGGGCATGGTTGTACCCGGCACCCTGTTTGAAGAGCTGGGCTTTAACTACATCGGGCCTGTCGACGGTCATGACGTGCTGGGCCTGGTTACCACGCTGAAGAACATGCGTGACCTGAAGGGTCCGCAGTTCCTGCACATCATGACCAAAAAAGGGCGCGGCTACGAGCCAGCCGAAAAAGATCCGATCACCTTCCACGCCGTACCGAAATTCGATCCGGCCAAAGGTACGCTGCCAAAAAGCAGCGGCGGCATGCCCTCCTACTCAAAAATCTTTGGCGACTGGCTGTGCGAGACGGCGGCGAAGGACAACAAGCTGATGGCCGTGACCCCCGCGATGCGCGAAGGTTCCGGCATGGTAGAGTTCTCCCGCAAGTATCCGCAGCAGTACTTTGACGTGGCGATTGCCGAGCAGCACGCGGTGACCTTTGCCGCCGGGCTGGCGATCGGCGGCTATAAGCCGGTGGTGGCGATCTACTCTACCTTCCTGCAACGCGCTTACGATCAGGTGATCCACGACGTCGCGATCCAGAAGCTGCCGGTGCTGTTTGCTATCGACCGGGCGGGGATTGTCGGCGCGGATGGGCAGACACATCAGGGGGCATTTGATATCTCCTTCCTGCGCTGCGTGCCGGAGATGGTGATCATGACCCCAAGCGATGAGAACGAGTGTCGCCAGATGCTCTACACCGGCTATCACTACAGCGAAGGCCCGAGCGCCGTACGCTATCCGCGCGGTAACGCCGTGGGCGTGACGCTTGAGCCGCTGGCCGCGCTGCCTATCGGAAAAGGCGTGGTGAAACGCCAGGGTGAAGCGATCGCGATCCTCAACTTCGGCACCCTGCTGCCGGAGGCGGAACAAGCGGCCGAGACGCTGAACGCCACGCTGGTGGATATGCGTTTTGTGAAGCCTCTCGACGAGGCGCTGATCCTTGAGCTGGCTGCGACCCATGCGTCGCTGGTCACTCTGGAAGAGAACGCTATTATCGGCGGCGCCGGCAGCGGCGTGAACGAGGTGCTGATGGCTAACCGCAAACCGGTTCCGGTTCTCAACCTCGGCCTGCCGGACTACTTTATTCCGCAGGGCACGCAGGAGGAGGCGCGCATCGAGCTGGGTCTCGACGCCGCCGGTATCACCGCAAAAATTCAGACCTGGCTGGCCTGAGCCTCCGGTTCCGCTCCTGCTATGCTTAAGGGTACTCGTACCCTTATGCAGGAGTGGAACCATGCAATACAACACGTTAGGAACAACGGATCTTAAGGTTTCCCGTCTTTGTCTTGGCTGTATGACCTTTGGCGAACCGGACCGGGGCAATCATGCCTGGACCCTGCCAGAAGAGAGCAGCCGTCTCATCATCAAGCACGCCCTTGAGGGCGGCATCAACTTTTTCGACACCGCAAACAGCTACTCCGACGGCAGCAGCGAAGAGATTGTGGGCCGGGCGCTGAAGGATTTCGCCCGCCGCGAAGAGGTCGTCGTCGCCACCAAGGTCTATCACCAGGTGGGCGATCTGCCGGAAGGGCTTTCCCGCCCGCAGATCCTGCGCTCGATTGACGACAGCCTGCGCCGCCTCGGCATGGAGTATGTTGACCTGCTACAGATCCACCGCTGGGACTATAACACCCCGATCGAAGAGACGCTGGAGGCGCTGGATGAGGTAGTGAAGGCCGGTAAGGCGCGCTACATCGGCGCATCATCTATGCACGCCTCGCAGTTCGCTCAGGCGCTGGCGCTTCAGGATCAAAACGGCTGGGCGCGCTTCGTGACCATGCAGAACCACTACAATCTCATCTACCGTGAGGAAGAGCGCGAGATGCTGCCGCTCTGCTACCGGGAAGGCGTCGCGGTGATCCCGTGGAGTCCGCTGGCGCGCGGTCGTCTGACCCGCCCGTGGGGGGAAACCACTGCTCGCTCGGTGTCGGATGAATTTGGTAAAACGCTCTATAACGAAAGCGACGCCGGGGACGCGCAGATTGCCGAGCGGCTGGCGGGGATCGCGGAAGAGACCGGCGCAACCCGGGCGCAGGTAGCCATTGCCTGGCTGCTGAGCAAGCCCGGCGTGGCCGCACCGATTATCGGTGCCTCGCGGGAAGAGCAGCTTGAGGAGCTGATCCAGGCGGTAGAGTTAACCCTGACGCCAGAGCAGATTGCCGAGCTGGAGACGCCCTACAAGCAGCATCCAGTTGTCGGATTCAAATAGGTTCGGTTGATCTGGAACACCCAGGCCGGATAAGGCGTTACCGCCGCCATCCGGCATTTTACGAGGCTAAAGGATACCAATGGGCCAGTGATGGCCAATCAGATAGAGGATCCCCGCCGCCACGATCCCAGCAACAATATCATCGACGATGATACCCATCCCACCGTGTACGTTGCGGTCAAACCAGCGGATCGGCCAGGGTTTCCACATATCAAAGATGCGAAACAGCACAAACCCGGCGGCTACCCACTGCCAGTCGTTGGTGGGGAGCGCCATCAGGGTGATCCACATCCCGATAAACTCATCCCAGACAATGCTGCCGTGATCGTGTACGCCCATATCTTTTGCCGTCTGGTGACACAGGTAGACGCCAATACAGATAGAGAGCATGACCACCATCGAGTAGAGCTGCCACGGCAGGAAGGTCATCAGATACCAGAACGGGATCGCCGCCAGGGAGCCCATCGTTCCTGGCACCACCGGGCTCAGGCCACTGCCAAACCCGGTGGCCAACAGGTGCCACGGATTGCGCAAATTCAGGCGGCTTTTAGCGATATCTTTAGTGCGCGGCAAAATGGTCATATCCTTTCCAGTCAAAAGTCACTGCCCTGCCCTCGCGGGTAAAGCTGATGCCGTCAACATCGGCGCTCATCTGCCCGATGCAGGTATAGGGAGTGCCCAGCTGACCAATCGCCACCTCCAGCGCACCGCGGTTAAGCTCGGGCACGGTGAAGCAGAGTTCGTAATCTTCGCCGCCGCCCAGTGCCCAGCGCAGGGCCTGATCCGGATCCACATGGCGACGCAGCGCGTCCGAGTACGGCAGCGCATCTACGTCGATAATCGCTCCACACTCGCTGGCCTGCAAAATGTGCCCCAGGTCGGAGATCAGCCCGTCGGAGAGATCGATAGCTGAGTTAGCCAGATCGCGCAGCGCCTGGCCATGTAAAATACGCGGCGTCGGGCGCAGATGGCGTTTGATCAGCCAGTCGGCGTCTTTGGGATCGTTTACCTGCAAACGATCCTGAAGGATCGCCAGCCCGGCGGCGCTGTCGCCCGGCGTGCCGGTGACGTAGATCCAATCTCCCGGTTTCGCGCCAGAGCGTTTCAGCGCCCGGCCCACGGGAACGTAGCCGTGAATACCCAGCGTCATAGAGAGCGGCCCACGGGTCGTGTCGCCACCGATCAGCTGCATATCGTAGTAGCTAAGCTGTTCAAACAGGCTGTCGCTAAACGCTTTCAGCCAGGGTTCGTCGACCTCTGGCAGGGTCAGCGCCAGGGTCAGCCACGCCGGGTCAGCCCCCATCGCCGCCAGATCGCTTAGGTTTACCGCCAGCGCTTTATAAGCCAGGTCGGCAGGATCGATATCCGGGAGAAAATGAATGCCCGATACCAGCGTATCGGTACTGATTGCCAGCGTCTGTTTTTCCGGAACGTTCAGCAGCGCGCAGTCATCGCCGATGCCGGTTTCGACATCCAGACGCGCACGTCTGACACGGTTAAAGTAACGGGCAATAAGGGAGAATTCGCCGCATGCCATACGCTATGCCTCAGCAGAAGAAAAAAGTAAGGCCGGGGCGAAGCGGCAACTGCGCTCCGCCGTACCGGCCTTGAGATTACTTTTTGTGGGGGCGGATCGCGGGTGCGGCTTTATCCAGCACGCCATTCACAAACTTGTGGCTGTCCTCTGCGCCAAACGTCTTCGCCAGCTCAATGGCTTCGTTGATGGCAACCTTGTACGGCACGTCATCACGTTTGGAGAGTTCGAACAGCGCGATACGCAGTACCGCTTTCTCAACCTGGCCCAGCTCTTCAAGCAGGCGGGACAGATAAGGCTTCATCAGGCCGTCGAGATATGCGCTGTTAGTCGCCACCCCGGACAGCAGCTCGCGGAAGTAAGCGATGTCTACGTCTTTGACATCCTGTTCCGCCAGGAACTGGTATTCAACATCGGCGATGTCGTTCTGGGACAACTGCCAGGAGTAAAGCGCCTGAACGGCACACTCACGGGCGCGGCGACGAGCAGCAGGTTTCACGGAATTCCCCTTACAAAAATCAGCCTTGGATGGCTTTCAATACATTAATCATTTCAAGCGCGGTCAGTGCTGCTTCAGCACCCTTGTTACCCGCTTTCGTGCCAGCGCGTTCGATGGCTTGTTCAATACTTTCAGTGGTGAGCACACCAAAGGCTACCGGAATGGCGCTCTCCTGGGCAACGTGCGCCAGGCCGTTGCTTGCGCCGCCCGCCACGTATTCGAAGTGTGCCGTACCGCCACGGATCACCGTGCCGAGCGCAATAATCGCATCGTATTTACCGGCTTTTGCCAGCGCGCCCGCCGCCAGAGGCAGCTCATAAGCACCTGGAACCCAAACAACGGTGATGTTTTCATCTTTAACCTGGCCGATACGCTTCAGGGCGTCGATAGCGCCTTCCAGCAGGCTGTCGTTGATGAAGTTGTTGAAACGCGCAATGGTGATGGCGACGCGAGCGTCCGGGGCAGCAACAGTAGCTTCAATAATGTTCATAAACTTACCTTAGGGTTCTCATATAGCCCCCGCAGGGGGGCGGATTTTATCATACTATTTTACGCACTGCTTCCCTTTTACGAGCGCACTACGCGGGGATCAGATGCAGGCACAGATCCGGGCCTACCTGACGTATTTCAGTGAATTTTAGCGCCGGTGCGGCCGCCAGGCTCTCAAGCCCAGGCAGAACGCAAAGGCCACGCGCCTCGCTGCCTAACAGCTTCGGCGCCAGATAGACAATCAGCTCGTCCACCAGCCCGGCCTGCAGCAGCGCGCCGGCCATCTGCGCGCCCGCCTCTACCCAGATGCTGTTAATCTGCTCGCGTCCCAGCAGCATCATCAGCGAAACCAGATCGAGATGGCCGTTATGCTCTGGAACCAAAATAGAGCGTACCCCGTCCGGCCACTGGCGCTCGTCGGCACGGGTGCGGGCAAACCAGGTTTCCCCTGGCTGCTGAACAAGACGGTGCGTCGGCGTCACGCGATTCTGGCTGTCGACCACGATGCGCACCGGCTGGCGCACATCCGCCTGAGAGTAGCGCGCCTGGGTATCGGCACCTAATTCATCCCAGCGTACGGTCAGAGCCGGATCGTCCGCCAGCACCGTGGCGCTGCTGGTTAATATCGCGTGGCTCTGGGCGCGCAGGCGCTGAACGTCCCGGCGCGCCTCGGGCGAGGTGATCCACTGGCTTTCGCCGTTTGCCATCGCCGTGCGTCCGTCCAGCGACGCGCCAAGCTTAAGCTGGATCCAGGGAAAACCGGTACGCATGCGCTTGAGAAAGCCGCGGTTAAGCCGCTCCGCCTCGCTCATCATCAGGCCGTGGCTGACCTCGATCCCCTCCTGAGAGAGACGATATAGCCCCCGGCCCGCGACCTGCGGGTTGGGATCCTGCATCGCTGCGACGACGCGGGCAACGCCAGCGTTAATTAATGCTTCACAGCAGGGTGGCGTCCGGCCATGATGGCTGCACGGCTCCAGCGTCACATAGGCGGTGGCTCCCCGGGCGCGATCTCCCGCCATGCGCAGGGCATGCACCTCCGCATGCGGCTCCCCGGCGCGGAAGTGAAACCCCTCCCCGACGATTTCGCCATTTTTTACAATAACGCAGCCCACATTGGGATTAGGATGGGTGGTGTAACGTCCGCGCTGCGCCAGCTTCAGCGCACGAGCCATGTAGAGCTCGTCCTGCTTGTTGTCCTGCTTGTCGTCCAGCATGGGCCTAGTCCTGTAAGCGGGCGATCTCTTCGCCAAATTCGCGGATATCTTCAAAGCTGCGGTAGACGGAGGCAAAGCGGATATAGGCCACTTTATCGAGCTTCTTAAGCTGCTCCATGACCAGGTTGCCAATCATCTTGCTGGGGATCTCACGTTCACCGGTGGCCCGCAGCTGAGATTTAATATGGTTGAGGGCCATTTCAACGTCATCGGCGCTGACCGGGCGTTTTTCCAGTGCCTTAAGCATGCCGCTGCGTAGTTTGTCTTCGTTAAACGGTTCACGGACCTCGTTGCTCTTCACCACGCGCGGCATCACCAGCTCCGCCACTTCGAAGGTCGTGAAGCGCTCGTTGCACACCAGACACTGGCGACGACGGCGAACGGAGGAGCCTTCGCCCACCAGGCGAGAGTCAATTACTTTGGTATCCACGGCGAAACAGAATGGGCAATGCATACGGCGTCCTGAAGATAATATTAACTGAAATCTATTTTAACCCGATATGCCGCCACAACAAAGGCATCAGCACTTTTGGGATAAAGGATCGATGTCAAGCGCGGCGGAACGATCTACCCTTACAGGCAATAACACGTTTAAGGAAACCGCTACCATGACAAGCCGTTATCTGAAGCTCGCCCTGCTGGGGAGCCTGTTTACCCTTAGCGCCTGCGCCCAGCAGAGCGAGGTTCGCCAGCTGCACCAGAGCGTGAGCACGCTCAATAAAGAGATGAGCAAGCTCAACCATGAGACGGTGAAGATCACCCAGCAGAACAGCCTGAACGCCAAATCTGAGAGCGGTGTCTATCTGCTGCCCGGCGCCAATACCCCGGCGCGGCTGAACAGTCAGCTCGGCATGCTGCGCATGTCAATGAAAGATATTGCTCCTAACGCCGGCGGAACGCGCCTGACGCTGCTCATTCAGGGTGAGTCGAATACGCCGCTACCCGCCTTTAGCGGCACGGTTGAGTGGGGGCAAATTCAGGGTACCACGGAGAACCCGCAGGAAGTTAACGTCCAGAACCAGCTGATTAGCGCCCCGGCCAGCACGCTTGCGCCGAGCGACGTCAGCGTTCCGCTGCAGCTCAACGGCATCACCCCCGAACAGCTTGGTTTTATCCGCATTCACGATATTCAGCCAGCCAATATGCAATAAGGTCACACTCGGTTACTTTCTGTAAGGGCGCAGCGCCGCCCTTCGCCTAATCTTCCTCTTTTAACTTTCCCCTCTTCAAACCTCAAATATTGGCAATGCCGCAGATTGCCAGTACAATCGCCCCGTTTTATCTACGCAAACGTGAACGCAATCGATTACGTATATGATGGATCTGTGAAACAACACATATTTTTGTGAGCAAGGAAACTTATAATAGGCCCGCAGAAAGTCGAAACATTTTGAAAAGCATCAACAGCATTCTTTCGATCCCGTCAGGGACTTCAATCAGTGGCATAAATATGAAAAAAACTTTACTCGTCGCCGGTGCGGCACTTGCGCTCTCCTCCACCTTCGCCGTGAATGCGGCCGAAACCAGCAACAGCGAGTTCGTCTCCGACTGGTGGCATCAGAGCGTTAACGTGGTAGGCAGCTACCACACCCGTTTCGGGCCGACTATTCGTAACGATACCTACCTGGAGTACGAAGCGTTCGCCAAAAAGGATTGGTTTGACTTCTATGGCTACATGGATGCGCCGGTCTTCTTCGGTGGCAACAGCACTGCGCAGGGTATCTGGAACCACGGCTCCCCGCTGTTTATGGAGATTGAACCTCGCTTCTCTATCGACAAGCTGACCGGCACCAGCCTGGCGTTTGGTCCGTTCAAAGAGTGGTATTTCGCGAATAACTACATCTACGACATGGGCCGCAACAAAGCGGGCCGTCAGAGCACCTGGTACATGGGTCTGGGTACAGACATCGATACCGGCCTGCCGATGAGCCTCTCCCTGAACGTCTATGCTAAGTACCAGTGGCAGAACTACGAAGCCGCGAACGAGAACGAGTGGGATGGCTACCGCTTCAAGGTGAAATACTTTGTGCCGATTACCCAGCTGTGGGGCGGCCAGCTGAGCTATATCGGCTTCACTAACTTTGACTGGGGTTCCGAGCTGGGCGACAAAGATTTCCGCGATCTGAACGGCATGCAGGCGCGTACCAACGACTCTATCGCCTCCAGCCACATTCTGGCCCTGAACTACGATCACTGGCACTACTCGGTGGTCGCGCGTTACTGGCACAACGGCGGCCAGTGGAATGACGATGCCAGCCTGAACTTCGGCAGCGGCAACTTCAACGTCCGCTCTACCGGCTGGGGTGGTTACCTGGTGGCAGGTTACAACTTCTAAGCTTGCGGGGCCTACAAAAGCACGAAACGTAGGCCGGATAAGCGCAGCGCCACCCGGCGTCAGACATAAAAAAAGCCAGCGTAATTGCTGGCTTTTTTATTGGCGAAGAGCCGGTTACGGCAGGATTGACGGCTGATCCGCCCCCTCTTTCTCCACCTTCTGCTGCAGCAGATGCTCACGTCTCATCCCGAGCTTCAGCGCCAGCGCAGAGGCCACGTAGATAGACGATGCTGTACCGATGGAAACACCGATCAGCATGGTCAGCGAGAAGCCCTGCAGCATTGCGCCACCGAAGAGGTAGAGCATCAGGATAACCACTAAGGTGGTGCCTGAGGTGATCAAGGTACGGTGCAGCGTCTGGGTCAGCGACACGTTAAAGATCTCGTAAGGCGTCCCGCGACGAATTTTGCGGAAGTTCTCACGAATACGGTCGGAAACCACGATGCTGTCGTTAAGCGAGTAGCCGATAACGGACATCAGCGATGCCACGATGGTCAGGTCGATCTCGATATGGAACAGCGACAGCACGCCCATCGTGATGATCACGTCGTGCGCCAGCGCGATAACCACCCCCGCCGCCAGACGCCACTCGAAGCGGAAGCCGACGTAAACCAGGATAGAGATCAGCGCTACCAGCAGCGCCATCGCACCGTTCTGTGCCAGATCGGCACCGACGCTTGGCCCCACGAACTCGATGCGTTTTACCGCCGCGTTCTGGCTGGTGGCCTCGTTAATCACGCTCACCACTTTGCTGCCCAGCGCCTGGCCACCGGTTGCCCCTTCGGCAGGCGGCATACGCACCATGATGTCACGGCTGCTGCCAAAGTTCTGCAGCAGCGGATCCTCAAAACCGGCTTTCTGCAGCGCGTCACGCATCATGTCCATATCGGCCGGTTTTTCCAGCGAGATTTCAATGACCGTACCGCCGGTGAAGTCGAGACCCCAGTTAAAGCCGCGCACGCCGATAATGATAATCGACAGGATCAGCAGAAACCCGGAGATGCCGAAAGCCCAGTAATCCCAGCGCATAAAGTCATAGACTTTACGCCCGTGGTTCAATTGTTCAACAGTATATTCCTGTGCCACAACGCACTCCTCAGATAGACAGCTTGTTGATGCGTTTGCCGCCGTACAACAGGTTTACGATGGCACGCGTACCGACGATGGCGGTAAACATTGACGTCGCCACACCGATACCGGTAGTAATCGCAAAGCCTTTAATTGCCCCGGTGCCTACGGCATACAGGATGATGACCTTGATAAGCGTCGTGACGTTGGCGTCAAAGATGGAGCTAAACGCGCCTTTATAACCTTCGTCGATTGCCTGCTGTACCGAGCGGCCGTTGCTCAACTCTTCTTTGATACGTTCGTTAATCAGGACGTTCGCATCCACCGCTACCGCAAGGGTTAAGACGATCCCCGCAATGCCCGGCATGGTCAGGGTGGCCCCCGGCAGCAGAGACATCACGCCAACGATCAGCACCAGGTTAGCGATGAGCGCCGAGGTCGCGATCAGGCCGAACTTCTTATAGAAGAAGACCATGAAGATGATGGAGGCAGCGAGGCCCGCCAGACAGGCTTCCAGACCCTGCTGAATGTTCTGCATCCCAAGGGTTGGGCCGATGGTACGCTCTTCAACAATCTGGATCGGGGCAATCAGCGCGCCCGCACGCAGCAGCAGCGAGAGCTGACGCGCTTCGTTCGGGTTGTTGATGCCGGTAATACGGAAGCTGTTGCCAAGGCGAGACTGGATGTTGGCGATGTTAATCACCTCTTCCTGTTTCACCAGCACGGCGCGGCCGTTGGCATCTTTCTTACCGCTGTCTTTGTACTCCACGAACAGGGTCGCCATCGGCTTGCCGATATTGTCCTTGGTGAAGTTAGACATGATGTTACCACCGGCGCTGTCGAGCGAGATGTTAACCTGCGGCTGGTTGTACTCATCCTGGCTGGAGGTGGAGTCGGTGATGTGATCCCCGGTCAGAATAACGCGTTTGTACAGCACAACCGGCTGCCCTTCGCGCATCTGCTTCACTTCCGAGTCGCCCGGCACGCGGCCTGAGGCGGCAGCAGAGCTGTCGACGTTGGTGTTGACCAGACGGAACTCAAGCGTTGCGGTCGCGCCCAGAATCTCTTTCGCGCGTGCGGTGTCCTGAATACCCGGCAGCTCGACGACGATACGGTCAGCGCCCTGGCGCTGCACCAGCGGCTCAGCGACGCCCAGCTGGTTAACACGGTTGCGCAGAATGTTGATGTTCTGCTGCACCGCGTACTCGCGGGCTTCGCTCAGACGCGCATCGGTCATCACCGCACGCAGCGCGTTGTCGCCCTGGGTGTTGATAACCAGATCGCGGTGGCGCGGGGTCAGATAAGAGATGGCGCTGTCACGTGCCGCGCTGTCGCGGAACACGATGCTCATGCCGTAGTTATCTTCTTTACGCACGTTAGTGTAGGCAATGCCCTTCTCGCGCAGATCGCTGCGCAGGCTGTCCATGTTCTGCTCCTGGAGCTTGCCCAGCGCGGTGTCCATATCCACTTCCATCAGGAAGTGCACGCCGCCACGCAGGTCGAGGCCGAGCTTCATCGGCTCCGCTTTCAGCATGGAGAGCCAGCGCGGGGTAGCCGGAGCAAGGTTCAGCGCCACAACGTACTTATCGCCCAATACGCTCATCATCGCCTCGCGGGCGCGCAGCTGCGTATCGGTGGAGTCAAAGCGGGCAAGGATAGCGCCCTCTTCCAGTGCCACAGACTTAGCGGTGATTTTTTGTTCTTGTAAAGTGTTCTGGACCTGGATCAGCGTTTGCTCACTGGCGGCGACGCCGCGCGCGCCAGTGATTTGAACAGCCGGATCCTCACCATAGAGGTTGGGAAGTGCGTAAAGCAGGCCGACGACAATGACGACGACCAGCATAATGTACTTCCACAAAGGATAACGGTTTAACACGGCAGTTCCCTTTGGGAAAACAGTAAATTACAGCGCCTTCATGGTGCCTTTCGGCAGAACGGCAGCTACGAAGTCACGTTTGATAACCACTTCAGTGGTGTCGTTCAGCGCGATAGCAATGTAGCCAGTTTCCGCTACTTTGGTTACGCGGCCAACCAGACCACCGTTAGTCAGCACTTCATCACCCTTGGCGATGGAGTCCATCAGCTTCTTGTGCTCTTTAGTGCGTTTCTGCTGCGGACGGAGGATCATGAAGTAGAAGATCAGACCGAACACCACCAGCATCAGGATCAGAGACATCGGGCTACTCTGGCCAGCTGCACCTACCGGTGCATCTGCTGCTACAGCATCAGAAATAAAAAAGCTCATTTAAATTCCCTCATTATTAAATTAATCAACGTTCAAAGGTGGAACCGGTCGTCCCTGACGTTGGTAGAAATCGGTCACGAAGCTCTCTAATTTACCCTCTTCGATAGCCTTACGTAAACCAGCCATTAAGCGCTGATAGTGACGCAGGTTATGAATAGTATTGAGGCGCGCGCCCAATATTTCGTTGCAACGATCCAGATGATGCAAGTAAGCACGTGAATAATTGCGACACGTATAGCAATCACACTCCGGATCCAGCGGCGATGTGTCGCTTTTGTGCTTCGCATTACGGATTTTTACGACGCCTTCAGTCACGAACAGATGACCGTTACGCGCGTTACGCGTTGGCATGACGCAGTCGAACATATCGATGCCGCGACGCACGCCCTCGACCAGATCTTCCGGTTTCCCTACGCCCATCAGGTAACGTGGTTTATCCGCCGGGATCTGCGGGCAGACATGCTCCAGGATGCGGTGCATATCTTCCTTCGGCTCACCGACAGCCAAACCGCCGACAGCGTAGCCATCAAAGCCAATCTCTACCAGACCCTTGACTGAGATATCGCGTAAATCTTCGTAAACGCTGCCCTGAATAATCCCGAACAGCGCGTTTTTGTTGCCCAGCGAGTCGAAACGATCGCGGCTGCGCTGCGCCCAGCGCAGGGACATCTCCATTGAGCGCTTGGCGTAGTCCCAGTCGGCGGGGTACGGCGTACACTCGTCGAAGATCATCACGATGTCGGATCCGAGATCGTACTGGATCTCCATTGATTTTTCCGGATCGAGGAAGATCGGATCGCCATTGATCGGGTTCCGGAAGTGCACCCCCGCTTCGGTGATTTTACGGATATCGCCGAGGCTGAAGACCTGGAAGCCGCCGGAGTCGGTAAGAATCGGGCCTTTCCACTGCATAAAGTCGTGCAGATCGCCGTGCAGCTTCATGATCTCCTGGCCAGGACGCAGCCAGAGGTGGAAGGTGTTACCGAGGATGATCTGCGCGCCGGTGGCTTCCACCTCTTCCGGGGTCATCCCTTTTACCGTCCCGTAGGTGCCCACGGGCATAAAAGCAGGCGTTTCCACTACGCCACGATCGAACACCAGGCGGCCGCGACGCGCGCGACCGTCGGTGGTATCAAGTTCAAATTTCACTTAACTCTCCAGCATCAGAAAAACAGTCTGACGTTTAAACCGGTGTCGCGGACTTATTCCCCGACACGCTCATGAATAGCGGAAGGATTGTACGTGATAAACATCGCATCGCCGTAGCTAAAAAAGCGATATTTCTCTTCTACGGCAGCATGATAGGCGTTCATGGTGTGCTGATACCCCGCAAACGCCGATACCAGCATAATAAGCGTCGACTCCGGCAGGTGGAAATTCGTCACCAGCGCGTCGATCACCTTGTACTGGTAGCCCGGGTAGATAAAGATCTGCGTATCGCCAAAGAAGGGTTCGATGAGATCGCTCTTCGCCGCCTGGGCCGCGCTCTCCAGCGATCGCACGGAGGTGGTGCCTACCGCTATCACCCGGTTACCGCGCGCTTTTGCGGCCAGCACGGCGTCAACCACCTCCTGCGGCACCTCGGCATACTCGGAGTGCATGATGTGGTCTTCAATGCTGTCGACGCGTACCGGCTGGAAGGTACCTGCCCCCACGTGGAGGGTCACGAAGGCCTGCTCAATGCCCTTTTCGCGCAGCGCAGCGAGCAGCGGCTCGTCAAAGTGCAGGCCCGCCGTTGGCGCGGCAACCGCACCCGGCTTTTCACTGTAAACGGTCTGGTACAGCTCGCGGTCCGCTTCCTCGTCCGGACGGTCGATATAGGGCGGCAGCGGCATATGGCCGATGGCGTTGAGGATATCCAGCACCGGGCGCGCATCGTTAAACTCCACCTCAAACAGCGCATCGTGACGCGCCACCATCGTGGCCTGGATGCTCTCATCGTCGCCCAGCAACAGCTCCGCACCCGGCTTCGGCGCCTTAGAGGCGCGAATATGTGCCAGAATACGTTTATCATCGAGCATACGTTCGACCAGTACTTCAATCTTGCCGCCGCTGGCTTTACGGCCAAACAGGCGTGCCGGGATGACGCGGGTATTGTTAAACACCAGCAGATCGCCCGGGTTGAGCTTATCGAGCAGATCGGTGAAAGTACCATGCGTCAGCGCCCCCGTCGGCCCGTCAAGCGACAGCAAACGACAGCTGCTACGCTCAGGCTGCGGATAGTGGGCAATCAGGGATTCAGGTAGTTCAAAGGAAAAATCGGCAACACGCATGACGCTAACTCAAGACATAATTAAGAGGCGGGTAGTCTAGTGCCGGGGCGTGCTCCCTGCAACCGTTACCCGCCTGTGGATAAAGAATAGACGATGAATTTTCTTGCTCATTTACATTTGGCGCATCTTGCCCAAAGCTCGCTCTCTGGTAATTTGCTCGCCGATTTTGTGCGCGGCAACCCGGACGGCACCTACCCTGACGAGGTCGTAGAGGGTATTCGTATGCACCGGCGCGTGGATGCCCTGACCGACGCTTTGCCGGAGGTGCGTGAGGCCAAAGCCTGGTTCCGCCCGGAGACCCGCCGCGTCGCGCCCATTACGCTGGACGTGATGTGGGATCACTTCCTCTCGCGCCACTGGGCGCAGATCTCTCCTGACCAGCCGCTGCCTGCGTTTGTCCGTTACGCCCGCGCCCAGGTGGCCACCATTCTGCCGGAATCGCCGCCGCCTTTCGTCAACCTCAATAACTATCTGTGGTCGGAAAACTGGCTGGAGCGCTACCGCGAGATGGCGTTTATTCAGCAGGTGCTGAACGGCATGGCTAACCGCCGTCCCCGCCTCGACGCCCTGCGCGACTCCTGGCACGATCTGGACGCCCACTACCCGGCGCTGGAGACGCTGTTCTGGCAGTTCTATCCGCGCATGATGGATCAGGCGCAAAATAAGCAGCTTTAAGCATTGCGTTCTCTTTTCGCCCTCCTATACTGGCCGCGTTGCGCTAAATAACCTCATTATTAAAAGGAGATTTAATATGGTTCTGGTCACGCGTCCGGCCCCGGACTTTACCGCCGCAGCGGTCTTAGGCAGCGGTGAGATCGTTGAGAAGTTTAACTTCAAACAGCACACCGCAGGCAAAGCCACGGTTCTCTTCTTCTGGCCGATGGACTTCACCTTCGTCTGCCCATCAGAGCTGATCGCCTTCGATAAACGCTACGAAGAGTTTCAGCAGCGCGGCGTCGAAGTGGTCGGCGTCTCGTTTGACTCTGAATTTGTCCACAACGCCTGGCGTAATACCCCGGTGGAGAAAGGCGGCATCGGGCCGGTGAAGTATGCGATGGTAGCGGATATCAAACGCGAAGTGCAGAAAGCCTACGGCATTGAGCATCCGGACGAGGGCGTGGCCCTGCGCGGCTCTTTCCTGATCGACAAAGCGGGCATCGTGCGCCATCAGGTGGTGAACGATCTACCTTTAGGCCGTAACGTCGACGAAATGCTGCGCATGGTTGATGCGCTGCAGTTCCACGAAGAGCATGGCGAAGTGTGTCCGGCCCAGTGGGAAAAAGGTAAAGAGGGCATGAACGCCTCTCCGGACGGCGTCGCGAAGTTCCTCAGCGAACATCTGACAAACCTGTAGTTTTTAACGCCGGGCGGCACTGCGTTTGCCCGGCCTACACAGGCACGTTGCAAGGTGTAGGCCCGGTAAGCGTAGCGCCACCGGGCGTTATCATGCTGACGCGATCGTGCCGGGCGGCACTGCGTTTGCCCGGCCTACGCAGGCACGTTGCAAGGTGTAGGCCCGGTAAGCGTAACGCCACCGGGCGTTATCACCTTAATTTCCCAGCCAGACCGAGGCAGAGACCGCCGGCAGGTGCAGGGTATCCGCCATAATCTCCCCCTTCCCCTCTTTGATCTGCCACTGCTTCACCTCCATCAGCGGCGAGGCGGCCAGCGTGACGTCAGCTGCCGCTCCCCGGTTGATCGCCACCAGCAGCCGCTGCTGCTGATAGACCCGCATAAAGACAAAAATGTCCCCTTCGGCGTGGATCACCTGACAGCCGCCGTAGCGCAGCGCTTTAGTTTTATGCCTGAGTTTTGCCATGCGCTGATAGAGCGCCTGCAGGGTGAGATCCTGGCGTTCTTTATCCCACGGGAAGGTCTTGCGGCAGAAGGGATCGTTGTTGCCGTCCAGCCCCACCTCATCCCCGTAGTAGATGCACGGCACACCCGGCCAGGTAAAGAGCCAGACGACGCCCAACGGCATGCGATCCACCTCTTTGCCCAGCAGGGAGATAAAGCGGGCGGTGTCGTGGCTGTCGAGCTGGTTAAACATGCGCAGCTGCTGCTGGTGTGACAGGCCGGCGCGGTAGTTGTTCATCCACGCGGCGCAGGTCTGCGCATCGATATGCTGCGGATCGTAGGAGATATCAGTGTTAGCCAGAAAGCCCCACACCGGCACGGTAAAGCCCCGGTAGTTCATGGCGGCGTCTTCGGCATCGGCCTGCAGCCACTGGCGGGCGTCGCCAAAGTGCTCTCCGACAATATAGGCCTCTGGATTTGTCTCCTTCGCCGCCTGGCTGATGCCGGTGACGTGCAGGAGATTGTTGCGCGCCCCGCCCGCCTCTCCCAGCATATGCACCACGTCCAGCCGCCAGCCGTCCATGCTCCACGGCGCCTTCAGCCAGTGGCGCACAATGCTGTCCTCGCCCCGGTAGATCTCTTCCACCAGAGAGGGATCCTGATAGTCCAGCTTCGGCAGGCTCGGATAGCCCAGCCAGTCCAGCGCCCGCCCCTCCTCGGAGAAGCTATACCACGACCGCCAGGGCGACGCAGGGTTATGGCACGCCCCGGTGGTGCCGCGATTGTGGCGGTCAAACCAGGCGTGGGAGTCGCCGCTGTGGTTGAAGACGCCGTCCAGCAGCAGACGGAAACCCTCCCGGCGGGTGTTCTCTCGCAGACGCAGCAGCGCGCCATCGCCGCCAAACTGCGGATCGACGTGGCGATAGTCTTCGGTATCGTACTTATGCACGCTCGGGGCGGTAAAGACCGGATTCAGGTAGAGCGCGGTGACGCCCAGCTTTTTCAGGTACGGCAGCTTTTCGCTGATGCCGTCGAGATCCCCACCGTAGAAGGTCGAGCCGCCAGCGTGGGCGGTAACCGGATCGTCCCAGCTGCGCAGCTCAATATTCTGCCCGGCGGCGTGATGATAGTAGAGGTTGTCCTGGCTGGCCTCGCGCGGCAGGCTGCGGGCAAAGCGGTCGATGAAAATCTGATAGAAGACCTGATCGGCCACCCACTGCGGCCCGCTATCCGGTGCGTCGACGGCGAACTGCTCCAGCCGGGCAGGCGGAAAGCGGCTAAAGCCCTGCGGGGTAAACCAGATCTGCCGGTCATCCCACAGCAGCTTAAAGCTGTAGCGGCGACGAGGCTGCCCGTTGGTTAAGTCGATCTCTGCCCGCCAGGCCGTGACGCCAGGCTTTGGCGCACTGCGCAGCGGATGCATGCGGATCGAGGTCTCTTCGTTATCATGCTCTGCCCGCAGGGTTACCCGCAGCGGCAGCGCGTCTCCGGTCAGCCACAGGACAATCTGCAGCTTATCTTTGTTCTGTTTTACAAACGGTGCGACCGGAAGATGCCAGGCATTCAGCATAACTGCTCTCCTTTAGGTTAACCCTGCCAGAGAACAGTATGCGATGTGCGGTGGTTTACGCCACTGCTTTTCGACGTTTAAACATCCAGCCCACCAGCAGCAGGGCAATCCATGCAAAGCCGACGTAGAGCGAGATGCGGGTCTCGGGGTGGTAGCCAATCAGGGCGATGATAAAGGCGAGGAACAGCACGCCGACAACCGTTGTCGGCACCCCGCCCGGGACCTTGAACTTCAGCGCCTTGACCTCGTCCGGCGACAGACGACGGCGGAACGCGATCTGCGACAGCAGGATCATAATCCATACCCAGACCGTGGCGAAGGTGGCCAGGGAGGCGATCACCAGGAAGATATTCTCCGGCATGATGTAGTTCAGCCAGGCGGCAAACAGCAGCGCCACGGTCATCACCAGCACCGTCACCCACGGGATCCCCCGGCGAGAGGTTTTAGCGAACATCTGCGGGGCGCTGCCCTGCTCCGCCATGCCGTGCAGCATACGCCCGACGCCAAACACGTCGCTGTTGATTGCCGAGAGCGAGGCGGTCAGCACCACAAAGTTAAGGATGCTGGCGGCAAAGGTGATCCCGAGATGCTGGAAAGTCAGCACGAACGGGCTGCCCTGGGTCCCCACCTGGTTCCACGGGTAGATCGACATGATGACAAACAGGGTGCCCACATAGAACACCAGAATACGCAGCGGGACAGAGTTGATGGCGCGCGGAATCGACTTCTCCGGCTCCTTGGCTTCACCGGCGGTGATGCCGATAATCTCAATGCCGCCGTAGGCAAACATCACCATCTGCAGGGCCATCACCGTGCCGAGCCAGCCGTTGCTGAAGAAGCCGCCGTTGCTCCACAGGTTGTGGATGCCGGTGGGCTGTCCGCCGTTGCCGATGCCCCAGATAATGATGCCGAAACCGGCGGCGATCATGATGATGATGGTAGCGACTTTGAAAAACGAGAACCAGAACTCCAGCTCGCCGAAGACCCGGACGCTCATCAGGTTGACGGCGCAAATGATCATCACCACGCTCAGGACCCAGATCCAGTGCGGTACCGTCGGGAACCAGACACCCATATAGATCCCGAAGGCGGTGACGTCGGCGATGGCGACGATCAGAATTTCAAAGCAGTAGGTCCAGCCGGTGATATAGCCCGCCAGCGGCCCGAGGTTCTCCTGGGCGTAGCGCGAAAACGAGCTGGCCGATGGGTTATGCACCGACATCTCGCCCAGGGCGCGCATAATAATGTAGGCCGCCGCGCCGCCAATAATATAGGCCAGCAGCACGCTGGGACCAGCCATCTTGATCGCGTCCGCCGAGCCATAAAACAGCCCGGTACCAATCGCCGAGCCTAGCGCCATAAAGCGGATGTGCCGGGTGCTTAATCCCCGCTTTAGCTTGTTCGTACTTTCCATCGTTTCCACTGCCGTTTAAAAATAAAAAAACCACGGGATTGTAAGCCCCGTGGTTAAAGACGCAACCGTAGATTAATGTGCGTTGGAAGTTACCTGACGTCCCGCCACGCGATCCCAGCAGATTGCCAGCACCGCCATCACTACGGTCGGCATCAACCATGCCAGACCCTGCTCCGCCAGCGGCAGACGCGTCGTCCAGGCCGGTAAGATACCGCCAAACGCCGACGCCTTGATACCGTCCAGCACGCCAAACACCAGGCTAACAAACATGGCTGGCGCAATCACGCGGGATGAATTATGCCACCAGTTGCGGGTAAAGCTTAATACAACCAGTGCGATACAGGGCGGATAGATCGCCGTCAGCACCGGAATAGAGAGCTGGATAAGATGGCTCAGGCCGAGGTTCGAGACCACCATTGAGAAGCCGCCGAGGATAAACACCAGCGTGCGGTAAGAGAGCGGCACGTACTGGGCGAAGAACTCGGCGCAGGCGCAGGTCAGGCCCACGGCTGTCACCAGGCACGCCAGGAAGATCAGTACCGCCAGCATCATACTGCCTGCGCCACCAAAGGTGTGCTGAACATAGGCGTGCAGGATAGCCGCGCCGTTGGCCGACTGATCGACCAGCGAAGCGCTGTCGGAGCCGAGGCGGAACAGGGCCAGATAGAGCAGGGTCAGGCCTACGCCTGCCATCACGCCAGCCAGCACGGTGTAACGGGTCAGCAGGCGCGCATCGCTCACGCCGCGAGAGCGGGCCGCGTTGACGATCACAATACCAAACACCATTGCGCCCAGGGTATCCATCGTCAGGTAGCCGTTCACGAAACCGTTGGAGAACGAGGCGTGCTCGTAGGCATCCATCGCGTGGCTGATCGGGCCAGCCGGCCAGACGATAGCGGCAACCGAGAGCACCACCAGCGCGACGATCTTCATCGGCGCCAGGAAATTACCCACCGTATCCAGCAGCTTGCCGGGATAGAGGGAGACCAGAATAACGATGGCAAAGTAGACCAGGCTGTAGATAAACAGCGGCATCGCGCCGTCACCGGTCAGCGGGGCGATGCCCACTTCGAACGACACGGTAGCGGTACGCGGGGTCGCAAACAGCGGACCTACGGCCAGGTAGCAGACGGTAGCCAGCAGCACGCCGGCCACTTTGCCGATTGGCGCGCTGAGGCTATCCACACCGCCACCCACTTTCGCCAGGGCGATAACCGTTAGCACCGGCAGACCAACCGCGGTGATCAGGAAACCAAAGGCCGCCGTCCAGACGTGTTCACCCGCCTGTAAGCCGACCATTGGCGGAAAAATGATGTTACCCGCGCCGACGAACAGCGCGAATGTCATAAAGCCCAGAGCAACGATGTCTCGTGGTTTTAAACGATGGGTCATATGTATTAACTGCCTGTGGATGTGGTGTTGAACGTGTTGACTTTTTCGCCAGTCCCTACGGGACAATACAGCGGTAATATCATTAGATTCCAGCGGGATATGCTTCCCACCCGGCGTGGCGAAGAATAGTTTTTCGATTTACCACGCAAATCCAGCCTGTCTGTCATCGACAGGGGCGCAATTTAAACGCTTATAACGTTTAAAGGCAAGATGGGATCGCAAAACCAGATGGTTATCGTAGACCAGCGTGAATAACCAGCATAAAACGCTAATTATAAGAAAAACACATGGCTAAACATGCGAACAAAAAAGCAGCAACCGCAGAAAAGCAGGCGCTGTGCTGAATGGTGCAAAGCTAACAGGCCGCATTTTGCGGCCTGTGGAAAGTTATACTGACAGCAACAGCGCTACTCACTGGATTTGGCAATGAGCCTTTCCGGCAGCGTGAAGCTAAATCGGGTGCCTTTGCCCGGCTCGCTGGTGATTTCCAGACGGCTGTCGTGGTGGTTGACCGCATGCTTAACGATCGCCAGCCCTAACCCGCTGCCGCCCGTCTGGCGGGATCGTGCCTTATCGACGCGGTAGAAACGCTCGGTGAGGCGTGGAATATGCTCGGCGGCGATGCCCGGCCCGTTATCCTCAACGCTGAACTCTACGCCGCTCGCGACCCGCTGCCAGCTGACGATAATATGCGTTGCGGGCGGGGTATGGTTTACCGCGTTATAGACCAGGTTAGAGATAGCACTGCGCATCTGCTCATCGCTGCCCAGCACCTTCAGGGAATTATCGACATGAAACTCAATGGTCTGCCGCTGCTGGCTCAGGGTCTGCGCTTCACGCTCAACAACCCGCAGCATCATCGGCACATCAATGACCTCATTCGGGGTATGAATCGGCGAGGCCTCAATTTTTGACAGGGTGAGCAGCTGTTTTACCAGGCCCTCCATGCGGGATGTCTGCTCACGCATCGTGTGCAGCGCCTTTTCCCGCGTCGCGCCGGACAGGGTCTGCTCCTGCATCATCTCCAGGTAGCCCTGCAGTACCGTCAGCGGCGTACGCAGCTCATGGCTGACGTTGGCAAAGAAGTTGCGTCGTGCCCCCTCCAGCTGGTGCATCTGGGTCACGTCGCGAGCGACCATCAGCAGCTGTTGCTCGCTGTAGGGCATGACGCGGATCTCCAGGTGACGGCCGTTGTTCAGCACGAGGTTGAGCGGTTTTGCGAAGGCCTGCTGCTTGAGGTACTGGGTGAACTCGGGGTAGCGCAGCAGGTTAAGGATATTTTGGCCGTTATCGTCCGGCCAGCGCAGCCCCAGCAGCTGCTGAGCAAGGCCGTTACACCAGAAGATCACCCCCTCTTCGGTGGTGAGCACCACCGCATCCGGCAGCGACTCTGCCCCGCTGCGAAAGCGTTTGATCAGGCTGCCCAGCTCGCGGCGGCGCTTTTTATTACGCAGCTGCATCTGGTGCAGGCCGTAGAGCAGCGGCTCCCAGCTGCCGTGCCCGGGAGGCGGCGTCATGCTGCGGTCAACCCACAGCCACCAGGAGAGCTGAAGCAGATTCCAGAAGTGCCAGATCAGTAATCCGGTAACCGAGGCCAGCAGAAACCACGGCAGATAGCCAAACATTGCGCCAAGCACCAGCGCCGGGATACAGCTTAAAAACAGCTCTAAGACCAGCCTTTTCCATGACAGCCGTTCCAGCACGCGTCACACTCCAGTCAATGATTAGAAACGAGTCGAAAAACGGTAACCCGTGCCGCGAACGGTCTGCACCATACGATCGTGACCGCTCAGCTCCAGCGCTTTACGCAGGCGACGAATATGCACGTCCACCGTGCGGTCCTCAACGTAGACGTTGGTTCCCCAGACGTGGTTCAGCAGCTGCTCGCGGCTGTAGACGCGCTCCGGATGGGTCATAAAGAAGTGTAGGAGCTTAAACTCCGTCGGCCCCATGTCGAGCGGGTTCTCGCCGGTCATGACCCGGTGAGAGGTGGGATCAAGGCTCAGGCCCTGCATCTCAATCACCTCTTCTACCGCCATCGGCGAAATACGGCGCATCACGGCTTTAATACGCGCCACCAGCTCCTTCGGCGAGAAGGGTTTGGTGATGTAATCGTCCGCGCCGGTCTCCAGACCGCGGACGCGATCTTCCTCTTCGCCGCGCGCGGTGAGCATCATAACAGGAATGTCCCGGGTCATGTTTTCACGTTTCAGGTGCTTGATAAACTGAATCCCCGAGCCGCCGGGCAGCATCCAGTCGAGCAGGATGAGATCGGGCCACGGCTCGTTGAGCTGATTCACCGCACTGTCATAATCTTCCGCTTCAACAGGCTGAAAGCCGTTTTGCTCGAGTACGAAGCAGACCATCTCCCGAATGGGGGCCTCATCCTCTACGACCAGAATACGTCTCGCCATGATTTGCCCTATATAGTTGTAATCAATATGTTGCGTCGCATTATGCGTCAGATTTATGACAGATTTATGAAAAGCGTGAAGGCAGTATGAACCTGAAAGCGTGCAGATGACACCCGGAAGACGATCGTCGCTTTCCCGCTGTGCCTAAACGTTTATAATCCGCCTTACGCTTTTTTGCCACGGAATAGATATGCGCATCCTTCACACCTCGGACTGGCACCTCGGCCAAAACTTTTACAGCAAGAGCCGGGCCGCTGAGCATGCCGCCTTTCTTGACTGGCTGCTGGAGACAGCGCAGGCCCAGCAGGTCGATGCGATTATCGTTGCTGGCGATATCTTTGATACCGGTGCGCCCCCCAGCTATGCTCGCGAGCTCTACTACCGCTTTGTGGTTCAACTCCAGCAGACCGGCTGTCACCTGGTGGTACTGGCAGGCAACCACGATTCGGTCGCTACCCTGAACGAATCGCGGGAGATCCTGGCCTTTCTGCATACCACCGTTGTAGCGGCAGCGGGCTGTGCGCCGTTCATGCTTAACCATCGCGACGGCACGCCGGGCGCGGTTTTCTGCCCGGTGCCGTTTTTACGTCCGCGCGACATCGTTACCAGCCAGGCGGGGCTCTCCGGCAGCGAGAAGCAGCAGCATCTGCTGGCGGCGATCACCGACTACTACCATCAGCAGTACCAGCAGGCCTGCGCCCTGCGCGGCGAGGCGACGCTGCCGATTATCGCCAGCGGCCACCTGACCACCGTCGGCGCCAGCAAAAGCGACGCGGTGCGCGACATCTACATTGGTACCCTGGACGCCTTCCCGGCGCAAAATTTTCCGCCGGTGGACTACATCGCCCTCGGGCACATCCACCGTCCGCAGGTGATTGGCGGTCAGGATCATATCCGCTACTGCGGATCGCCCATTGCCCTTAGCTTCGACGAAACCGGCAAGGCGAAAAGCGTTAATCTGGTGACCTTCACCGACGGCAGGCTGGCGGACATTACGCCCCTCACCGTGCCGGTCACCCAGCAGCTGGCGGTGATCAAAGGCGATCTTGCCGCCATTGGCCAGCAGCTTGCGCAGTGGCGCGAGACTCCCGCATCGCCGCCGGTATGGCTCGATATCGAAATCACCACCGACGACTGGCTGACGGACATGCAGCGCCGTATTCAGGCGATGACCGAGGATCTGCCGGTCGAGGTGCTGCTGGTACGCCGCAGCCGTGAGCAGCGTCAGCGAATGATGGCGGGCGAGCTGCGGGAAACCCTCAGCGAGCTGCGCGTGGAGGAGGTATTCGAGCGCCGACTGGCGCTTGAGGAGCCGGACGAGGCGCAGGGCCAGCGGGTCCGCACCCTCTTTAG
Organism: Pseudescherichia sp.; assembly: GCF_032052675.1. Taxonomy (NCBI): domain Bacteria; kingdom Pseudomonadati; phylum Pseudomonadota; class Gammaproteobacteria; order Enterobacterales; family Enterobacteriaceae; genus Pseudescherichia; species Pseudescherichia sp. The sequence continues at coordinate 163,815 of NZ_DAMBWA010000008.1, forward strand.
CGCCACCGTCGACGAGCTGACCCAGGAGCAAGACGCATGAAAATTCTTACCCTGCGCCTGAAGAACATCAACTCCCTGAAGGGGGAGTGGAAGATCGACTTTACCGCCGAGCCGTTTGCCAGCAACGGCCTGTTTGCCATTACCGGGCCTACCGGCGCGGGAAAAACCACCCTGTTGGATGCCATCTGCCTGGCGCTCTACCACGAGACGCCGCGCCTGAGTAACGTGTCGCAGTCGCAGAATGACCTGATGACCCGCGACACCGCCGAGTGCCTGGCGGAGGTGGAGTTTGAGGTAAAAGGCGTAGCCTACCGCGCCTTCTGGAGTCAGAACCGCGCCCGCAGCCAGGCCGGGGGTAATCTTCAGGTCCCTCGCGTCGAGCTGGCGCTCTGCGCCGACGGCAAAATTCTCGCCGACAAGGTGAAAGACAAGCTGGAGCTGACCGCCACCCTCACCGGGCTGGACTACGGCCGCTTCACCCGCTCGATGCTGCTCTCCCAGGGGCAGTTTGCCGCCTTCCTGAACGCCAAACCGAAAGAGCGAGCCGAGCTGCTGGAGGAGCTGACCGGCACCGAGATCTACGGTCAGATCTCGGCGAGGGTATTTGAAAAACACAAGGCGGCGCGCAGCGAGCTGGAGCAGCGTCAGGCCCAGGCCGAAGGCATTCAGCTGCTGAGCGCCGAGCAGGCCCAGACGCTGAATGAAAGTTTGCAGGTGCTTACTGACCAGGAGCAGACGCTGGTCGCTACCCAGCAGCGCGAACAGGCCCTGCTTCACTGGCTGACGCGCGGCCAGGAACTCAATGCCGAAGCCGTTCGGGCGCAGACGACGCTGACGACCGCCCAGCAGGCGCTGGAGAGCGCTCGCCCGCAGCTGGCGGCGCTGGAACAGGCCCGCCCCGCCCAGCAGCTGCGGCCGGTGTGGCAGAGTTTACAGGAGCAGATCCGCACCCACGGCCAGACCCAGCGTCAGGCAGAAGAAGTGAATACTCGCTTACAGCAGCTGCTAGGCAAGCGCAGCCGCATTCGCGCTACCGCCGACGCGCAGATAAGCACGCTACGGCAGGAGCAGAACACGCTGGCCGACTGGTTAGTTGCTCACGACAGCTGGCGGCTGTGGCAGAGCGAGCTGACCGGCTGGCGAGCCAACTTTGCTCAGCAGGCCGAGGAGAGAAAGCATGCCCTGGCGCTCAGCACACGCCGGGAGAAGCTGCAGCAGCAGCTGACACTCCTCAATGCGCCAGCGCTGGATCTGAGCGCCGAGGCGTTGCAGCAGGCGATAGCCGATCTTGCTCAACAGCGCCCGCTGCGCCAGCGCCTGAACGTGCTGCATGCCAGCTTCGCCCCTCTTCAGCAGCGTATCAAGCAGCTGCAAAAAACGCTCGCCGAGAGCGGCGCGGAGCAGGCAGCGCTCAACGAGATCCTGACCGAGCGGCGTCAGGCGTATAAAGAGAAGAACGCGCTGCTGGCCGAGGTGAAGACCATCTGCGATCTGGAGAAGCGGATCAAGGGCCTGGAAGCCGAGCGCGAGCGCCTGCGGGTCGGCGAGCCCTGCCCGCTCTGCGGCTCGACCGCCCATCCGGCTGTCGCGGCGTACCAGGCGATTACCGTAGATGCCAATCAGGCGCGGCGCGATGCTCTGGAGCGCGAGGTCAAGCAGCTGGCGGAGAGCGGCGCAGCCCTGCGGGGCCAGCTGGAAGCGCTGGTGAAGCAGAGCGAAAAAGATCGCCTTGCCGCCGAAGCCGAAGCGCAGAACGATTTGGCGCTACGCCAGCAGTGGCGTGAGCTGTGTACCGCGCTCGGTATCACGCTGACGCCCGAGGATGACGTCAGCGGCTGGCTACAGGCTGAGGAGACCCGCGAGCAGCAGCTCTACCGGTTCAGCCAGCGGCTGGCGCTGGAGGAGCAGCTCAACGAGCTTCAGCAGCAGGCGGCGCACGTCCAGAAGACCATCGACTCCCGCCGCCAGGCGTTGGCGGAGAGTCTGGCCCAGCTCGGTCTGACGCCGCCCGCAGAAGAGGAAGAGGCGACCTGGTTTACCGCCCGGGAGGAGGAGTCCCGCCGCTGGCAGCAGAACCAAACCCACGCCGCCACGCTACAGGAGCGCATAGCCCAGATCCAGCCGCTGCTGGAGACGCTTCCTGCCGATGAACCGGCTGAGGGAGCGCCCGTCAGCCTCGACGGCTGGCAGCAGGTGCATCACGACTGCGTCTCTCTCCACGGCCAGGCTCAAACGCTCCAGCAGCAGCTGGCTCTGGAGGCCGGGCGCGTAGCGCAGCAGCAGGCGCAGTTTGACGCCGAGCTGGCCCAGAGCCCCTTCCCTGACCAGCAGGCATTTCTCGCCGCTCTACTTGAAGATGGCGAACGCCAGCGTCTTGAGCAGCTCCAGCAGTCGCTGGAGAGCCAGCTACAGCAGAGCCTGGCCCTGTTGACCCAGGCCCAGGCGGCGCTGGCGACGCATCAGGCCCAGCCCCCTGCCGGGCTGAGCGAAGAGGCCAGCGTTGAGCAGACGCGCGACGTGCTAAATGCGCTGGCGCAGCAGCTGCGCGAGAACACCACCCGGCAGGGGGAGATCCGCCAGCAGCTCCGGCAGGATGCCGAAAGCCGTCAGCGCCAGCAGGCGCTGCTGCAGGAGATCGAGGAGGCCACCCGCCAGCTGGCGGACTGGAGCTACCTGAACGGGCTGATTGGCTCCAAAGAGGGGGATAAGTTCCGCAAATTCGCCCAGGGGCTGACGCTGGATAACCTGGTTTGGCTGGCGAACAATCAGCTCACTCGTCTGCACGGTCGCTATCTGCTGAAACGTAAAGCGAGCGAAGCGCTGGAGCTGGAGGTGGTCGATACCTGGCAGGCGGACGCGGTACGCGATACGCGCACGCTTTCCGGCGGGGAGAGCTTCCTTGTTAGCCTGGCGCTGGCGCTGGCGCTCTCGGATCTGGTGAGCCATAAAACCCGTATCGATTCGCTGTTCCTTGACGAGGGGTTCGGCACGCTGGACAGCGAGACGCTGGATACCGCCCTCGACGCCCTCGACGCGCTCAACGCCAGCGGCAAGACCATCGGCGTCATCAGCCACGTCGAGGCGATGAAGGAGCGGATCCCGGTGCAGATCAAGGTCAGGAAGATCAACGGCCTGGGCTACAGCAAGCTCGACGGCAAATTTGCTGTGTCGTGAATATGCCGGGTGGCGCTACGCTTACCCGGCCTACGAAACATGCACTCGTCTGGGAAATTACTCCTCCAGCGGCCAGAGCCACGCCGCGCCGCGCACGCCGCTGGAGTCGCCGTGCACCGCCTTGCGGATCGGCGTTTCACACTCGCCGCCAAACACCCAGTTCTTGATCAGCTGCGGCACGGTTTTATAGAGCCTGTCGACGTTGCTCATGCCGCCGCCGAGAACGATAACGTCTGGATCGAGGATATTCACCACGTGCGCCAGCGACTTTGCCAGCCGCAGTTCGTAACGGCTCAGCGCCAGCTCGGCAACGGCATCCTGCTCGTCCACCAGGCGAATAATTTCGTTGCCCTTCAGCGGCTGACCGCTCAGGCGGTGAAAATCTCTGGCAAAACCGGTCCCGGAGATAAAGGTCTCAATGCACCCCTGCTTGCCGCAGTAGCACGGCACCTCTTCCCGGTAGCGCAGCTCGTCTTCGTCCATCCACGGCAGCGGATTGTGTCCCCACTCTCCCGCCGTGCCGTTACCGCCGGAGTGAGCGTGACCATTAAAGGCGATACCCGCTCCGCAGCCGGTGCCGATAATTACCGCAAAAACGGTCTGCGCCCCGGCGGCCGCGCCGTCGATAGCCTCTGAAACCGCCAGGCAGTTGGCGTCGTTAGCCAGACGCACTTCCCGGCCCAGCCGGTTGCTCAGGTCTTTATCAAACGGCTGGCCGTTCAGCCAGGTAGAGTTGGCATTTTTCACTACCCCCGTGTAGGGGGAGAGAGAGCCAGGGATCCCCATTCCTACCGTGCCCCGCTGGCCGGTCTCTTTCTCTGCCATGTCGACCAGCGTGGCGATAGTCTCGATGGTCTGCTGATAGTCGTCGCGCGGGGTAGGCAGACGGTGGCGGAATAGCTGTTCCCCGCTGTCGCCGAGCGCAATAACTTCTGTTTTCGTGCCGCCCAAATCAATACCTATACGCACAGCGATCTCCTTATTTTTAGCAATATCAAGAGAGTAGAACCCCACCGGGGGATTAGCAATGCAAGCGGCAAGACAATTCGCTATCATGCCCGCTGATTTAACGACAAGGCTGTGGAAAATATCATGCTGTGGTTCAAAAATTTAATGGTTTACCGTCTCAGCCGCGATATTGCGCTGCGTGCAGAGGAGATGGAAAAACAGTTATCCGCGCTCTCATTTACCCCTTGCGGTAGCCAGGATATGGCAAAAACCGGTTGGGTTCCGCCGATGGGTTCACACAGTGATGCTTTGACCCACACCAACAACGGCCAAATCATCATTTGCGCCCGTAAAGAAGAGAAGATCCTGCCATCATCGGTCGTCAAACAGACGCTGGAAGCCAAAATTGCCAAGCTGGAGGCCGATCAGGGCCGCAAGCTGAAGAAGACCGAAAAAGATTCCCTGAAGGATGAGGTGCTCCACTCTCTGCTGCCGCGCGCTTTTAGCCGCTTCAGCCAGACCATGATGTGGATCGATACCGTTAATGGCCTGATCATGGTCGACTGCGCCAGCGCCAAAAAAGCGGAAGATACATTAGCCCTGCTGCGTAAGAGCCTCGGTTCGCTGCCGGTCGTGCCGCTCACGCTGGAGAATCCTATCGAACTGACCCTGACCGAGTGGGTGCGCAGCGGCAGCGCGGCGCAGGGCTTCCAGATCCAGGACGAGGCGGAGCTGAAAGCGATCCTCGAAGATGGCGGCGTGATCCGCTGTAAAAAGCAGGATCTGGTGAGCGATGAGATTGCGGTGCACATTGAAGCAGGCAAGCTTGTGACCAAGCTGGCGCTCGACTGGCAGCAGCGTATTCAGTTTGTGATGTGCGACGACGGCTCGATCAAGCGGCTGAAGTTTGCCGACGAGCTGCGCGACCAGAATGAAGATATCGACCGGGATGATTTCGCCCAGCGTTTTGACGCGGACTTTATCCTGATGACCGGCGAGCTGGCAGCGCTGGTGCAGAGTCTGGTAGAAGGCCTTGGTGGCGAAGCGCAGCGCTAAGACGGCACGCACTGTCCCCTCAGTGTAGGGGACAGATGCAGGGGACAGGCAGAACGCGTTACAGGTAGCGGCAGAGGTAGGCGCTGGCTTCGGCCACCTGCAGATGAAATTCGCTGTGGCCCGGCACATTGAACACCTCGCCGGCGGAGTACGTTTTCCACTCGGTATCGCCGGGTAGCAGGACGTTCAGCGCCCCACTCACCACGGTCATCTCTTCCGGCTGGGCCGTACCAAACGTGTACTCACCCTCGGCCATCACGCCTACGCTGGCGCGGCCAGTGCTGCTGCTGGTAAAACCAATGGATTTCACTTTACCTGAAAAGTATTCATTACTTTGAAGCATGGGTGGCCCTTATAAATAAGTGTATGGAAAATCACTATAGGGGCCAGCCTTTGTCTCTGTCACGCAAAATTTCCGTCACGAAAAATGGCTATAGCAGCAGCTCAGACGCCAGACGGGCCACCAGCACGTTAGAGAGTAGCACCGGCACATCCAGCGCTTTTTGCAGCAGGTCACGGTGTTTCTGGTGATAGCCGAGGCAGTCCAGCATCAGTACGTCAGCGCCTTTTGCCAGTAGGGCTTTTCCGGCGGCAATCAGCTCGTTCTCGTGGCCGTGCAGGGGGCTAGCAACCTCGTAGTAGGGAGCCTTTTCTAACAGCTGCCACTTCTCCATCTGGCCTTCGATAAGTCCGGCCAAAGGCACAATAACGCCGACCTGGTGCCCATCGACAATAGAGGAGACCAGCGGGGGGATGATCCTGTCAGGCTCCAGCAAAATAGCGTGACGGGCTGAAAGGGAGAGCGTGGTAAAGCGCTCGGTGCTCATGAGTAAAATGACGTCGTAGTTTTGTTTATCAATCACGCCGATGACGGCCTGCAAATCACGCTCTACCTTCTTGCGCGAAACCTGCGCCACTTCACCATTGTTTAGCAGCGCATGAACTGGCCTCTCCCCCGGCTCGATGGCGTAATCCTCATACACATCCTGAGGATCCATCTTCCCCAGCAAACTAATTTGGGTAATCTGCTGCGCGTCGATGTGCTCGGTCAGGAGCGGCATCACGGCATCGACAGGCACCACACCCACGGTGAGGATAGCCAGGGTTGCACTCATCTTTGTTCCGCCTTTCTTAACATCGTTTTCAGTTCTTATAATTGTGCTGCTGATTTATGCTCTCATAACAATTCTGTAACGTTCAACCTCCCGCCTCTTCAGTGCTGTCTGAATTTTTGAAGCGGGAGAGAATAAACTACGTTTTATCAGGATCCTCATAGCGCCGTTTAGCATCCAGCGCCTCCTGCTCGGTCTCGTGCTCGCTAATCAGCGAATCGGGTTCGGGATGATCAGCACGCAGTTGATACCAGGTTACCGTCTCCTGCTGGCCTCCTTTCTCAACGGTAACAATACGGGCTTCACGCGGGTAAGGCGGTCTTGTAGGCATAGCGCTTCCTTTTTTATTGGTAAAGCTATGAGTATAGCCAAAGGCCGCAATCTGCAATTAGCTCGCTCGCGCTAGCAGCAGCGCCGCCTGAATATCGGCCACGACCTTCTCCGGCGACTGCGCGGCATTCACAATATGGTGCGCCGCCTCGCGATAGAGCGCATCGCGCTGGGCCAGCACCTCGCTAACCTCCTCGCTGATTGGCTTGCCGGTAAGCGTCGGGCGCTGCGCCTCTTCAGGGAATGCTTCCAGCCGCTCTGCCAGTACCGCTACCGGAGCGCAGAGATAGATAACGACACCCGTCTCGCGCATAAAGCGGCGGTTAACCTCGCTGAGAATAATCCCGCCACCGGTAGCGATCACCGTCGCAGGTGCCGAGACGGCCTGCAACGTCGCTGTTTCACGGGCGCGAAAACCGGGCCAGCCCTCTTTTTCAACGATCGCCGCGATGGTCATCTGCGCCTGCTCCTGCAGCGCATGGTCGGTGTCGATAAGCTGACAGTCTCGCACGCGAGCTAGCTCAACACCGATGGTGGATTTTCCACAACCGCGAGCGCCAATTAAAAAGATGGGTAACGTCATGACCTGGTGTTCTCCCTTGAACCGCGATCGGCGGAACACGAATAGTTGAAGCGCCATACTATTACACTAGTACGAAAAAGTCGTAAATAAAACGTTACGAATTTATGATGACACTGCGATGAATGGCCTGTTTCAGAGTGTAAAGATAAAATGGCATCTGTCGCGCCACCTTACTTTAAAGGGCGTCCCGTTGACAAGTCCTGCCGTGCCCGCGCCAGCAGCCATTTGTCCAGCTCGGCAGCAAAATGCTGACGGTCACGCTGGGAGAGGCTGTCCGGCCCACCGGTCTGCACCCCGCTGGCGCGCATCGTATCCATAAAATCGCGCATCGTCAGCTTTTCGCGAATGGTGGCTTCGCTATAGCGCTCTCCGCGTGGGTTAAGCGCCGCCGCCCCCTTCCCTAATACTTCTGCCGCGAGCGGAATATCGGCGGTGATCACCAGATCGCCGGGACTACAGAGGCGCACAATTTCATTATCCGCCACGTCAAAGCCCGCCGGCACCCGCAGGGAGCGGATGAATTTTGAAGGGGGTACGCGCAGAGTCTGGTTCGCCACCAGCGTCAGCGGCGTCTGCGTACGCTCAGCCGCACGAAACAGGATCTCTTTAATTACATTTGGACACGCATCCGCATCCACCCAAATTGCCATAGCTGCTCCTGAATAGTTTATGGTCACTATGATAAGCTATAACTCCCCCATTAATCACACATTCAGGGAAAAGACGATGGAGAAGAAGATCGGGTTTATCGGCTGCGGCAATATGGGTAAGGCCATTCTGGGCGGGATGATTGCCAGCGGCCAGGTGCAGCCAGAGCAGGTTTGGGTCTATACCCCGACGCCGGAGAAGGTCGCTGCCCTTAGCAACCAGTATGGCATCAACCCGGCGCAGAGCGCGCAGGAGGTGGCACAGATCGCCGATATCGTCTTCGGTGCGGTAAAGCCCAACGTGATGATTAAGACCCTAAGCGAGATCACCTCCAGCCTGAATAAAGAGACCCTGGTGGTGTCGATTGCCGCGGGCGTTACCCTCGATCAGCTGGCGCGCGCCCTCGGCCACGATCGTAAAATCGTACGCACTATGCCTAATACCCCGGCGCTAGTGAATGCAGGCATGACCTCCGTCACCGCGAACGCGCTGGTAACCCCGGAAGACGTGGCCGACGTGCTGGCCATTTTCCGCAGCTTTGGCGAAGCGGAAGTGGTGGCCGAATCGATGATCCACCCGGTAGTGGGCGTCAGCGGCTCCGCCCCGGCCTATGTGTTCATGTTTATCGAGGCGATGGCCGACGCTGCCGTGCTGGGCGGGATGCCGCGCGCGCAGGCCTACAAGTTTGCCGCTCAGGCGGTGATGGGATCGGCAAAGATGGTGCTGGAGACCGGCAAGCATCCTGGCGAGCTGAAGGATATGGTCTGCTCACCGGGCGGCACCACTATTGAAGCGGTGCGGGTGCTGGAAGAGCGCGGATTCCGCGCCGCGGTGATTGAGGCCATGACCAAGTGCATGGAGAAATCCGAGGCGTTAAGCAAGCTTTGACGGGTGCGGTTGTAGGCCCGGTAAGCGTAGCGCCACCGGGTATGGCTCTGCTGACGCTGCAACGCCGGGCGGCACTGCGTTTGCCCGGCCTACGTTAGGCACGGTGCGGTTTGAAGGCGTCGCCCTCAGGCCGCCACCTCCGTGCGGCCACGGCCGCCTTTTTTCGCTTTATAGAGCGCCATATCGGCGGCCTTGAGCCAGGCGCGATAGTTCTCCATGCCGGGAGTGAGCGGCGCAAGGCCGATGCTGATCTGCAGCGTCAGGTGCGGAGCGCAGGGTAGCCGGATCTCCGCCAGGGTATCGTGGACCCGGCTCATCGCCGCAAGCGCGCTGTCGACTGGCGTACCGCTCATGATCACCGCAAACTCGTCACCGCCGAAGCGCCCGATGATATCGCTTCCGCGCAGGGTGAGCTGTAGATGGCGGCTAATGGCGATAATCGCCTCATCGCCCACGTCATGGCCGTAGGTATCGTTGATGGTCTTAAAGTAGTCGACATCGATTAGCAGCAGCGTCGCCATCCGCTGGTTGCGACGGCAGCTCTCAAACTCGTTACGTAACAAAATCTCCCAGTGCCGCCGATTATAGACGCCGGTCATGCCGTCGCGGGTACTCATGATCCGCAGGCGCTGCTTCTGTCTGGCGAGCCGGGTGAACGTACGAAAGCTCACCCAGGCAAACAGCGGCGGATAGAGCAGGATAAACGGCAGGCAGAGCCACCACTCCAGCGGCGCGCTGGTAAATGTTATCGCCGTGCCGGTAAGCTGAAGCATCACCAGGCTAGCGCCCAGCAGCAGGACGATGCCGATGCCGAACAGCCGCGGCCCGCCCATGCCCATCAGCATCAGGCTGACCATCATCACCAGCACCGCCGACGGCATGATGTTCATTCCTATCACGCCGATCCAGATCCCCGCCAGGATCGCATCAACCTTGAGATTATTGATTTCGGCGGCGTGGGGATCGCTTGAGCGGCTCGCCAGCTGCCAGGCAAGATGCGGCCAGACAAAAGACCAGCTTAAGAGGAATAGCCACCAGCCTCCGGCTACGGGCTGAGTGGTCATTGCACCACCTAAGGGAAAAAAGAGGCAGCCAAGGCCAAAAATACGCGGCAATCGGAGTCGCCGGGCAAAAAGCTGGCCAGACAGGAAGTGCTCGTCCTGACTGGGGGTCTCGACCCATTCCTTGTTAACAGCGGTTTTAGAATAAAGATTGTTATCATTCATCATTATTGGGAATATTCTGAAACATTTCCCAAAATTATAGAGAGGCGCGGCGGGGAGAAAGTATGATATTTCGGGTGAGAGGAAGATCACACTCACCCGATAGGGCTAAGCTTACCGGGAGCGAGGATGGTGCAGGAGCTTATTAAGGTACTGCTGCAACAGCTCGGTGTCCTGACGCGGTACCTGCGAGTCCGGACCAGCCGCCTCCAGCGCACCTTCGATACTTTGAATCAATGCCAGCTGCTCCGGCTGGGCCATATGACGCAGCAGAGCGGTAACCACAATCTCCAGCGCTTCAACCTGCGCCACAAGCTCTTTAGACTCTTCTTCCTTTTCCGCCAGCTTAACCAGCAGCTCTGCAATCAGGTTTTTCATCGCGTACCATCCTCATACACAACTCTTTAAGATTTTCAGCCAAATTTAGCATGGCACATTACACAAAAGTAACATTTTAACTACTATTTTTGCGTTGCGCCTACGGCAGTGCGGCGAGTCTGCCTGAGTACGATGGCCAGCTGCCAGATATTGATCAGCACGACTACGGCAGTAGCAATAAATACCCAGCGGAAGCCAGCCATTGCAGAGATGCTCGCCCCCATCAACGGCCCGGCGACGTTGCCCATATACATAAACGACTGGTTATAGCCAAAGATGCGGCCGGTGACCTGATCGCTGGAGTATTTCAGCAGCAGCGTCTGCACCGCAGGCAGCATCGCCCCGTCAGCAAAGCCTAACAGGAAGCGTAAGATACCGAGCTGGAGCGGCGTGGTCACGAACGACATGGCAAAAAAGAGCGCTACCGCGCAGCTTAGCGTCGCCATCAGGATCCGCGCCGTGCCGATCCGATCGCCGAGCTTGCCGAGGCGCGGGGCCGATATCAGCGCCGAGACGCCCGGCACGGCGGCGATCATGCCGCTGAGAAAGGCAATATTGCTACTGTCAGGAGACAGCGACTGGACAAACAGCGCCAGAATCGGCCCTACCGAGCCGTTACAGAGCTGGATCACCATCGTGGTCACAAACAGGCTTAAAATGAGTTTGGGATAGGGCAGGCTGGCAAATACTGCTTTGCCGGTCAGGCGCTGCGCCTTGCTGACTTTAGGCCGCACGCCCTCTTTAATCAGAAACAGGGTCACCAGAAAGCTTACCATCAGCAGGGTGGCAGTGATAAAAAACACCGCCCGCAAGCCGACGTGATCGGCGAGAAAGCCCCCCAGCAGCGGGCCGCCGATGACGCCGCTGATCTGCGCCGTAGAGAGCGTGCTCAGCGCCCAGCCGCTGCGCTCGCGCGGAACCTGAGAAGCCACCAGCGCCATTGCGTTGGGAATATAGCCGGAGGTTAACCCCATGATGGCCCGCAGAAACAGCAGCTGCCAGACGTTAGTGGCAAAGGCCTGCAGGAGAATGGCGATCGCCATCCCCAGCGAGGCGCGGAGCAGCATCAGCTTGCGCCCCTTGCGGTCGGCAAGGCTTCCCCACATCGGCGAGACGATGGCCGATACTAGAAATGTCACGCTAAAGGTTAGCCCGGACCAGATCGACAGCGCCTCGTGCGAGGTCACGCCCATCTCGGCAATATAGAGCGGCAAGAACGGCAAAATCTGGCTGATCGCAAGACCGGTAAAGAAGCAGCCAAACCATACCGAAATAAGATTAACCTTCCAGGATTCCATAAGCATCTGCAATTATTCAGGTTTTAACAGCAGGTTCCAGCATAGCATAACTGTACATTATGCTTAGCGGCACTTAACGGCATAATCCATACCCACGCATTCCGAGGTGAAAGTGGTTGGCGTGAGCGGCGTTATACTCCGGGCCTAAGCCGTTGCCATAGTAGCCGCAGCTGGCGCTGAGCATCGCCCGTAGCCAGGGTTGGGTTTTGTCATGCTTCCAGCCGCGCATAACCGTCACCTGCTGCCCATTCGCCAGGCGGAAGCCGCTGATATCCAGCGCGTCGGCAGTGGCGTGCTCGCTCAGCCGGGCGTTGGCGCGATGGTAAATGTTGCGGCAGGCGTAGCTGCCAAGGTGATCGATACGCACCAGCTCGCTGGACATATAGCGTTCGGCCAGCGGCCGGGCCTGCTGCTGCACGAATAGCGCTGAGCTGAGCGCCAGCGGACAGGAGGCGAGAAAGCTGCTGCTGAGCTTAACCGGGCCGAAATCCCGTACCCGGACGGTATGGGTCAGCGGACAGCTACCTGTACTGTCGGCGACGGGCTGAGAAGCAATGAGCTTCTTTTGATTAGCCTCCACCAGCAGGGCGTCACACTGCTCAGGGGTAAGCCGCTTAAGCTTAAACTGGGTAATGCGGCCCGGCGGATCGTCGAGGCGCAGCGGTACAAACGGATTATAGTACGAGGGCAAATGACGATAGCCCACCACCCCAGCCCCCACGATAAGCATAAAAACGATGGCTCCAGTGCCTCTCACGCGCTCCCCCTTTTATCACCTAAAAACATTATGGCAGAAGCGCGCGAATCAGGCGTTTTGCCGTGGTAAGGTATCTTTTTTCCGGATAATAAGAGTGGATGTGGTGATGGCAAAAATGCGGGTAGGGATCGTTTTTGGTGGCAAATCAGCGGAGCATGAAGTCTCGCTTCAGTCGGCAAAAAATATCGTCGACGCAATTGATAAGAGCCGTTTCGAGGTAGTGCTGCTGGGGATTGATAAGCAGGGTCAATGGCACGTCAACGACGAGGCTAACTATTTACAGAACGCCAGCGATCCGGCCCGTATCGCGCTGAATCCCTCCGCTATCAGCGTGGCGCATATTCCGGGCAGAGAGACGGCGCAGCTTATCAATGCCGAAAGCGGCGCGGCCCTGCCAGCGGTGGACGTGATCTTCCCTATCGTTCACGGCACGCTGGGTGAAGATGGCTCCCTGCAGGGAATGCTGCGGATGGCGAATCTGCCGTTTGTGGGATCCGGCGTGCTCGGCTCGGCGGCCTGCATGGATAAAGACGTCACCAAGCGCCTGCTGCGCGATGCCGGGCTGAAGATTGCCCCCTTTATCACCCTCACCCGCGCTAACCGTCAGCGATACGCTTTTGCCGACGTGCAGGCACAGCTGGGGCTGCCGCTGTTTGTCAAGCCGGCTAACCAGGGCTCGTCGGTGGGCGTTAGCAAAGTCACCAGCGAGGCGCAGTACCATGCCGCCGTCGACCTCGCTTTTACGTTCGACCATAAGGTTGTGGTGGAGACCGGCATTAAGGGGCGGGAGATCGAGTGTGCCGTGCTGGGGAACGATAATCCCCAGGCCAGCACCTGCGGTGAGATCGTGCTTAACAGCGAGTTCTACGCCTACGACACCAAGTATATTGATGACAACGGCGCCAGGGTGGTGATCCCGGCGGCGATCGATCCGGCGGTGAATGAGGCCATTCGCCAGACCGCCATCGCTGCCTACGAGACGCTGGGGTGTGCCGGCATGGCGCGGGTTGATGTCTTCCTGACCGAGGATAACGATATTATTATCAATGAGATCAACACGCTGCCCGGCTTTACCAATATCAGCATGTATCCCAAGCTGTGGCAGGCCAGCGGCCTGGGCTATACCGATCTGATCAGCCGCCTGATCGATCTGGCATTAGCGCGCCATCAGGCCGATAGCGCCCTGAAAAGTACGATGGCTTAATCCTGCGACTCCGCCGCTGTCTCCTCCTCGGGACGGCGGCGAATAATCAACCCTGCCAGCCAGAAACCGATCGCCCAGGTGACCAGGCCGACCGCGTAGCTTTGCCAGCCCTTCGCCTCAAACCCCAGCAGCCCAACCACGCCGTTAAGAATAAAGATCAGCCCGATAGCAAAGGCGTAGTAGTGCCAGTCACGGCGAATTTTGGCAGGCAGTTTCATAGCAGCTCCGGTAGAGAAAAACAGCATCGGTGCATATTACCGATGGCAAGCCCATGACGCATGCGGAAAATCCGAAATCGTTAATAAAACGCAACAAAAGTCATGATTTTGTGACTGAAGATGTAAAACCATAAACCGGGCAAATAATAATGCGTAAATTGTCACCAATCTGATATTGACAATGCTTCTGACCTGTCAAAATCAACCTGAATTACTGGTGCATTGCCAGCTCAATAACGCGTATCGGAGGTCACTATGGCAGAATTTATGATGTCGAAGCCCTTTGCCAACGAGAAGAGACGAGACGCCTCCACGCCGGGCAATATCGCCTATGCGGTCTTCGTACTGCTCTGCTTCTGGGCAGGTGCGCAGCTGCTGAACGCGCTGATCCACGCCCCGGGTGTGTTTGAGAATCTGATGCAGATGCAGGAGAGCAATCGACCCCGCATCGATATGGGACTCGGCGTGGGTACGATTTTTGGTCTGGTTCCGTTTCTTGTTGGCAGCGCCGTGCTCGGCGTAATCGCCCTGCTGCTGCGCTGGCGTCACTACTAGCGTGACGCCGTACTAATTTGTTGCCATACAGCGCGCCCGACGGTCATCCACGCGCTTCGCAAACCAGGCGGTTGTCAGGTTGCGGGTGATCTTCGGGCTCTCAAGCTGAATCCCCGGCAACAGCGCTCTCGGTAGCGTCTTCCCGCTCTTCTTCTCCGCCAGACGATAGACCCCTTTGTAGAGTTCGGTCTGCTCAAATTGCTGGCGATCCCCCTGCTCCAGCTGGTCACGGATCTCGGCGTCGCTGAGGCCCAGCTTCGATCCCAGCTTGCGCACTGCCCGTTCGGTACTGCCCGCTTCACGGCTGCCGTAGAGGATCACATCCCCGTCCAGCGCCAGCTTCACGCCGCTTGCCTTGCTAACCGCGCTCTGGAAAGCGGCATTGCGGCTGGCGTACCAGCCGGCGTTAAAGTCGGCGAAGCGGTAGAGCGGCTCGCTATAGCTGGCCGGGTAGTTAAGCAGGTGATACGTCCCGAACCAGAGACCGCCGCGCCGGGAGAAGACCTCCTGACGCACGGTTCCCGCCATCTTCCACGGATAGCCCCGGGTATGCTGCTCGGCAAAGGCGATGCTGACCTGCATCGGCCCGCCGGTGTGCACCGGATTAAGTGAGCCAAATAGCGTCTGCCCCAACGGAACGATATTAATCAGGTCGTCGAAGATCGCGCTAAGCTGCTTCTCGGTCTTTACGCTATCGAGCCGTTCGGCGTAGCTTTTGCCGTTGGGCGAAGGCACCTTCAGCGCGGTGCGCACGACAAAAGCGGGAATATGCAGCCGCCCGGCGCGCTTTTCGATCTCTTGCCAGGCGATTTTGTTTAACCCCGGTACGGCAGGATCGGCCTGATAGTTCGACTCCTGCTGCGCTACCGCCAGCACCGAGCAGACGTTCTCCCGCGTCGGCGCGAGGGACTGACTCTTAAAGGTCGTGGCAAGATCCTCTGCCCAGGCGTCACGATCCTTTACGCTGGCGGGGATCTTTTGCCGCACCAGCTTCGCCACGTCTACCGCCTTCTCGCCCTCTTTGAGCGGCGGCGGTTGCGAGGTGCTACAGCCGACAAGGATCGCTCCCGCCAGCAGGGTTAAACTGCGTGATGCTTGCATAGCCGCTCCGGTCATTAGCTGAGTGAGGTTGATGCCTGTACCACATCCTCACCGTCAAGTTCACGCTCAAAAGTACGTAAACGCTTATAGATAGACATCAGTTCCACCAGCGTGGTCCAGGAGTTGATCAGGTACTGGAACGAGCCGCGCACCTGGTCGAAAACGTTGGTGATCTGGGTCATCAGGCCGAGCGTAATCGTACCGGCAACCATCGATGGAAACAGCAGGAACAGGCCGAAAACGTTGTCGATTTGCAGATAGAAAATGCGCGCAATATTGAAGTACATGTAGTGGAAGTAGAGGCGGAAGTAGTTCCGCCGCACCGCGCTAAACAGCTCGCGCACGGTAGGCGGCGAGGCGCGCTCAGGATCGTCCTCGCCATACACCAGCTCTTTACGGTAGGCCGCCTCCACGCGCTGGTTTTTAAATTCCAGCCCCGGCAGCTTGATCCCCACCACCGCCAGCAGGCCGGTACCCACCAACGACCAGAGGATAGCGGCGATCACCAGTCCATAGGGAACGTGGCCGACAATCGGCAGCTCCGGCACGTGCGGCGACAGGGCCACGAGGATCGGCAGAAACGCGATCAGCTTCATTATCGCGTTAAGCAGGCTGACGCCCATATCCTCCAGCGTTGAGGAGAAACGCATGGTGTCCTCCTGCACACGCTGAGCTGCGCCCTCAATATGACGCAGGCGGTGCCAGTTGGCCATGTAGTATTCGTTCATCGCCGTACGCCAGCGGAAAACGTAGTGGCTGACAAAGAAGTTATTCAGCACCGCCACCAGCACCGCGATCATCGCAATGCCAAGGAACACGCCTGTTTCGCGGTAGAACTGGCCGATAGTTACCTTATGCGGCGCGCTGAGGGCCTGCTGGATGAGATCGTAAAACGGTGCATACCAGGCGTTGATCGCCACGCTCACCTCAACCATAAACCAGGTGACAAAGATAATCAGCGCGGTGCCGAGAATCGACCAGCGCTGCCAGCGGTGCGGTGCCCAGGTAAACCAGAACAGAGCAAAGGCGCCAACGCACAGGGCGTAGTAAGCGTAAAAGATCAGGTAGCTGCCGGACCAGAAGCGCGATGCGCCTATCGGGATCGCTTTAGAGGCCCCTGAGATACGCGTTAACCAATCCCCACCGCCCGCCTGCCAGAAGATGACGGCTAACAGCGACCACAGGATCGCCGAGAGTAAAAACGGCCCCGGCTTGGGAAAAAAAGATTTAAACATGAAACTCTCCTGCGACGGCTCACTCTTATTGTGTTGTTAATTTGCTATGCGTATGAAAATACCGAAGCCAGTGAGATTACCACAAGCGCTCAGTGTCAAAAGAAGACATTGTGTTGCAAGAAAAAAGTGTCTGTTTACCCAGCGTTACGCTTGACTGCAAAATAAAGCGCTTTTTCGGGCTTTGCATCGCGCCGGTAAGTAGTATAAATACGCAATATCTCTTTAACTCTTTTGATGGATGCTGTCGTTGAAACGTTGCCTGCTTTTGTCCACTCTGTTGTGCGCCCTGACCTTTTCATCAGCGAATGCGGCACAGACCTCCCCCGATCCTGAATTTGCGTCCGATATTGTCGATCGCTACGCCAACCATATCTTCTATGGCAGCGGCGCGACCGGCATGGCGATGGTGGCGATCGACGGCAATCAGCGCGTGTTTCGCAGCTTCGGTGAAACGCGTCCGGGCAACAACGTGCGCCCGCAGCTCGACTCGCTGATCCGCATTGCCTCCATCTCTAAGCTGATGACCAGCGAGATGCTGGTGAAGCTGCTCGACCAGGGCGTGGTCAAGCTCAACGATCCGCTCAGCAAGTATGCCCCTCCCGGCGCACGGGTGCCGAGCTGGCAAGGGACGCCAATTACCCTGGTAAACCTGGCAACCCATACCAGCGCCCTGCCTCGCGAGCAGCCCGGCGGCGCGGCGCACCGCTCGGTCTTTACCTGGCCAACCCGCGAACAGCGCTGGAACTGGCTCTCTACCGCGACGCTGAAAACGGCCCCCGGCTCGCAGGCCTCCTATTCAAATCTCGCTTTCGACCTGCTGGCCGATGCGTTAGCCAACGCCGCCGGTAAGCCCTACCCGCAGCTGTTTGACGAGCAGATCGCGCGTCCGCTGGGGATGAAGGACACTACCTTTACCCCCTCGCCGGATCAGTGCCGACGCCTGATGGTGGCGGAGAAAGGGGCCAGCCCCTGCGATAACACCCTGGCGGCAGTTGGCAGCGGCGGCGTCTACTCCACGCCGGGAGATATGATGCGCTGGATGCAGCAGTTCCTCTCCTCGGACTTCTACGCCCGCAGCAACCAGGCCGACCGGATGCAGACCCTTATCTACCAGCGCAGCCAGCTGACACGCGTGGTAGGCATGGACGTGCCGGGTAAAGCCGACGCGCTGGGGCTAGGCTGGGTCTATATGTCGCCGAAAGAGGGCCGGCCGGGGATCATTCAAAAAACCGGCGGCGGCGGCGGATTTATTACCTATATGGCGATGATCCCGAAGAGCAACGTCGGCGTTTTCGTGGTGGTGACCCGCTCTCCTCTGACCCGCTTTAAAAATATGAGCGATGGGGTTAACGACCTCGTCAGCGAGCTGAGCGGCAACCAACCGCAGATCGTCCCGGCCTCCTGATCCTCTCCCTGCTCCGGGGTGATTAACGCCTGTTTTGGCGAAACACCCCGGAGTTGATTGGGTTATAATACTCCTCTGATTCACCAACCTCAGGCATACCATGACCGATTTAATTACCCGCCCGCGCCGCCTGCGCAAGTCTCCCGCACTGCGCGCCATGTTTGAAGAGACAACGCTGAGCCTCAATGACTTTGTGTTGCCTATCTTTGTTGAAGAAGAGCTGGACGACTATAAAGCCATCGAGGCCATGCCAGGCGTGGTGCGCATTCCGGAGAAGTATCTCGCTCGCGAGATTGAGCGCTTCGCCAACGCGGGCATTCGCTCGGTCATGACGTTTGGTATTTCGCACCACACCGACGCCACCGGCAGCGATGCCTGGAAAGAGGATGGCCTGGTAGCGCGCATGTCGCGGATCTGTAAAGACGCGGTGCCGGAGATGGTGGTCATGTCCGACACCTGTTTCTGCGAGTACACCTCTCACGGCCACTGCGGCGTGCTGTGCGATCACGGTGTCGATAACGATGCAACCCTGCTCAATCTGGGCAAGCAGGCAGTGGTTGCCGCTGCCGCCGGGGCCGATTTCATCGCTCCGTCCGCCGCAATGGACGGCCAGGTGCAGGCGATCCGCCAGGCGCTGGACGCTGCGGGCTTTACCGACACGGCGATCATGTCCTACTCCACCAAGTTCGCCTCCTCCTTCTACGGCCCGTTCCGTGAAGCGGCCGGGACGGCGCTGAAGGGCGATCGTAAAACCTACCAGATGAACCCGATGAACCGCCGGGAAGCGATCCGCGAGTCGCTGCTCGACGAAGCGCAGGGCGCAGACTGCCTGATGGTTAAACCCGCTGGCGCGTACCTCGACATCCTGCGTGATATCCGCGAGCGTACCGAGCTGCCTCTCGGCGCGTATCAGGTCAGCGGTGAGTATGCGATGATCAAGTTTGCTGCTCAGGCCGGGGCTATCGACGAGGACAAAGTGATCCTCGAAAGCCTGGGTGCGATCAAACGCGCCGGTGCGGATCTGATCTTCAGCTACTTCGCGCTGGATCTGGCCGAACGGAAAATCCTGCGTTAAACCGCCGTGCCCGGTGGCGCTCTGCGTGCCGGGCATGTAAAATATTTATACCTCGCAATCAAATATTAAAGGGCGCTACGAGGCAGTTTTCCTTTCGGTCCATGCGTCAGTATATTGAACATTCCCGTCTACATATTTCCATGTGATTTTGTCATATAATATAGAGACTGCTTCCATATGGTTTAATTGTGAGTTCCCCGATAACTTGGTATTTGGTACGCCCGGATTTACGCCCGTGATTTTGACTCCTTCCATTAAAATCATAAAATAACAGACTTCTTGACCGGCATCATTAATATGATAAAAGCGTATTTCAGCACTTTTTAATGTCTGTCCAGTGGAAACTGCTCTATATAAATATGGACTAGAACTATCAAATTCCTTTTCAAACATTATTGGTGAATGTGAACGTGTACCAGTAACTCTGCCATTAGCATTATCCACCGGAAGATTAATACCGTGACTGAATCCAATTAGCTCTATACTGCCCTCACGGTCTTTCACATCAACGGATCCTTTTATGTCTGCACCACCATCATCCTTAAGCCATAGATACGGGGGGATTGGCATTTAATAACTCCTTATAAACTTGATCAAGTTGATAACTAAAATATAAATTATGCCGGTAATAAAAATAACAGTTATGAATGATATATAAAAATAGACGTCATATATTGTTTCTGCATTCACGTCTGCATAAATGTAACTTGAAATTTTCTCAGCAAAATCATAGTTAATCCAAATCTCCGGATTACCTAAAGAGCGGGCAACAGCGATTGAAAGTAATATAAAAAAAACCGTTTTCAATAACCTTCGCATCCAGATTTTAAGTTTAAGAGCAACCGTTGCTGATTCCATCTGCCAGCACCTTAATAAATCCACGAGCTTTCAGCATCTTCATACAGGGAACTTGAATAGGCTGAGTTCGTATTAATGCATTTCTTATTAAAGCGTAATCAGAGTTATGAGCAATAGTTATACAACCCTCTGAAAGATGCCCGGGATGGAGTCTAAAAAGGCCACGATGGACATTGTTTATCCATGTGCCATCATCAATACCCCAGTCGTCTTTATAGAGTGCAAACCACTCATCGCGCCCAAACGTCGCACCGTACCAGGCCCGGTTCCATGTATCTTGCACATCTGCTTTTAATCCTGAAAAAAAACCGCCGGAACCACGCTCCACGATCCAGTATTTGCCAGTAGGTAATGGGCCATTCTTGAGGACGCTACTACAAGCACCTCTATTACGATAAATTCCATTCCCTGAAAAAGCTAAAAATGTACCGACACCGTAGAGAGTAAAAGGTGCATAATCGGCATTGGTTAACACTAACTTTCCGTAAAGCGCCATAGTATCCTTATTATATGCAATGTTATCTTTAGCTATCCTATAATCAAATGGCGGTTAAAAAAGGGACAATAAGTGCTAATCCATAAGAAAAGTTAACCGTTTTAAAAAGCGCTGCCTCTCTAAAGTTCACCTCTCTGTCACATAAACGCCATCTCGTCCTTCTACTGTCTGCCTAAGACGGATGGAGGAGCCACCATGTTTAGTCTCGACAGCGTTCTTGATGACCTCTGGCCACAGGCCAAACCCGCCCCCTGGCAACGCAATCTGCTTAAGCGTCTGCTCTACGAAGAGGAATTTCAGCAGTTCGCCGCCCGCCATCGCCACCTGAAGGGGCTGGATATGGTCGAGCAGATCCTTGAGCATCTTCACATCCGCAGCACCCTCTCTGCCCACGACCTTGAGCAGATCCCCGAGCATGGCCCCCTCATCATTGTCGCCAACCATCCTACCGGTACCCTTGATGGCCTCGCCCTGCTTCATGCCGTTTCCCGTGTGCGGCGAGATGTCAAAGTCGTCACCAACCGGATGCTGAGCCATCTTGAGCCGCTCAGCTCGCTGTTTATTCCCGTGGATAACCTGGGCGGACGCACGCGCAAATCCTCGCTGCTGCAGATGGAAACGCAGCTGCAGCAGGGCGGCGTGCTGATCTTCTTTCCCGCGGGCGAGGTGTCGCGTCTGACCTACCACGGCGTTCGCGACAGCGCATGGCATAGCGGCTTTGTGAAGCTGGCAGCGAAGTTTCGTACCCCGTTGCTGCCGGTATTTATCCGCGCCCATAATAGTCCGCTCTTCTACGTCAGCACGCTGATCTCTTCTACCCTGCCGATGCTGCTCCTGATGCAGCAGATGTTTCGCCGCCAGGACAGCAGCCTGCCCATCACCCTCGGCCAGCGTATCCCCTGGGAGAGCCTGCATAACCCACACGCCAACGTTCGCGACACGGCGGAACGGTGTCGCCAGCACGTAATCCGTCTGGGAAAAGGTCTGCCGGGACTGTTTAAAACCGAGTGCGCCATCGCCCGACCGGAGCCGCGGCTACTCCTGAAACGCGCCCTGGCGCAGGCGGAGTGTCTGGGCCAGACATCAGACGGTAAAACTATCTACCTCTGGCAGCGCAACGGCCAGGAGGATGTCCCGGTGCTGCGCGAGCTAGGCCGCCTGCGAGAGATCGCCTTTCGCGCCGTGGGCGAAGGTAGCGGCCAGCGGCGTGATATCGACCGCTATGATGATGACTATCTACACCTGATCCTGTGGGATGAGGCCGATCTGGAGATTGTCGGCGCGTATCGCTTTATGCCCACGGCACAGCAGAAAGTGGGCGGGCTGTATAGCTACAGCCTGTTCCACTATGGCGATAAAATGGATGATATTTTGCAGCAGGGTATCGAGCTGGGGCGCAGCTTTATTCAGCCGCGCTACTGGGGACGTCGCGGACTGGACTATCTCTGGCTAGGGATTGGGGCCTACCTGGCACGCTATCCTCAGTATCGCTATCTCTTCGGCCCGGTGTCGATCTCCGGCGGCCTGCCCCCGACGGCGCGGGATCTGCTGGTGGCCTTCTACCGCCTCTGGTTCCCGCCGGTGCATCCGCTGGCGACCTCTCGCCGCCCCTGGCCTGCCTCGCTCCCGGAGGTGCTGGCCCAGTTTACCGGCGAGGATTACACGGAGGACCTGACCCGCCTGAAGTCGCTGCTCGGCAACCTGGGCTGCGGTATTCCCCCGCTCTACAAGCAGTATTCGGAACTGTGTACGCCGGGCGGCGTCCAGTTTATCGACTTTGGTAGCGATCCGGACTTCAACCACTGCGTGGACGGCCTGGTGCTGGTGGATCTTACCCATCTGAAAAGCCAGCGCTATGCGCGCTACATCGGCACGCATCTGACAGGTGTTTAATGCCCGGCGGCGCTACGCTTGCACGGGCCTACAACCCGCACCGTACTCAACGTAGCCGTTTTTTTCACCACGCCGGGGCAGGCTGCACCACTGCCCCGCGCATAGCGGTGCACTGTTTCTAACGCGCTTTTTTCATACCATTGAAATAGCTGGGGTTAATTTTCTGGCATTGCCTTTGCAGGCTCCCGTTTAACTGTGTAACGGCGAGGCAGCAAATGATGACGACACCTACAACCACACTGAAAAGAACGCTCGGCAGCTTCCGTCTCTGGGGGATTGCCGTTGGGCTGGTGATCTCCGGCGAGTATTTTGGCTGGAGCTACGGCTGGTCGCAGGCGGGAACGATGGGCTTTCTCGTCGTTGCCCTGGCCATTGCGGCAATGTACTGCGCGTTTATCTTTAGCTTTACTGAACTAACGACCGCCATTCCTCACGCGGGCGGCCCCTTTGCCTATGCCTATCGCGCCTTCGGGCCGACCGGCGGGTTTATTGCCGGGTTTGCCACCCTGATCGAGTTTGTCTTTGCCCCACCAGCGATTGCGATGGCCATCGGGGCCTACCTGAACGTGCAGTTTCCGGCGCTGGATGCTAAATGGATCGCCTGCGCCGCGTACGTCATCTTTATGACCCTGAACATACTCGGCGTTGGCATTGCGGCTACCTTCGAGCTGATCGTCACCCTGCTGGCAATCTTCGAACTGCTGGTATTTATGGGCGTCGTCGCGCCGGGCTTCTCCTGGAGCAACTTCACCGCCCACGGCTGGGCAGGGGCAGAGAGCTTTAGCGGCCTCGCCCTCTCCGGCATGTTTGCCGCCATTCCCTTCGCTATCTGGTTTTTCCTTGCCATTGAAGGGGCCTCTATGGCGGCAGAGGAGGCAAAGGATCCCCAGCGCACCATTCCACGCGCGCTGGGCGGCGGCATTGTGACCCTTACCGTGCTGGCGGTTGGGGTAATGATCTTTGCCGGCGGCGTTGGCGACTGGCGTAACCTCGCCAATATCAACGATCCGCTGCCGCAGGCGATGAAGGTTATCGTCGGTAACAACAGCGGCTGGCTGCATATGCTGGTCTGGCTGGGGCTGTTTGGCCTGGTGGCCTCGTTCCACGGTATCATTATGGGCTACTCACGGCAGATCTACTCTTTGGCGCGGGCGGGCTATCTGCCAGCCAGCCTGGCGACGTTGAACCGTAAAACCCGGACGCCGCACCTGGCGATTCTGGCAGGGGGCGTGGTGGGCATTGCGGCTATCTTCTCGGACTCGGTAATTACCATCAGCGGTATGCCGCTCACCGCCTGCATCGTGACGATGTCGGTGTTCGGCGCTATTGTTATGTATATCACCTCGATGGCCGCGCTGTTCAAGCTGCGTCGCAGCGAGCCGAACCTTATTCGCCCCTTTAAAGCGCCGCTGTTCCCCTATGCGCCGGCGTTTGCGCTGGGTATGGCGGTGCTCTGTCTGGTGGCGATGGTTTGGTTTAACCCGCTACTGGCGCTGATCTTCGCGGCGATGATGCTTGGCGGCTACCTGTGGTTCCGCAGCACCGCCACCGCCCGCGAGCGTGCAGGGCTGGATCCGCAGCTGCGCGCCCTCTCCTGAGGAGGCGACATGTATAAAACCGTTCTGGCGCACCGAACCTACCACTTCGCCAGCCTGAAAACGCTGCTGGCAAAAGCCTCCCCGGCCCGCTCCGGGGATGTGCTGGCGGGCATCTGCGCCGACTCTGCCGAAGAGCGTATGGCGGCCAAAATGGCGCTGGCCGAGGTGCCGCTGCGCGAGATCCTGGCGAACCCGCTTATCCCTTACGAAGCGGATGAGGTGACGCGGCTAATTATCGATACCCATGACCGCGACGCGTTCTCCACCATCAGCCACCTGACGGTGGGGGATTTTCGCGACTGGCTGCTGGATGATACCACCGATCCCCTTACCCTGCGCCGCGTCGCCCGTGCCATTACCCCCGAGATGGCCGCTGCGGTTAGCAAGCTGATGCGCAATCAGGATCTGATCCTCGCCGCCAGCCGGTGCCGGGTCGTTACCCATTTTCGCAATACGATTGGCCTGCCGGGCCACCTAAGCGTGCGCCTGCAGCCCAACCACCCCACTGACGATCTGAAAGGCATCGCGGCCAGCATGCTCGACGGTCTACTCTACGGCGCGGGCGACGCGGTGGTCGGTATTAACCCCGCCAGCGACAGCCTGCCGGTGTTGGAGCGGCTGAACCATATGATGGATGACATCATCAGCCGCTTTGCTATCCCTACCCAGTCCTGCGTACTGACGCACGTCACCAACACCCTTGCGCTGATAGAGCGCGGCGCCCCCGTCGATCTGGTGTTCCAGTCGGTGGCGGGTACCGAGGCAGCAAACAGCGGCTTCGGTATTAATCTGGCGTTGCTTGCAGAGGCGCGGGAGGCCGCCCTGAGCCTGGGCCGCGGCACGCTGGGCAATAACGTGATGTACTTTGAGACCGGCCAGGGCAGCTGCCTCTCTGCCAACGCCCATCACGGCGTCGACCAGCAAACCTGTGAGGCGCGGGCCTACGCCGTCGCTCGTCACTTCGATCCGCTGTTGATCAATACGGTGGTGGGATTTATCGGTCCGGAGTATCTCTATGACGGCAAACAGATTATCCGCGCCGGGCTGGAGGATCACTTCTGCGGCAAGTTGATGGGGCTACCGATTGGCTGCGACGTCTGCTACACCAATCATGCGGAGGCGGATCAGGATGATATGGATACGCTGCTGACGCTGCTGTGTAACGCCGGGCTGACCTTTCTGATTGGCGTTCCGGGCGCGGATGACATCATGCTTAACTACCAGAGCACCTCATTTCACGATGCGCTTTATGCCCGGCGTCTGTTAGGGCTGAAGCATGCCCCGGAGTTTGGCGAGTGGCTGACGAAAATGCAGATTATTGATAGCGCAGGCCAGCTGCGGCTCACGGGGGCTAACCATCCGCTGCTGAGCGTGCTGCCGCCAGAGAGGGTAAACGTATGAATCATCCTGACGCCTGGTCTTTGCTACGCGAGTTTACCGACGCCCGTATCGCCCTCGGGCGTAGCGGCGCAAGCCTACCAACCCGAGAGGTGCTCAGCTTCGGTCTGGCCCACGCCCAGGCTCGCGATGCGGTCCACCAGCCCTTTGACAGCGAGCCGCTGGTGCAGCAGCTTACGGCTCTGGGCCTGGATACCCTAAACGCTCACAGCGCCGCGGCGGATCGTCATATCTATCTCAACCGCCCGGATCTTGGGCGCAGGCTGAGCGACGAGAGCCGCGCCGCGCTTCAGGCCAGCCGGGTACCTGCTCACGATCTGCTGCTGGTGATTGGCGACGGACTCTCTTCCCATGCGGTGCATCGTCAGGCGGTGGCGCTGATTACCGCCCTGCTGCCCTATCTGCAGACGCTGGGGCTGACCACCGGGCCGGTGGTGCTGGCGCACCAGTCGCGGGTGGCGCTGGGGGATGAAATTGGCGAGACGTTGAAGAGTAAGGCGGTAGCGATGCTAATCGGTGAGCGTCCAGGACTGTCGTCACCGGACAGCCTCGGGGTCTATCTGACCTGGCAGCCGACACGCACCCGGCTGGACTCGGAGCGCAACTGCATCTCCAATATCCGCCCGGAGGGGCTGAGCCACGAGGCCGCCGCGTTTAAGCTCGCGTGGCTGCTGGAGCAGGCTTTTTTACGCCGCCTGACCGGTGTCAAACTGAAAGATGAGAGCGATAACCCGGCGCTGCACGAGCGGGTGAGGCCTCGCCTCGCCGGGTAAATGCCCTTGTTGACGCTATACTTTTTCCTGCTTTACCGGCCAGCAGACCGGCGCGACGCCGTTAAGAGCCGGTTTGGCAAACAGATAGCCCTGGAAATGCTTGATGCCCGCCGCCTCCAGCCAGCACCACTCCTCTACCTTCTCAACCCCTTCGGCCACGACGCTGATCTCCAGCTCGGCGCAGCACTTGACGATAGCGTTAACGATCGCCTGTTTAGGGCCGTGCAGATGGATATCGGTCACGATGCTACGGTCGATCTTTAGCTCTCCCGGCTGGAACTTGGTAAGCAGCGACAGCCCGGCAAAGCCTGCGCCAAAGTCATCGATTGCCAGCCCGATGCCCGCCGAGCGCAGCTGCATAATCGCCGTCGTAAATTCGTCATAGCCGGAGATCACCTCGTCTTCCGTCACTTCGACAATCACCTGCTCGGGCACCAGCCCGTGACGAGTGATCTGCGCCAGCAGGATATCCACCGCGCCGGGAATGTTAACCAGCGACATTGGCAGCAGGTTAATGGAGAGCTTGTGGCTGCCAATGCCGATCTGTTTCGCCAGCGCAAACGCCCACTCCTTGGACAGGAGATCGGCCTCGTGAATTTTATCCGGCGGGATGGAGGCAAAGTAGTCCTGAGGTGAACCACCGTTTGGGCTACGGATGAGCGCTTCAAAGGAGCTGATCTGCCCGCGCAACGGCTCGACGATAGGCTGAATAGCGAACTGGCAGGGCTGATCGGGGAACAGGAACGGCAGGGTTTGCGCTAGTGGGGGTTCAACGGGCACAAATGCCCAGCGGTCGGGCTCGCTTCGCCCGGGATACTGCTCCCGCCAGCTGCCGCGTAGAAATGATTTGATAAATTTATAGACCCGCCCGTCGCAGGCAAGATTGAACTTCAGTGCGCCAGCAATAATGACCGAACGCAGCACCGATCGTGGACTGTCATAACGGAGATCAAACAGCGACATGCCAAGATCTTCAAAATGCCGCTTTGGGGCGTAGTCACGCATCAGCTCAACTACGCTATCGTGCCGCGGGTCGCGATTGATTGTGGCATACAGGTTGTTCACATGCGCTAACGGACCTTCAAGCACCTGAAGAAAATGGGTTCCGTCGAAAAGTAAAATACCGGAGATTTGCAGCTCTGCGTTGCGGCTCTGCGCTATGCACACCAGCTCGCCTAACTTTGACGCATCAAAGTCGGGGCTCAGGCGGCTCCGGTAAATCAGGGTTGAAATCATATGTTCAGATCCTTTACGACAGGTGACGTAATCAGTATACCTTGCGGTGAAGGCTTTACGCCTTTCTCTGTGCCCGCTGACAGCACGCTTCTCTTAGAAAAATCAGCATTCTTCACGCCAGGCGTCCAGCCTGACATTTTGCTGCAATACTTAAGAAGATTTGTTCCATTCATGATGCACAGAAGGAATAGCCAACAATGACAACAGAGCAACAATTTTGCCAGCAATTCATGGAAAAACCGTTGGATTTTCTGGCAAATGAACTGGGTGATCTCTTAACGAGCAAAAAATTACGCCTGACCACGGCGGAGTCATGCACCGGGGGCCTACTCGGCTCCACCCTGTGCGCAGCAAAAGACACTCCTTCTTTTTTCGGCAGCGGATTTATAACCTTTACGGATGAAGCGAAGATGACGCTGTTAAATGTGAACCCGGAGACACTTGCTAAACATACCGCAGTCAGTAAAGCCACGGTGGAGGAGATGGTAGCGGGCGCGGTCAGAGTATCAGGTGAGGATGTTGGCATCGCCGTTAGCGGCTACGGCGGCCCGGACGGCGGCGAAGACGGCACGCCAGCCGGTTCCGTCTGGTTCGGCTGGGCGCTGCCGGGGAATAAGGTTGATTCAGCACTTCAGCATTTTGAGGGCGACTGCACCGAAGTTCTGGCGCAGGCGGTAAAATATGCCATTGTCGCGCTGCTCTTCAAGCTGGGCTACTCGTCCGATGGCCGCGCTGAACAGTAAACATCGGCACGTTTTTTACGCCCGTTGCACCGCCGCTGCCGCCACGACGCCGTTACGCCCTCGTCGTTTGGCAGCATAGAGTGCGGTATCGGCCTGGTTGATCACGCCGCTGGCGATAATATGCAGCGGTCGGTCTTCGGTGACCATGCTGCACTCGCTCAGCGTCGCTATCCCGATGCTGATGGTGAGATAGCCGGTTGGGCTGGCAGCAAGAGGGATGCGCAGCGCGTTGATGCTCTGACGCATCCTCTCCGCCATTGCCAATGCCCCTGCGCTATCGGTGCGCGGCAGGATCACTAAAAACTCCTCGCCCCCGTAGCGGCTGACGTTATCTTCTGACTGACGGCGGGCCCCCACCAGCGCCTCGGCCACCCTACGCAGACACTGATCTCCGGCCTGGTGACCATAGGTATCGTTATAGCGCTTGAAATAGTCGATATCGGCCAGGCACACCGAGAGCGGAAACTGCTCGTCCAGCGCGTTGGTGATTGCATTCGAGAGGCATTCATCCATATAGCGGCGGTTAAACAGGCCAGTGAGATGGTCATGTTGGGCATGCTGCTGCAGGATCGCATTGGCGCTGGCGAGCTTCTGCTCTGCACGGCGGCGCTCGGTGATATCTACCCAGGTGACTGACAGTCCCACGACGTTACCGGACGCGTCATGCACCGGCACGGAGTGGGTATCGTAGCAGCGTTTTCGCCAGACGATCTCCCGACTGGGGATAGCCGCTCCGGTGTCGGCAAGGGCAAAAGCGGCCAGGACCTGATGCCAGCAGCCGGGCATCAGGTCGGCAATGTGGCTTTCAGGGGCATCTGAAAGGGTATCATCCATCAGCTGCGCCATCGCCTTGTTGGACATCACCAGCCGCCCCTGCCGGTCAATCATGCAGAGCGCGACGGGTGTGGTGTCATAGATGGTTTCCAACTGCATGACGCGCTCACCCAACGTTGAGATATTGCGATCGATGCCCCGGTAGCCGCGCAGTTCGCCCTCATCATCAAACAGCGGAACGCCGCTGGTTTCGAGCACCACAATTCGCCCATCAGCGCGGCGGTTACGGTTAACTAATCCAGAGAAGGGAATACGCTTAGCCACGATTTCGGAAAAAGCGCGGCCAACGCGCTCGGCTTCGGCGGGTGGCATAAAGTCAAAGGGGGTGCAACCAATCACCTCTTCCGGCGAAACACCCAGCAGGCTGGTCACCACTTTAGAGGACCAGGTATAGCGCCCCTGGGCATCAACTTCTCACACCCAGTCAGAATTATTATCAAGGAGATCAATTAGATGCTGCGTATCGACACTGCTGGAATCAGATGGCTTTTTATCATCATTCATGATTAATACTAACGTTGCCCCCGCTAAAAGGGATCGGGTTACTTAACATTGGGCCTGCCTTTAGCCGAGGACGGTCATTTTCAGCAATGACAATAATGCTAATGAATGAAATACTCAATTTCTGCGCGTTATTATAAGCCACGTCCCACAATATATTCACGTGACAAATACATGGCGATAAAAGAAGCGCTGCCGGGTATGGCCTGAGCCACTCAGCAAGAGAGAAACAGAAGGGAAAGAAGAAGAGCGGGCAGGAACAGCATCGCCAGCATTACGCTGGCGACTCATTTACTGAATGTATCTTGATGGATCAGGGCTGGGGCATTAAGCCGCTGCCGCGCCTTTTGGCTGTGTGGCGATATGTCCGGCCCACAGGCTCGCCACCCACTTCACCCCTTTAGCGGTAAAACGCGCCTGGGAGAAGGTGTGCTGGTTTTCACCCACGCCGGAGCGCATGGTGAAGTAGCCCGCCTGCTGGTGATGCAGCTGCGGGGTCAGCGTGCCGTTAACGCGGTACATGATGTTGCGCTCCAGCAGGAACTGACGGAACTCCGGCTCTTTCACCTTCAGCATCTTGCAGAGCTGACGAAAACCCAGCGAGTCCTGTACCTCAACGAAGCGGTCAAAAAACTCAGCCTTTGGGACAGAGAGGGCCAGCTGCTGTTCAGCTCTCTGGCGCTGCTCATACTGTTCGGCCCATGCGCGGGCCGCCGCTGCCGGGTTGGTAAAATCGGGCAGCGCAGTTTTGTTTTCGCGCTCCTGCCAGCGATCGAGTACGGCAGCGGTAAAGCCAGGCGACAGACGCGCCACGGCCAGCAGAGAGTCACGCTTATTCAGCAGAAACTCTTGATAGCTCTCACCATCCCGCTCAAACATTGCCACCCTTACCGGCTCAGATAAACGCTGCGCCGTTTCGAGGCTTTTAACAATACGTTTTACTTCACCGTGGGTTATGCCTGTCAACGCAGCGATTTCACGGCTACTCATCGTTGCCGATTGATCCAGAGAATTAAGGCTTTCAAATGGAATCATCATAGGCTTCACCACTCACTTACTGTAGCACCCGACTGGGTTGTGTAATTATTATACTAATCCCTGTTCAAATATCCAGTAGTTTTTTTGAGCGATTTTAGTTAAGTTTCATTTTCCCGCGAGCGAAGATGTTTCACGAAGGTAACCCATCCGCAACTACCAGATTAGGGGGTGTGTTTCGCTTACGTTATCAAGGCTTTAAGATTATTCCCCCTTTCATCCCCTGTTAAAAAAACCAACAATTTTGCCACCTTAATGGATGGCAAATGGAACAGAAAAGTGAAAAAAATAATTCTGGGGATGGTAATCGCAGCTAGTATGATCAGCGGCGCAGCAATGGCAGAGAGCAACACGCTCTCCCTCGGCTACGCGCAGAGCGACGTGGAAGGCTTTAAGGATATTCGTGGCGTTAACCTGCAATACCGTTATGAGCTGGACTCTCCTCTCAGCGTGCTCGGCTCTTTCACTTACATGAGCGGTGATGACGATCAGGATTACTACGTGGCCTCCGATGCGGTGCATAACAGCATTGACGTGAAATATTACTCCCTGATGGTCGGCCCGGCATACCGCATTAACGAGTATGTTTCCCTCTACGCGCTGGGCGGCGTTGCCCATACCAAAGCCGACGGTGATACCACCTGGGTAAACGCAGGCGATTACTACGTCGGGCATGACAGCATCTCTGAGAAATCGACCGATTTTGCCTGGGGCGCAGGCGTGCAGTTTAACCCGACCGAGCAGCTGGCGATTAACGTTGGCTATGAAGGCACTAACGTCGATATCGCTGGCAGCCGCTCTATCAACGGCTTTAACGTCGGCGTCGGTTACCGCTTCTAATCCCGCATCCGCCGGGTGTGCTTCACCTACCCGGCGTCACGTTCATAACCCGTGGTCTACACTAAATTTATTGCCCCCGACCGACATACGGACAGGCGGTATAAAAATAATAACGGGTGAACAAAAATGAAAAAGATTGCAATCATCGGCGCAGGGCCGACGGGTATCTATACCTTTTTTTCCCTGCTTAAAAACAGCAAACCGCTTTCCATTTCTATCTATGAGCAGTCCAGCGAGGCTGGCGTAGGGATGCCCTACAGCAGCGAAGAGAACTCCAGAATGATGCTGGCCAATATTGCCAGCATTGAGATCCCGCCCATCTTTTTGACCTATATAGACTGGCTGCGCAACCAGAGCGAAGCGCATCTGGCCCGCTACGGCGTGCAGGCATCGTCCCTGCATGTCCGCCAGTTTCTACCGCGTATTCTGCTCGGGGAATACTTCCGCGCTCAGTTTCTGGCGCTGGTGGTGCAGGCGAAACAGTTGGGCTTTGAGATAGAAGTGCATGAGTCCTGTCAGGTAACCGATATTGAGGCCACGCCGGAGGGCGTCCGGCTGTGGACGAAGGATACACTGGCTGCGGAGCAGTTTGATCTTGCCGTCGTTGCCACCGGGCACGTTTGGCCAGAGGAGAGCAGTGCGACCCGCACCTATTTCCCTAGCCCCTGGTCAGGGCTGATGGAGGCTCACATCCCAGCGTGTAGAGTAGGGATTATGGGCACCTCCCTGAGCGGCATCGACGCGGCGATGGCCGTGGCTATTCAACATGGCACCTTCTTTGAGACCGAGGATAAACGCCTGCACTTCAACCTTGAAGAGGACAGCAACGCATTACAGATGGTGCTTATGTCCCGCTCGGGTATTCTCCCCGAAGCGGACTTCTACTGCCCTATCCCCTACGAGCCACTAACCGTGGTAACGGAGCGCGCGATTGAGAGTGAGATCGCTGCCGGGCCGCAGGGCCTGCTCGATCGCGTTTTCGCGCTAATGGTCAAAGAGCTAACGCTGGCAGATCCGCGCTGGAGCGAGCAGATTGCTCTCAGCACGCTGGATGCCGACAGCTTTTTTGCGGCCTGGTTTGCCGATCGCAAGAAACAGGATCCCTTCCGCTGGGCGGAAGCTAATCTGAATGAGGTGGAACGCAACAAGCGCGACAGGCGTACGGTGCCGTGGCGCTATACTATCCTGCGCCTGCATGAAGCTATTCAGCCTATCGTTCCCTGGCTTGATGAGCAGGACAGCGCGCGGTTCGAGGCCGGACTCGCCCGGATCTTTATTGATAACTATGCGGCCGTGCCCTCGCAGTCGATTCGCCGGCTGCTGGCTCTGCGCGAGGCGGGCATCCTCAGCGTGCTCGCCCTTGGCCCGAACTATGAAATGGAGATCGGCGAGAAGCAGACGACAATTTTCGCCGAGGGCGAGCGGTACCGGTACGATGTCTTTATCGATGCACGCGGACAAAAGCCGCTGAAGACGGAAGATCTGCCTTTTCCGACGCTGCGCAAGCAGCTTGCCGCCAGCGGGGAAAAGATACCTACGGTTGGGGATGACTACACGCTTCAGGAACCCGCCAGCATTCGTGGACGTATTGCCTTTGGCGCACTGCCCTATCTGATGCATGACCAGCCCTTTGTCCAGGGCATTACCGCCTGCGCGGAGATTGGCGCGGCCATCGCCAGGGCGGTAGCACAGCCAGCAACACGGACGCGGGGTCGGCTGCGAATGCTGGACATGTAGCTATTGATTCATATCGATAAATATAAAAGATATAAAAGAGCAGAGGGATCCTCCCCTCTGCTCCCTTTTACACTATTTACTGACCCGCACTCTCTTCTACTGGCGCTCTCTTTTTGGCTGTAAAGTTATAGATCACCATCAGCGCAAAGATGCCAGTGATAGTCAGGGTAATGGTTCCCTTATCCATAAACTGCGCCATATTGCCGAGAACGATCCCTACTACGCCGAAATCGGTATCGGAGAAGGTGGTATTGGTGAGGCCAATCGCACCCAGCACCGGTAGCAGCGCAACAGGCAGGAAGGTAATTAAGATCCCGTGGGCAAAGGCCCCGCAGATGGCCCCCCGTTTACCGCCGGTCGCATTACCAAACACGCCCGCAGTCGCACCGCAGAAGAAGTGCGGCACCACGCCTGGCAGGATCAGGACCCAGTGAAGCTGGCCCAGGATGAACAACCCTACTAATCCACCGATAAAGCTAGAGATAAACCCAACCAGCACCGCGTTTGGCGCGTAAGGGAATACAATCGGACAGTCGAGAGCAGGTACGGCGTTCGGTACCAGCTTCTCAGAGAAGCCGGTAAAGGCCGGAACAATCTCTGCAAGGATCAAGCGCACGCCCTGCAGGATAATAAATACGCCTGCTGCAAAGGTAATCGCCTGGATAAAGGAGTAGACCAGATAGTTTTGCCCACCGCTGAAGTTAGCCTCAACGTACTCTTTACCCGCCGATACTGACAGGATGAGGTAGATAACCATCATCGTCAGCGAGATAGAGATGGTGCTGTCGCGCAAAAAACTGAGGTTTTTCGGCATGTTCATCTCTTCGGTGGATTTAGAGCCTTTACCCACCAGGGTACCAATCCAGCCCGAGAGAACGTAGCCGATGGTGCCCGTATGCGCTAAAGCGACCTGGTCACCGCCGACGATCTTGCGCATATAGGGCTGAGCCAGCGCAGGGAATGCGGCCATCAGCATACCCAGCGCTAACGACCCGGTATAGATAAGCTGAACACCTTCGAAACCGGCTACCGAGAGAATAATGGCTACCATGCAGGCCATGTAGAACGTGACGTGCCCTGACAGATAGATATATTTCAGTCGGGTAAACCTGGCGACGACAATATTTGCCACCATACCGAATGCCATAATCAGCGTGGTCGGTGCACCGTACTTGGCGAGAGCAATGGAGACCATCGCTTCGTTGTTAGGGATGATCCCCTGAACGTCAAACGCCTGCTTAAAAATATCGCCCAGCGGTGTAAGGGAGCTGACCAGAACAGAAGCCCCGCCAGCCAGAACTAAAAAGCCGAGAATGGTTTTTACGGTTCCCTTAATCACATCCGGGAAAGGCTTTTTTTGTGCCACAAGCCCGAACAGCGCCACCAGTCCAACAAGGATGGAGGGCACCTTCAGCACGTCGACGACAAACTGCAAAAGGTGTTGAATAAACATATTAACCTCTACGGAAAGATGTTCATCTCGGTTTACGCGTTATTTTTCTCAAAATACTCGCGTATTTTTTGCTCGATCTCTTTCAGATCGATGATGTTATTGATGATAATAATTTTGTTCTCAGGCAGGTTGGCGCTATAGGCGATGTCTTTCGCCATGACAAACACGTCAGCCACGTCGGGCGTAACTGAACCCAGATCGGAGTGTTCGACATCCGCCACAATATTAAGATTTTTCAGCACTTTTTTGATGTTCATTTCCATCATGAAGCTGCTGCCCAGACCTGAACCACACACCGCCATCATTTTCATAACTCACCTCATTAATCGTTGATTACTGTTCGTCTACTGAGCGATACCGCTATCGGTCAGTAAAATTGCATTCAGTTCTTCTTTGCTACGCACGTTGAAGAGCTTTTCCATTTCGTCTTCATCAGAAAGCAGTTCAGCCAGCTGCGAGATCATCTCTATATGGCTATTACTGTCCGGGGCAGAGAACATAAATAGGGTGTCTACCGGGTCGTTCTCATCCGCATCAAAAACCACGGCTTCGGCCAGCTTTACCACCGATAAGCCCAGCGCCTTTGCCCCCTCTTCCGGACGTGCATGCGGCATGGCAATTCGCGGCGCGATGACGAAGTAAGGCCCAATCTCCTCTTTCTGCCGGATAATGGCCTCGATATAGCGTTGTGAAATGGCCCCTTCATTGAGCAGCGGAAGCCCGGCAATTTGAATGGCCTCTTTCCAGTCCGTAACTTTGTCAACGTACTGAACTTTTTCGTTATTTAACCACTTTGCCAGCTGCGACATGTTTATCTCCCTGATTAAAAAAACGCATTTATCTGTTTCAGGCTACTGTCTACGTATAGACATCTTTAAGATGTATAGTCATCTAGATAGTGGACCGGGATCTGGACAGATACAATATGCGATGGTCAATTTGCGCTGAACACGCTGAATTTGGATGCAAATTCGTTAAGCCGATCACATCTCTATATCGCTCAAGTGGTGCTTAGCGAAGAATATCAGGCATACATGTATAGACAGGCTCAGGGGAGCGACTCTTTCACTCGTATCAGGAAGAAAATCGATGGTCGATGGCATTACAGAGAAGCAGAGAGAGGTAGTCGATTACATCCTAAAGAAAATTAAGGATGACGGCCTGCTGCCCGGCGATAAGCTGGATACTGAAATTGCTATTGCCAAAAATATCGGCATTACCCGCGCCACCGTTCGCGAAGCCACGCGTATTTTAATAGAACAGCAAAGAATTTACCGGGTTAAAGGCTCTGGTCTTTTTGTGGGGTCAATTGGCGTAAGCAATCACTCCGGACGGTTTCACGCCCTCTCCCCCTTTGATTATCAGGCACAGAAGCACGGTTATAAGGGCGTACGGAAAGTTATCTCCGCCAGCATTATTCGCGTCCCCTCTCATGATATGGCCCAGGCACTACGTATCAAGAATAGCGACAAAGTATATAAAATCTTGCGCCTGATGTGCTTCGATGATATTCCCGTGGCGCTGGAGCATAGCCATCTGCCTGTGAGCCTGTTTAACAGCATGGAGTTCAGCAAGCTGGAGATCTCGAAATTCTCCTATATCGAGCAGATCACCGGTAAGAAAATCCAGCGCAGGGATCAGAACCTGGCGGCGATTAATTTGACCGACGCGGATATACTGGCGTTGCTGAAACTAAAGGAAAATGATGCGGTTATTGAGCTTACGGAGACAGTATTTCTCGATGATGGGGTGCCCTGCGAGGTGAATATCGCGATAATTAATACAAGGATATTTCCGCTTAGGCAGGATTCACGGCGGCCTTAAGGGGTGCTGCGGAATTTTTAGGCGAGTCATTAACAAGGCACCCTCTGAAGCGATCTAGTCTTTATTATTTAAGCAAGGACACTTTCGTATCTCCAGCAGCGTAGTGATTTTTAACGCCGCTGACTTCAGCTCGCTCAGATCTGTTGCACAAACTTTAAAATAGTCGCCGCCTGTAAAAGGCTCCGGATGTAAACTAGTCGTTGTTTTATTAATATATGTGCATTGAGCGCTATGTAGGCAGGTCTTCTGCTCTGCGCTGGCGTTATTTTTTCCTTCACTGGACTTGAGAAGGTTCAGTACAAAACCATCGGGATGGGCATTCAGCCAACGGTGGTAGCGACGTTCGCTGTCGGGATCTTCTGCGCTATGAAATCGCTCAACGGTCATCGCGTCGCCGTCGAGATAACGCATCACCGCCAGCAAATAGGAGGCATTAAAGGTTATGTCCTGATAATCTCGCGCCGCCTGGCTGCCAGTCTCTTCAAAATGCTCAATGAATGCCGCCACGCTTTTTCTGTCGAGCCGGCGGATATTGCCGCCGGTATTTTTGATATACAGCGTCTCCTGCTCAGCATAAATGGAGAAGGGCTGCTTGCGGCTAAGGGTAAATAACTCAACCGGTGAGGTAAACTGTTCCAGCATCAACTGATAGAAATCTTTATACACCGTAAACGCTCCTTTGCTGAGTGGTAAAGACGCTGATTGCTTCCTGCCACGTTCCTCCTACCAACGCTCCCGTTTCCAAATCGAAGGGTACACACCACAACCTGAGGCGCTTATCAAACTCGAAAAGCGGAAGCGGTGCGGAAAATAGCGGGTGCGCGGGGTAGATCAACATCATATCACCCCTTCCCTGCAGGTACTTCTGACCGTACGCGAACATTTGATACAGGTCAGCCTGGCTGATGCCATACTTCTTTGCACGATTGCCCTGCAGGCTATCCAGCAGCTTCCACTTTGCATCCAGAACGTAGCTTTCGTCGCTGTTTTGCACAACAAAATCAGGCTTGAGCGCAAACCAGGCTTCCGGAAGCGCTGACTCGTCCAGCGCGTGTGAGAGCAAATGATGCCGTCTGGCCTGCGCAGTGAAAGCGTATCCTGTTGCCAGCGCGCGCTTCAAAGAGTAACCGACCCAGGACTCGAAAAGCTTCTCCATCGGGAAAAGTAGCGTAATGCCCTGGTGCCCCCCTTTTTGAAAATCAGGGTTATGCTTCTCCAGTATCAGCTGACACCAGGGCTTAATCGCCCGGTAGGCCAGCAGATACTTGCCATCGCTCCAGCGGGAAAGCTGCGATAATGCATCGCTGATAGGCTCAATATCAGCCATCTGATGTTTTAAAGTAGTGGCCGTGCGCCAGGTCTGGTTCTCTTTCGTTGAGCTCAGTACGATCTCCAGCACCGTACGTAGAATACGATTCTCAATACGCTGCGGAGTAAACTCTGCATATCGCACGTGAAAACGCGCGCCTTTGCCGGGTGCCTGGCGGATCTGACGATTAATATCAAGCTGCCCGCGAATAAACGCGCTGTCGTCATCTTCCGTCAGATGGTAATCGGAACGCAGACCGCGACGCACCAGCTCCAGCAAATGCCTTAAAAACTCGCTGTAAATCCATTCATGTAGAGGTAGCTTGCTGCGGTAAAGTGATGCCGTCTCCCCTTCCCGTGGCGTGATGCCCGCCGCCGCCTGGAGCATTCGACGCAACACGCGCCGCTGGCGGATTGGATCCTCATCCTCCCCGAGCCGGGTCTTCGGCAAAATTTCGATCGCCTCGCCGGTAGGTGATTCCAGATAGCCAACATAGCTGCCCAGCCTGAGAAATCGCTTTCCCTGTCGGCTCACGATTTGCGCACTGCCCTCCCACTGCTGATGCAGCGACTCCAGCCAGGAGAAGGTTTGCTTCGACACGATGCCTAAATCCAGCCCCGACTTTTGTGACGTATCGCTGGTGATAAGCGCATATTCACATACCTGAATTGTCATTGCACAATGCCCTGGTACGCCGCCGCCAGGGTAAACGCCTGCGCGTTGATACGGTAGCGCCTGTCGGACAGACCCTCTGCAATCTCCGCTGGAAATAGCGTTGTTAGCGCAGGCAGATGTTCAGAAGTTTGCTGCGAGATAAAGCGGTCGCTTTCTGCTTTTGCTGGATCGTTTAACACCCAGCCAATGCGCTCATAGTCATCAAAGAAATACTCTTTTAACAGTGGGATGATCTTCTCTTTAAAGATAACGCCCAGCTGAGCTTCGCGCTCCCCCTGGCTCTCAATTGCCTTCAATGGCATAAAGTAAGCATGGCCAATTGTGTGCTCAGCGTCGATCAAGGCCTCGATACGCTGATTAATGCGCTGAATTAGCAGAGAGAGATCTACGCCGAACGCGGTAACGCCAGCGAGCAACGCTGGCTGCGGCAGCATTTCAACGAAGCTGAATCGACGGCGCAGTGCCAAATCCATCTGGATCAGTGATTTGTCGGCGGTGTTCATCGTTCCGATCAGAAATACATTCTTCGGGACGGTAAATTTCTGTTTTGAGTAGGGTAGCGTCAGCGTACGCGCATCTTCCGCACCCAGACGTTTATCCGGTTCAAGCAAGGTGATCAGCTCGCCAAAGATGCGCGAAATATTTCCCCGGTTAATTTCGTCGATAATCAGCACATGCGGTAAGGCGCGTTGCTCTTTCTCATTGCCCGGCGCCAGGAGCTGGGCCAGCTTCTCTCTGTCGATAGTGGTATCTTTCAGTTCGTAGAGCGTCATCTGGGACAGGGTTTTGTGGAAGAGATGCTCTTTAGGCAGGCTCGGCTCATACTTTCGCAGCCACTTCACCGAACGCATCTGGTGAAAGCCGACGCGCTCGCCTTCCGGAAAATATTGATAATCACCGGTGACTTGAGCAATGGCACGAAACTTATGGTTACCGTCAGAGACAACAATCAGATCGCCCGGACGAATAAC
Source organism: Pseudescherichia sp. (assembly GCF_032052675.1). Classification (NCBI taxonomy): domain Bacteria; kingdom Pseudomonadati; phylum Pseudomonadota; class Gammaproteobacteria; order Enterobacterales; family Enterobacteriaceae; genus Pseudescherichia; species Pseudescherichia sp. Next base: position 203,177 of record NZ_DAMBWA010000008.1, read on the forward strand.
GTTTTTAAAGGTATTTACCGCAACCGACATGTACTCGCTCTGATCGGCCGATGATCCTTTATTGACGATACGCTCTTTTACCTCGTCAAGCGTTGCGCAGCCGGTGAAATCAATATTATCGCCCCACCCCAGCAGAATGTAGTTATTCCCAAGGCACTCATCGTAGATATACTCCTCACCACCCAGCGTATTTCCCAGCGACATTTTCCAGATGCGCCTTCCGATCAGCGAGACGGATTGAGAAGCATCGCCCTGCACTTTTACCTCCGCGTTCTGGCAGAGCTGTTTGAAAATCCCATCAACTACGTCATAGCGCAGCGCGCCCGTACTTTCATCAGTAGTAGCGCGGATCCCTTCAATAAAGTCTTCGTAGGAGAAGCTCTGATGAAAGGTGGTAAACATGATCTGTTGTTTTTCGATCAGCGTTTGATAGCGAGCTTTGACCTCATCGCGCAGGCTTTGCCCGCGGTGCGTCTGGCTAACCTGCTGATACCACTCCCCATCCGCAATTTTAACCGCCAGCTCGGTCGTGGAATAAGTTTTGCCGGTACCGGGTGGGCCAAAAAGGATCTGGTTCAATGGAAACATGGCAGGCGGTTCCTTACGAAGAGTAACGGGAGAAGAGATCGGGTTTGGCTTAGTGCCGGTCAAGAGTTCCAGAAGCATATGTAGCGCTTCAACTGAGGCGATATCGGCATCGAAACCGTACTGGGAAGAGTCACCATCGCGGGGGAAGCGGCGGTAGCTGGTGCTTTTCGTTTTTTCCCAGACACAAGAAATGCCTTCAATAGCGTCGATCTTATCGCGCAGCGCCAGTGTGTCAGGATGCAGTACCAGGGGGCTTTTATTGATGATTCTGTCAGCCTTGCGCTTCACGTAAAGGTAACGGCCATCGCCGAGAGCATGCTCCGAAGCATAGCTGGGTTCGTACTTATTCGGCTCAAGCGTGTAGCCCAGGTTTTTTAGTACGGTGTAAATTTCGAAAGAGTTAAGCACGGTGAAAGAACTCCTGACCGGCAGAGTGTTGGGTGGCGAGTGATAGGGTTGACGTATCCTCTCCCGTTTCAGTCACAGAAGACTGTTTTTACAGCCCGCTTTAAAACTTGAGCAAACTTTTTACAACGGAAATATTTTTATCATCATTATTAGCAACCATTATTCGTGACGCTTCAGTTTCTTGACGATGAATAAATTTCTGCGCCGCCATAAAAGCCAGTTCGGGCTGCGGTGTATTACCAATAACGACTTTACGAATAAGCTTCCAAAAATCTTTTCTAAGCATTATACGGTAAAAAGGGATAAGCATGAACGGTCCCTGTTTAAAACTGAGGCGTTCAATGGAAACGTCTTCCTCAGATATAATTCGCCACTCTTTCTCCTCCGCGAAGGGAGAGTGTTTAATCAAAGGAATAATACGCGACAAGTTATTTACAAAATAAGCTGACGACTCAGATTGATACTCAAACCACCCTTTCTCAGGCTCGTTATAGCTGTGAAAAGCAATCAATGCATCTGTAATGGCCTGAGTAATAAGCGCACGTTGCTCTTCAGCATCGTAGAGACAGGCTTTGAGGACATAGCCTTGTAGTTTGAGTAACTCTTGAAGAATATTACGGTCAAAACCTATTGAATACCCGCCCTGAGGTGGCGAGTAACTCTGCCACTGACTTAGATGATCGCCCTCTTCTGACAGCGAACAGATACAGGTATTGATTCTCTTAATATTGTTAATATTTGCTCTAAACCGCTGGATCCGGAATTGCACATCTGAGTTTTCTTCTCTAATAAGCATTTCCGATAAAATATCTCTTACAATGTCCAGAGTAAGATAATAATCCCGGGTATCTTCGAGGTACTGAATCGACGTGGCCGTGATTTCAGTGTCCCTGATAATGCTCATGAAGCCATTCTGGTCCGTATAATGATAGAGTATCATCAAATCTCCCTGATTTTTATGCTTTATGGATGCCAATTGGCAGGACGTATCTATAAGAAATGGCGGTTTGAAAACATTTTATTGGGTTAGGTGGTGCCGATAATAGGAGTCGAACCTACGACCTTCGCATTACGAATGCGCTGCTCTACCAACTGAGCTATATCGGCTTATCCGGGCGCGTCACGAGCGTGACTACGGTATGCAAGGTTAAGAAAAAGCGTCCGCCTCGTCAACTCCCCTTGCGTTTAGTTGTTGTTTTTTACAGCACAACCCCGCTAATTCAGCACAAAAAGCATGGTCATCACCGTATCCCCCTCCTCTGCTGGTTGTGTCTCCCCTCACATCAAGCAACATTTTTTTAACATTAGACTATCCCGTCTACTTTTTCTTTCAAAATCAGCTATCTTGATTGTTACCCGACCGCACTCAAGCCCCGCCAAAACAGGCCGATGATAAGATAGACCAGATACCAGATGGACTGGATAGAGTGGATAAACTAATGCAAAAATTCGCAGTCACCGATGACCTGTCCAGCCCTGACCTGGAGCACAAAAGTACCACAACCTTTATCAAACGCGCTCTGCTGCTGATGGTCTCGCTCCTGACCGCGCTGTTTGTTATCGCCATTGTCGCGTTGCTGATCATCGTGCGGAATATTAATCAGAATGCCGACAGGCAGAGCGCGATGCTGCTGGATAAGGCGATCCATAACCGGGTAGAGACGCTTACCACGCATATCAAAGACTATGCCTGGTGGGGTGAGGCCTACAGCCATCTTCACCCTAACGTAGATACCGACTGGGCCTATACCCGCCAGAATATGGGCGCGACGCTCTGGCGTGATTTTACCTACGAAGGGGTGTTTGTGCTGGATGGTAGCGGCCAGACCCGGTATAGCGTCATCAATGGCCAACTGGTTACCCGATCGCTCACTGAATGGCTGGGAGAGAACCCGATCCCAAAACTGCTTCAGGCGATCGATAAACCGGACGCGATGCCGGTAGCCAATACGGTAGTGATGCAGGCCGGGCATCCGGCGCTGGTAGCGGCCGCACGCATCACCACCGGCGACGACTCACGGATCGCCTCCCTCCCCGGCCCGGCCTCTACTCTGGTGTTTGTCGACGTGCTGGATGACAAAAAGCTGGTCACGCTGGGTGAAGAGTACGGCATTACGCAGGCGCGCGTGCAGCGAAAGGATGCCCCGACGCTGGCAGGACGCCGCGGGATAGCGACGCTGCCCATTGATGGCCATCAGATAACCTTCGAGTGGAAAAGTGAAGATCCGGGGCGGGAGCTCATGCACTACATCCTGCCGCTGCTGATCCTGCTGGCGCTTTCTACCGGCGCTCTCAGCGTGGTTCTGAGTCGCAACGTGCTCAAAAAAGCGCGTATGTATGATGAAAATACCTTTCTGCTGGCCCAGAGTCGCCACGCCCTTACCGCCAGCGAGCGCCGCTTTCGCGACGTGGCTGAAGCCACCACGGACTGGATCTGGGAGACGGATACTGACCTGCATTTTACCTGGCTCTCCGATCGTTTTCCGGGCATTACCGGGCACAGTATCTCGGCCTGGCTGGGACGTCCAGTAACGGCATTTATGGAGGCGGATAATCAGTCGCTGGCGGAGTGGATCACGCTGCCCGGCCAGACAGGCCATCGTCGACTGCTGCACTGCCGCTACCTTTCGGCGATGGGCCACCAGCGTTACTGCCATATCGCCATTAAACCCGTCGTTACGCCGGAAGGGATCGTCGGCTACCGGGGCACCGCGACGGATGTCACTCTCGAGGTAGAGGCGCAGGCGCGGGTAGAGTATCTCTCCCGGCACGATGAGCTGACCGGGCTGCCTAACCGGGTCCGCATGCGCGAGTTCCTTGAGGGCAAGCTGCGGGCGCAGCCTACGCCGGCGCATCCGCTGGCGATGATGAGCCTCGATCTGGATAAGTTTAAGCCGGTAAATGACCTGTTTGGCCACGGCGCAGGCGATGCCGTTCTGCACGAGGTGTCGACAAGGCTGCGGAGCTGCGTACGTGACTACGATCTGGTGGCGCGCCAGGGTGGGGATGAATTTATCCTGATCATCTCTGACATCCAGGACCGCAGTGATATCGAACTTCTCTGCAATCGGATCATCAGCGAGCTGGCACGTCCCTTTATGATCGGCGGCAATGAGATATTTATCGGTGCCAGCATCGGTATCGCGATGGCTCCGCAGGATGCGGTAGATGCAGGAGAGCTGCTGCGCTTCTCAGATATCGCGCTCTACAAGGCCAAAAACGCCGGGCGCAACAGATGGATGTTTTATACCCCTGAGATGGCCGAGCAGGTGGTGCAGCGGCGCGAAATGGAAAATAGCCTGCGCGACGCCCTTAAAAAGCAGCAGTTCCGCCTGGTTTATCAACCGCGCTACGGCCACAACTCCTCGCGTATTATCGCCGTAGAGGCGCTGATCCGCTGGGATCATCCGGAGCTCGGCCTGCTGATGCCGGATCAGTTTATCTCCCTGGCAGAGGAGACCGGTCTGATTTTCCCCCTCAGCGACTGGGTACTGAAAACGGCCTGTCACGACGCGCAGCAATCCCTGCACGGCCTCTCCGTCTCGGTGAATATCTCTGCCGTGGAGTTCCAGTCATGGGGTCTGATCGATCGCGTCAGGGATGCGCTCCAGGCATCGCAGCTCGACCCGGCCAGGCTGGAGATCGAAATTACCGAAAATGCCACGCTGTGGAACCCTGAAAATAGCCTTGAACTGATGCTGGCGCTGAAAAAGCTGGGGGTGAAGCTGCTGATGGACGACTTTGGTACGGGCTACTCGTCTCTAAGCTATCTGCGCAACTTCCCGTTTGATGGTATTAAGCTCGATAAATCCTTTATCTCTGATATGCCAGAGAGCGACAGCGCCAATACCATCGTTAAAAATATTATCGGCCTGGGGAAAGCCTTCTCGTTAAGCATTACGGCAGAGGGGGTTGAAACCGAGGGGCAGCTGCAGAAGCTGATGATGATGGAGTGCGATGAAACCCAGGGCTACCTGATCGGCAAGCCGCTCAGCCTGACGGCGCTCCGGGAGCAGATGGCCGCGCTGGACTCGGCGGCGCAGGAGCGAACAGGCCAGCAGAGCCAGGGATAGCGCGGGCGACGGCGTGCGTCGCCCGCAGACAATCAGGCACGACAATCAGGCACGAATGGTATCGTCGCCGAAGCCAACCCACTTGTAGGTGGTCAGGGCTTCAAGGCCCATCGGGCCGCGAGCGTGCAGTTTTTGCGTACTCACGGCGACTTCTGCACCCAGGCCAAACTGTGCGCCGTCGGTGAAGCGCGTGGAGGCGTTCACGTAGACCGCAGACGAATCCACCTCGTTCACAAAGCGGTTGGCGTTGCTGAGGGTACGAGTAAGGATCGCATCCGAGTGCTGGGTGCCGTGCTCGCGAATATGCTCGATGGCCTCATCGAGCGAGGCGACCAGCTTGACGTTAAGATCGAGAGATAAAAACTCATCGTCGTACTGCTCCGGCTTCACCGCTTCGACGTGCGCCGGGCCACCTTGCAGCGTTTTCAGTGCCGCCGCGTCGGCGTGCAGCGTAACGCCACTCTGCGCCATCTGGGTGCTCAGCGCAGGCAGGAAACGTTCAGCAATCTGCTGGTTCACCAGCAGCGTCTCTACGGTGTTGCAGGTGCTCGGGCGCTGGGTCTTGGCGTTGACGATAATCTTCAACGCGGGTTCAATCTCGGCGGTGTCATCCACGTAGATATGGCATACACCGATCCCGCCGGTGATCACCGGAATGGTCGACTGCTCGCGGCACAGCTTGTGCAGCCCTGCTCCACCGCGTGGGATCAGCATGTCGATGTACTTATCCATGCGCAGCATCTCGTTGACCAGCGCCCGATCCGGGCTCTCAATCGCCTGGATAGCACCTGCCGGCAGGCCGCACTCCTCCAGCGCCTGCTGGATCACCTTCACCGTGGCGGCGTTGGTGCGCCACGTCTCTTTGCCGCCGCGCAGGATCGCCGCGTTGCCGGTCTTCAGGCAGAGGGAGGCGACGTCAACGGTGACGTTAGGCCGCGCTTCGTAGATCACGCCGATCACGCCGAGAGGAACCCGGCGGCGTTCGATGCGCAGGCCGCTGTCGAGCAGCCCGCCGTCGATAATCTGGCCGACCGGATCCGCCAGCTTGCAGACCTGACGCACGTCGTCGGCGATGCTCTTCAGGCGCTCCGGGTTGAGCGCCAGGCGATCAAGCATCGCTTCGCTCAGGCCGTTACGCCGGGCTTCAAGCACATCCTGATCGTTGGCCTGAATAATGTCATGCGCCTGGGCTTCCAGGTAGTCGGCGATCTTCTCCAGAACGCGGTTTTTTTCTCGGCTGGAGAGCTGCGCCAGCTTATACGAAGCTGCTTTCGCAGCGATGCCCATCTGTTCAAGCATACGTCTGCTCCTTAACGGGTGATCATGTCGTCGCGATGGACGGCAACCGGGCCATACTCGTAGCCGAGAATGGTGTCGATCTGTTGTGAGTGCTGTCCAGCGATGCGTCGCAGCGCGTCGCTGTTGTAGCGGGAGACGCCGTGAGCGATGTCCCGTCCTTCCAGGTTACGGATACGGATCACTTCACCACGGGAGAAGTTGCCTGTCACGCTTTTGATCCCTTTTGGCAGCAGCGAGCTGCCTTTTTCGAGGATCGCCATCGTTGCCCCTTCATCCACGGTCAGCTCGCCCGCAGGCGGTGCACCGAAGATCCAGCGCTTGCGGCTCTCCAGCGGCGAGGTCTGGGCGTGGAAGCGCGTCCCTACCGGCACGCCGTTCAGCGCGTCGCCGATGACCCCTGGCCTGCTGCCTGCGGCGATAATGGTCTCGATACCCGCCCGGCAGGCGACATCAGCGGCCTGTAGTTTCGTGCCCATGCCGCCGGTACCGAGGCCGGATACGCTGTCGCCGGCGATGGCACGCAGCGCATCATCAATGCCGTGAACATCGGCGATCAGCTCGGCATCCGGGTTATTGCGCGGATCGGCGGTGTAGAGGCCCTGCTGGTCGGTGAGCAGCAGCAGCTTATCCGCTCCGCCGAGGATGGCGGCCAGCGCAGAGAGGTTATCGTTATCGCCGACTTTGATCTCGGCGGTAGCGACGGCGTCGTTCTCGTTGATCACCGGCACGATGCTGTTATCCAGCAGCGCGCGCAGAGTATCGCGGGCGTTGAGGAAGCGCTCTCGATCTTCCATATCGGCACGCGTTAACAGCATCTGGCCGACGTGGATGCCGTAGATGGAGAAGAGCTGCTCCCAGAGCTGGATCAGTCGACTCTGTCCTACCGCCGCCAGCAGCTGCTTGGAGGCGATAGTGGCGGGCAGCTCAGGGTAGCCCAAATGCTCGCGTCCGGCGGCAATCGCTCCGGAGGTGACAATAACAATACGATGCCCTGCGGCATGGAGCTGCGCGCACTGGCGTACCAGTTCCACAATATGGGCGCGGTTCAGGCGGCGCGATCCGCCCGTTAACACGCTGGTGCCGAGTTTTACCACCAGCGTCTGGGTGTCACTCATGATTCTCTGCCGTTTTACGAATAAGGAAATGTGATGTCAGTCTGACGTTGTAACAGGAGTGAAGCCGCTTGCCAATAACCTCGGTCAAAAGGGTGAGAGATCGCTGCGCGGATCGGCAATCCTGGCAGCAGATTTTTACAGTTTTATTGCAGAAATAAATAAACACGGATTTTTAAAATTATTCCGAGATTGTCATAAATCTTTCATTTCCGAACGTTAAAACCCTCTCTGTTTTCAGCAGGTATAAGCCTGGCGAATATTAGAGCGTCTTTTGTTTAAATCGGGAATCAAAATGAAAAAGAGTACTCTGGCATTAGTGGTAATGGGTCTGGCTGCTTCCGCATCGGTACAGTCCGCAGAAGTTTTTAATAAAAATGGCAACAAGCTGGACGTTTACGGCAAAGTGAAAGCCATGCACTACTTCAGCGATGACAACAGCAACGACGGCGATAAAACATACGTTCGTTTCGGCTTTAAAGGCGAAACACAAATTAACGATCAGATTACGGGCTTCGGTCGCTGGGAAGCGGAGTTTGCCGGTAACAACGATGAAAGCACCTCCGGGCAGAAAACCCGTCTGGCCTTTGCCGGGGTGAAAATTAAAGATTTTGGTTCACTGGACTACGGTCGTAACCTGGGCGTGCTGTATGACGTGGCCGCCTACACCGATATGTTCCCTGAGTTCGGCGGCGACGGCCTGGCCCGTACCGACAACTTTATGACCAAACGCACCAGCGGCGTGGCGACCTACCGTAATACCGACTTCTTCGGCGTGGTAGACGGTCTGGATCTGACCCTGCAGTACCAGGGCAAAAATGAAAACGGCCGCAGCAGCGTGGTGAAACAGAACGGTGACGGCTTCGGTACCTCTCTGGCCTATGACTTTGGCGGCAGTGACTTCTCTATCGTTGGCGCCTACGCTAACTCTGACCGCACCGATGCGCAGAACCGGATGGCTCTGGGTCGTGGCGCGAATGCGGAAGCCTGGGCTGCTGGCGCGAAATATGACGCCAACAACGTCTACGCTGCCGCGTTCTACGGCGTCTCTTATAATATGACCCCGATTTCGTCCTCGGCTGGCTTTGCTAACAAGGCGGATAACTTCGAAGCCGTGCTCCAGTACCAGTTCGACTTCGGTCTGCGTCCATCCGTGGGCTACGTCCTGACCAAAGGCAAAGATATTGAGGGCTTCGGCGATGAAGATCTGGTCAACTATATCGACGTAGGCGCAACCTACTATTTCAACAAAAACATGTCCGCCTTTGTTGATTATAAAATCAACCAGATTGACGACGATAACCGCCTGGTTACCACCAACGACGATGTGGTTGCCCTTGGCGTAACCTACCAGTTCTAATTCTGCCTAATAAAAAGGCCCTTCATGTCGGTGAAGGGCCTTTTTTATTTATGGCGTCCGATTAATCAGGCGCTGAGTTTGACCGGCTCATTTTTAAAGTCGTCGGCAGGCTCCAGCTTTAATTCCAGCGACGCCAGCAGCTCGCGTGCGCGCTCGTGGAAAGTCCGCAGCGTCTGCTCAAGACGATCGGTGACTTCCGCATCTTTAATAGCAACCGGCTCCCAGTGGCCCTCTTTATTAAACAGGCCAAACTGGTAGGTATAGGTGAAGCGTTGCTCCTGGGCTTCCATTATCATCCACCAACCCCAAAACTCACGCTTCTCAGGGGCAGGTTTTACGTTGACGCATACGGCAAGGCAGTCAAAAAAGAAACGGTTCCCTTCACACTGCTCCTCGCGGATGTAAGGGCCAAGCGCCATAAACTTCTTGATCAGTCTGCTTTTCGGGTGTCCACTCGGTAACGTCATTGCGATCTCCTTTTGTGATGCAACTGTTTTACCAAATCAATGGAATTAAGTAACGCATTAACGCAATCTATACTTCATCCAGGCAGTAATTTCCTGCAGTGACTTATCAAAATTGCGGTAAACCGGCTTAAAGGGGATCTCCAGCAGCTTGCCGTCAGCAGAAGAGGAGGCAATGAGCCGGGACTCCTCTTCCGGGCTAAAGGGATCGTTTTTCCAGAAGCCGGAGAGCATCGGCGTTGGACAGCGGCGTCCCAGCAGCCCCTGCGTTTTTAACGAATAGCGGTTCAGCTCCACGCGCAGCGCCTCGTCCGAGGCGTCATGCATCCCAAGACAGCTGGCCAGCACGTCGAGATACATCTCCGGCACGCCGCTTAGGCGCTGAGAGTCGGTTAACAACGAGTGCACCACCGGCCCGAGGCAGGCCACCGCTTTCAGGCGCGGTGATTCAAGGTACGCCAGCCGTACGGCAACGTTCGCCCCAAAGCGGAAACCAAAGGCAGCTACCCGGGTGTGATCGATCCACGGAATGTCCGGCAGCGCTTTCAGCACGTGCTGGTGCAGCATGCTGGAGTCCTGGGTTAGCTTCCACTTCGACGAGAATCCAATCGACGGCATATCAAGGGTCAACATCGCGATGCCGTTCGGCGCAAAGTAGCGCTCAAACAGGTTGTAGTAGTCGCTCTGAAGACTATCAAGACCGCCGCACACCAGCACCGTCGGGAAGGGGCCGTCGCCTTTCGGCATGTGTAAAAAGCCCACCAGCGGCGAACCACCGGGAATAGCGAACTCCAGCTCGCGCAGCTTGCCGGGCAGACGACGAGCGGCCTCTTCATAGGCACGATTGGCCAGGGCCTGCGCCTGCTCGGCCAGGTCGTCGCCTTTTAAATGCGGATAAGCCGCAATGCTGTAGAGGTTAGAGGCGTGAAGCCACTGGCGGCCGCTGAGGGCATCATCCTGGGTCTGGCTGGCCTTCTGCTGCCACTTCATCGCCTGGGTAGCCCACTCGTAGATCCAGTTGCCGCCGCGATAGCCCACCACCGTGTCATAGAGATCGCTGTCGGTACGTTCGGCCTGGCTCATAACGATGCGCGCCTGCACGTCGAGAATTTCACGCGGATCGACCCCGCGCCAGACCCATAGCAGACGGTTGATCAAGCGGTACCAGTGCGGAACGCTGGCTCCGTCCAGCGCCGAGTCCATAGCCGGAGGGTTGCCCCGCTGAAAACGGCGCACCAGCGTCGAGGTTTCTGGATGTTTGAATCGGGGTTTGAACAGGGTTTCGCTGAGGTTAGCCTGGGACATTGCGCGCAGCCTCCATGATTACGTCACTTCATCTATTGTAACCTGCCGGGCGCTAAATAACAGAACGCCCGGCATAACCGGGCGTAAAGTTTAGAAAAAAGCAGCTTAGCGGCCAGAGATTGGCGGTACGAAGACCACACCCATATCCCACGGCTGCTCAATCCAGGTATCCTGCGGGATATCGATCACGTAGTCATCAACCAGCGGGCGGCCAGCCGGCTTGGCGAAAACGGTCACGAAGTGGGCTTTTGGGTACATCTCACGGATAGCGACTGCGGTACCGCCGGTATCGACCAGATCGTCGATGACGATAAAGCCTTCACCGTCGCCTTCGGCACGTTTCAGCACTTTCAGCTCGCGCTGGTTGTCGTGGTCATAGCTGGAGATGCAAACGGTATCTACATGGCGAATACCCAGCTCACGGGCCAGCAGGGCTGCAGGAACTAAACCACCACGGCTAACGGCAATGATGCCTTTCCACTGTTCTGACGGCAGCAGGCGCGCGGCCAGCTTGCGGGCGTGAATTTGCAACATGTCCCAGGTGACGACGTATTTTTCGCTCATGTGAAGTGTCCCAGCCTATTGTAAAGCGGCTTAAATGTGTTCAGGGGAAAATGGGTTGCGCGAGATTATAGAGATCTGACGCACTAAAAACCAGTGTTACGCGGCCCGCCCTGCGCTTTTTACATGTGTCACACTCAGACAGGCAATAAAGTGGTATTCTCCCTCTATCTCACCCGCAACGCGCGTGATGCTCTGTTATCGCTAATCCTGTGCCCTGCCCCTCTGTCTTGCAGGCCATTGACATGGAGAATCATTATGTCTGAACTGTCTCAACTATCCCCCCAGCCGCTGTGGGATATTTTTGCTAAGATCTGCTCTATTCCGCACCCCTCCTACCATGAAGAACAGCTTGCTGAACACGTTATGGGCTGGGCGAAAGAGAAAGGCTTTCACGCCGAGCGCGACCAGGTCGGCAACATCCTGATCCGTAAGCCTGCCACCGCCGGTATGGAAAACCGCAAGCCGGTGGTGCTACAGGCGCACCTGGATATGGTGCCGCAGAAAAACCACGACACCGTGCACGACTTCACCGTCGACCCGATTCAGCCCTACGTTGACGGCGAGTGGGTAAAAGCCCGTGGCACGACCCTGGGCGCGGATAACGGTATCGGCATGGCCTCTGCGCTGGCAGTGCTGGCAGACGACACCGTGGCCCACGGCCCGCTGGAAGTGCTGCTGACCATGACCGAAGAGGCCGGTATGGACGGCGCGTTTGGTCTGCAGGCTGGCTGGTTACAGGCGGATATCCTGATCAACACCGACTCTGAAGAAGAGGGTGAGATCTACATGGGCTGCGCCGGTGGCATCGACTTTATCTCTACCCTGGCCCTCTCTCGCGAAGCGGTTCCCGCTGGCTTTGAGACGTTCCGCGTGACGCTGAAGGGCCTGAAAGGTGGCCACTCCGGCGGTGATATCCATCTCGGTCTTGGCAACGCCAACAAGCTGCTGGCACGTTTCCTCGCCGACCATGCTGCCGAGCTGGATCTGCGCCTGCTGGACTTCAACGGCGGCACGCTGCGTAACGCCATTCCGCGTGAAGCTTTCGCCACCGTGGCCGTTGCCGCAGATAAAGCTGAACAGCTGAAGGCGCTGGCGGATGCGTACCAGGCTATCCTGACCAACGAGCTGGCAATTAAAGAGAAGAACCTGACCGTACAGCTGGAGAGCGTTGCCTCTGATAAAGCTGCGCTGACCACCGCTTCCCGTGATGCGTTCGTTCAGCTACTGAACGCCACGCCGAACGGCGTGATCCGCAACTCTGACGTGGCGAAAGGCGTAGTGGAAACCTCCCTGAACGTGGGCGTAGTGACCATGCAGGATGACAGCGCAGAGATCATCTGCCTGATCCGCTCCCTGATCGACAGCGGTAAAGAGTATGTGGTTAGCATGCTGGAGTCGTTAGGCAAGCTGGCAGGCGCGCAGACCTCGGCAAAAGGCAGCTATCCAGGCTGGCAGCCGGATGCGAAATCCCCGGTAATGCAGCTGGTACGTGAAACCTATCAGCGTCTGTTCGACAAAACGCCGAACATCCAGGTGATCCACGCCGGTCTCGAGTGCGGCCTGTTTAAAAAGCCGTACCCGGATATGGATATGGTCTCTATCGGGCCAACCATCACCGGTCCGCACTCCCCGGATGAGCAGGTACACATCGAAAGCGTGGGCCAGTACTGGACCCTGCTGACCGAACTGCTGAAGGCGATCCCCGCGAAGTAACGAGCAAACGCCGGGTGGCGCTACGCTTACCCGGCCTACGGTTCAACAATGTAGGCCCGGTAAGGCGACGCCGCCACCGGGCTTTTTTACAGGCCTAAAACCAGCTGCCGCTCAAGCTGCGGATCGAGCAGCGTCACATGCAGCCCCACCAGCCGCACCCCGCGCTCTCCCCGCCGCTCTTCCCACACGTTGCGCGCAGTGGCGATCAGATCCTCTTTATTCAGCTGCGGCCAGACATGTTCCTGGGTGGTTTGCTGAAAATCGTTAAACTTAAGCTTCACTCCCTGGCGGGCGATCAGCAGATCCGGCTTAACGGCGGTCAGCCGCCGCTCCAGCTCCGGATAGAGGCGCTCGATGATCGCCACACACGCTTCCCACTCGTGGATGTCCTCTGCCAGCGTACGCTCTACGCCCACCGACTTGCGCAGCCGCTCGCCGGTGATCTCCCGCTCGTCGATCCCCTGACTGCGCTCCCAGAGCACGCGGCCAAACTTACCGAAGCGCTTGAGGAGCATGGCGAGGTCGCTCTTCTGCACGTCCTCGCAGGTGCGCAGGCCGAGCGTCTCCAGCTTTGCGGCCGAGACTTTACCGACGCCCGGAATTTTTGACAGCGGTAGCGTCTTCAAAAAGGCAGGCACCTCATCCGGGGTAATGACGTACTGCCCGTTGGGCTTGTTCAGGTCGGAGGCGATCTTGGCCAGAAACTTGACCGGCGCAACGCCCGCCGAGGCGGTGAGCTGCAGCTCGTTAAAGATGCTCTGGCGGATCTCCTGGGCCATCAGGGTAGCCGAGCCGTGGCAGTGCACGCTGTCGGTCACATCGAGAAAGGCTTCATCCAGCGAGAGCGGTTCAATGCGCGACGTGTAGCGGGAGAAGATCGCCTGAATATGGCGCGAGGCCTCTTTATAGGCGTCAAAGCGCCCCGGCAGCAGAGTGAGGTGCGGGCAGAGCTTGAGCGCCATTCCGGTAGGCATGGCGCTGCGTACGCCAAACTTGCGCGCCGGGTAGTTGGCGGTGCTGATGACGCCCCGGCGCTCGCGGCTTCCGCCGATGGCGATAGGGATATCTCGCAGGGCGGGATTGTCGCGCATCTCAACCGCTGCGAAAAAGCAGTCCATATCAACATGTATTATTTTTCGCATCTGCTTATTTTGCCTGGGAAGTCTCTGCCCTCACTGGATAAGTATACAGCTTTTGCAGATAAAATGAGAAGCACCGCGTATGCACAAGCTTAGCCAACGGTCTTGAATAGCGGTATGATGGGGTCTGAGCAAAACAATTTGTAAACTCCGCCTGGCGGGCTTGCGAAAAAATACGGGGGTGATAATGTGAGCGCTCCTAATACAGATTAGTCTGATTTCGGATCTCTTTTGCCGTCCTGGCAATGTGGTAACCGCTTTATCAAGGAACAAGTAGTATGCGCATAATCGCATTATTCATTGCGATGCTTACAATACCGTGCGTCTCGTTTGCCGGCCTGCTCAGCAGCAACAGCTCAACAACGCCCGTTAGTAAAGAATATAAGCAGCAGTTAATGGGTTCCCCGGTCTATATCCAGATCTTCAAGGAAGAGCGCACGCTTGAGCTGTACGTCAAGATGGGCGAGCAGTACCAGCTGATGGATAGCTATAAGATCTGTAACTACTCCGGTGGCCTCGGTCCGAAACAGCGCCAGGGCGATTTCAAAAGCCCGGAAGGGTTCTATAGCATTCAGCGCAGCCAGCTTAAGCCTGACAGCCGGTTCTATAAGGCGATCAACATCGGTTTTCCTAATGCCTACGATCGCTCGCACGGCTATGAAGGAAAATACCTGATGATCCACGGGGCGTGCGTCTCAGTGGGCTGCTACGCCATGACCGACTCCGGTATTGATGAGATCTTCCAGTTCGTCACAGGTGCCCTGGTCTTTGGTCAACCGAGCGTGCAGGTAAGCATCTATCCGTTCCGTATGACCGATGCCAATATGGCGCGCCATAAGTATTCGCTCTACGCGGACTTCTGGAAGCAGCTGAAGCCGGGCTATGACTACTTCAATACCCTCCACCAGCCGCCGGTCGTTTCGGTGGTGGACGGTCGTTACGTAGTGAGCAAGCCGCTTAACAGCAGCGGCGCGATCCAGCCTCAGCTGGCGTCAAACTACACGCTCTCCGAGACAAAATAGCACCCACTCCCCTGGCATAATTTTATGCCAGGTTTCATTGCCGGTTAGCGGCTGGGTAGCAATTACAGAGACCACGTCATTCGGCGTGGTCTCTTTTTGGAAATCGATCTCCACATCCTGATCCAGCAGCTTGGCCACGCCAAACGGCGCTCGGCGGGTGATCCAAAACAGATTGGTCGAGCAGAACGCCATGACGTAGCGTCCGTCTGACAGCAGCATATTGAATACGCCCTTCTCACGCAGCTCCCCTGCCAGCGTCGCAATGTACTTAAATACCGCCGCCATATTACCCGGCGTGCGCGGATAGCGCGCGGTGAGCTTATGCAGCAGCCAGCAAAACGCTTTCTCGCTGTCGGTTTCACCCACCGGACGGAAGTTACCGGTCTCCAGCGACTTATAGCCCGTCAGCTGGCCGTTATGGGCGTAGGTCCAGTTGCGACCCCATAGCTCGCGAGTAAAGGGGTGGGTATTCTCCAGCGACACCTCTCCCCGGTTGGCCTGCCGAATATGGGCCACCACCGAACACGATTTGATCGGGTAGTCCTGAACCAGTTTCGCTATCGGAGAGTTGTAGCTGGGCTGCGGATCTTTGAACGTGCGACAGCCTTTGCCTTCATAAAAGGTGATGCCCCAGCCATCTTTGTGCGGCCCGGTTCCCCCACCGCGCTGAACCAGCCCGGTAAAACTAAAGCAAATATCGGTAGGCACATTGGCGCTCATCCCGAGCAGTTCGCACATACAACACCTCCACAGCTCATCGGGGGCCGGGCCCCCGTACGACGTCTTAAGCCTTCACCATCTCTTTTTCAATCAGTTGAATCAAGATGTGGATCACTTTGATATGAATTTCCTGAATGCGGTCGGCGTAGCCAAAGTGCGGAACGCGGATCTCAATGTCGGCGCTGCCGGCCATTTTGCCGCCGTCTTTGCCGGTCAGGGTAATCACCTTCATGCCTTTGGCGCGCGCAGCGTCGATCGCTTTGATCACGTTGCCAGAGTTACCAGAGGTAGAGATGCCCAGCAGCACGTCACCCTCGCGGCCTACTGCTTCTACATAGCGGGAGAAGATGTAGTCGTAGCCAAAATCGTTACCGACGCAGGAGATGTGGCTGACGTCAGAGATAGCGATAGCCGGGTAGCCCGGACGATTCTCGCGGTAGCGACCGGTCAGCTCTTCCGCAAAGTGCATCGCATCACAGTGTGAACCGCCGTTGCCGCAGGAGAGCACTTTACCACCGGCTTTGAAGCTGTCGGCCAGCAGCACCGCGGCGCGCTGGATAGCGTGAATATTGGCGTCATCCTGCAGAAAGTTAGCCAGCGTCTCCGCCGCTTCATTCAGTTCGTTACGAATCAGATCCTGGTACATAAGATGTCCTTCAGAATAGATAAATTTTACCTGCGCAGTTTACCGGATAGCACCACACGCGAGAAGCTAAAGCCATACTTATCACCGGGCGTTTTAGGTATCCGTGCCCTCATCACCTTCAACAATGTGAACCAGGTTGTAATTACTTTGTAAACACATTGCTAAATATAGTGGCATCCACTACAACAATATCATCTAAAGTGGTCAGACCTCCTACAAGCCAGGGAGCAATTGTTTATGATGATTTTGAGTCTTATCGCAACAGTCGTACTGATTGGCGCGCTGTTCTACCACCGCGTCAGCCTGTTTTTAAGTAGCCTGATTTTACTGGCCTGGACCGCCGCGCTTGGCGTTTCCGGCCTGTGGTCCATCTGGGTGCTGGTGCCGCTCGCTATTATCCTGGTGCCGTTCAATTTGCCCGCGATGCGTAAATCTATGATCTCCGCCCCGGTGTTTCGCGGTTTCCGCAAGGTGATGCCGCCGATGTCGCGCACCGAGAAAGAGGCCATTGACGCCGGGACGACCTGGTGGGAAGGCGATCTGTTTCGCGGCAATCCAGACTGGAAAAAGCTGCATAACTATCCGCAGCCGCGCCTGACTGCCGAAGAGCAGGCGTTTATTGACGGGCCGGTGGAAGAGGCCTGCCGCATGGCGAATGATTTTCAGATCACCCATGAGATGGCCGACCTGCCTCCTGAACTGTGGGCGTACCTGAAAGAGCACCGCTTCTTTGCGATGATCATCAAAAAAGAGTACGGCGGCCTTGAGTTCTCCGCCTATGCCCAGTCCCGCGTACTGCAGAAGCTCTCCGGCGTCTCCGGTATTCTGGCTATCACCGTCGGGGTGCCTAACTCCTTAGGCCCGGGCGAACTGCTGCAACACTACGGTACCGAAGAGCAGAAAAATCACTATCTGCCGCGTCTTGCCCGTGGGGACGAGATCCCCTGCTTTGCCCTGACCAGCCCGGAAGCGGGTTCCGATGCCGGTGCTATCCCGGACACCGGCGTGGTGTGCATGGGCGAGTGGCAGGGCGAGCAGGTGCTCGGTATGCGCCTGACCTGGAACAAACGCTATATTACGCTGGCGCCCATCGCTACCGTGCTGGGCCTCGCGTTTAAACTCTCCGACCCGGAAAAACTGCTGGGCGGCGACGAAGAGCTGGGCATTACCTGTGCATTGATCCCCACCAGCACCCCCGGCGTGGAGATTGGCCGTCGCCACTTCCCGCTTAACGTTCCATTCCAGAACGGACCGACCCGCGGTCAGGATATCTTTGTGCCGATTGACTACATCATCGGTGGACCAAAAATGGCCGGTCAGGGCTGGCGGATGCTGGTGGAGTGCCTGTCGGTAGGCCGCGGCATTACCCTGCCATCCAACTCTACCGGTGGCCTGAAGTCTGCGGCGATGGGTATCGGCGCCTACGCGCACATTCGTCGCCAGTTCCGCATCGCCATCGGCAAGATGGAGGGGATCGAAGAGCCGCTGGCGCGCATTGCCGGTAACGCCTACGTGATGGATGCCGCTGCGTCGCTGATCACCTACGCTATTGTGCTCGGTGAAAAACCGGCGGTGCTCTCCGCTATCGTCAAATATCACTGCACCCACCGCGGGCAGCAGTCGATTATTGATGCTATGGATATCGCCGGCGGCAAAGGCATTATGCTCGGCGAGAGCAACTTCCTTGCTCGCGTCTACCAGGGCGCGCCAATCGCGATTACCGTGGAAGGGGCCAACATCCTTACCCGCAGTATGATGATCTTCGGCCAGGGGGCAATCCGCTGCCATCCTTATGTACTGGATGAGATGGCGGCTGCCCAGAGCAACGATCTTAACGCCTTCGATAAGCTGCTGTTTAAGCACATCGGCCACGTGGGCAGCAACACGGTGCGCAGCTTCTGGCTTGGCCTGACTCGCGGCCTGACCAGCAGCACGCCAACCGGGGATGCGACCCGCCGCTACTATCAGCACCTTAACCGTCTGAGCGCTAACCTGGCGATGCTGTCGGATGTCTCAATGGCGGTGCTGGGCGGTAGCCTGAAACGTCGCGAGCGTATCTCGGCGCGTCTGGGGGATATTCTGAGCCAGATCTTCCTCGCCAGCGCGACGCTGAAACGCTACGACGATGAAGGCCGCCATGAAGCCGATCTGCCGCTGGTTCACTGGGGCGTGCAGGATGCGATCTATAAAGCAGAGCAGGCGATGGACGACCTGCTGGCGAACTTCCCGAACCGTGGCGTTGCCGCCCTGCTCCGCGCGACCATCTTCCCTACCGGGCGTCACTATCTTGCCCCGTCGGACAAGCTGGACCATGCTGTGGCGAAGATCCTGCAAACGCCGTGTGCCACCCGCTCCCGCATTGGCCGCGGTCAGTACCTGACGGCCAGCGAGCATAACCCGGTCGGCCTGCTGGAAGACGCCCTGCTGGACGTGATGGCTGCAGATCCAATCCACCAGCGCATCTGTAAAGAGCTCGGTAAGAACCTGCCGTTCACCCGTCTCGACGCGTTGGCCAGCGACGCGCTGGCTAAGGGGATTATCGACTATGACGAAGCGCGGATCCTGACCAAAGCTGAAGAGAGCCGCCTGCGCAGTATCAACGTGGATGATTTCGAGGCAGACGCGCTGGCTACTCAGCCGGTTAAGCCCCTGCTTCCCCTGCTGCCGGAAAAAGTGCGTAAAATCGAAGCCGCGTAACGTTATCTGTGCCGCAACCGACCCTGCCCTCGGGCAGGGTTTTTTATTGCCACACAACCGCGTTTTGCCGTGGTAGAGTGTTCGGACGCTACAAAAATGGGGAGACTCATCGTGCCTGGTTTTAAAATTACGCTGTTGCAACAGCCGCTGGTGTGGATGGATGGTCCCGCTAACCTGCGGCACTTCGATCGCCAACTGGAAACAATTATCGGGCGCGACGTTATCGTTCTGCCGGAGATGTTCACGACGGGTTTTGCTATGCAGGCCGCGCAGCAGTCGCTGCCGCAGAGTGAGGTGATTGCATGGATGCAGGCCAAAGCGCAGCAGACGAATGCCCTGGTTGCCGGTAGCGCAGCGCTACAGAGCGAACGCGGGCCGGTAAACCGCTTCCTGCTGGTTGAGCCGGAGGGCAAGGTGCATAGCTATGATAAGCGTCACCTGTTTCGCATGGCCGACGAACATCACCACTATGAGGCCGGTACCGAGCGCGTGGTCTTTGAGTGGCGCGGCTGGCGCATTCTCCCCCTGGTCTGCTATGACCTGCGCTTCCCGGTCTGGTCGCGCAACCGCAACGACTACGACCTGGCCCTGTACGTGGCTAACTGGCCTGCGCCGCGCTCGCTGCACTGGCAGGCCCTGCTGGTAGCGCGCGCCATTGAGAATCAGGCCTACGTTGCAGGCTGTAACCGTGTCGGTACCGACGGTAACGGACACCACTACCGCGGCGACAGTCGCATCGTTAGCCCGCAGGGTGAGATCCTCGCGACCGCCGAGCCGCATCAGGCCACACGCATTGATGCCGAGCTGTCGCTGGCCGCGCTGAAAGATTATCGTGAAAAGTTCCCGGCCTGGCAGGATGCTGATGCCTTTACGTTGGATTAGCCTTAATACATAACGGGGGCGCAGCTGCCCGTTTGAAGGGCAAAAACGACGAAGGCCTGAATCATTGCTGACTCAGGCCTTCTGAATAGTGGCGGAACGGACGGGACTCGAACCCGCGACCCCCTGCGTGACAGGCAGGTATTCTAACCGACTGAACTACCGCTCCGCGTTGTGTTCCCTTGGGAACGAGGCGAATATTACGTATTGCCTCGCACGCCGTCAATGCTTTTTCACTGCTTTTGAAGCGTTTGCTGCAAAAATCGCCCGCGCGCTGTTTTTATCGACAAAACAAGGCGTTTCAGGCCCGCCACAGGCAGGATCCACCCTTCTTCTGTACCAGATCGAGACGCGATTCATGGGCCATCACCTCTTCATCGCTGGCTAATACCACACGTAGTGCATTTGCTCGGCGAGCAACGCGCTGAATAGTCGCTTCGCCCTGTGCCTGCTGGTTTTCACCCTCAACGGAGAACGCCATTGACGTCTGCCCGCCCGTCATCATTAAGAAGACGTCGGCAAGGATCTGGGCATCGAGCAGTGCCCCGTGCAGCGTTCGCTTGCTGTTATCTATCTCATAGCGTGAGCAGAGGGCATCCAGGCTGTTGCGCTTGCCGGGGAACATCTTCCTTGCCATCGCCAGGCTATCGGTCACCTTACAGAAGGTGTCCGTTTTAGGAATGCCCCGGTTCAGCTTGCTGAACTCATAGTCCATAAAGCCGATATCAAACGATGCGTTATGGATCACCAGCTCAGCGCCACGAATATAGTCGATAAACTCATCGGCAACGTCGCTAAACAGCGGCTTATCCAGCAAAAACTCATCTGCAATCCCGTGCACGCCAAAGGCTTCCGGATCCACCAGCCGATCCGGCTTGAGGTAGACGTGGAAGTTATTGCCGGTCAGGCGACGGTTAATCACCTCCACCGCGCCGATTTCAATAATCTTATGTCCTTCATAGTGGGCACCGATCTGGTTCATACCGGTGGTTTCTGTATCAAGGACGATCTGTCGTGTAATTGCAGTGCTCATAGCGGTCATTTATGTCAGACTTGTCGTTTTACGTCGATTTCAACTACAGGAAGTCTACCAGAGATGCTCAAACAGGTAGAAATTTTCACCGATGGATCTTGCTTAGGTAACCCAGGGCCTGGCGGCTACGGTGCTATTTTACGCTATCGCCAGCATGAAAGAACCTTCAGCGAAGGGTATCGCCTTACGACCAACAACCGCATGGAGCTCATGGCGGCTATCGTCTCTCTTGAGGCGCTGAAAGAGCACTGCGAAGTGGTGTTAAGCACCGATAGCCAGTACGTCCGTCAGGGGATCACCCAGTGGATCCACAACTGGAAAAAGCGCGGCTGGAAAACGGCCGATAAGAAACCGGTAAAGAATGTCGATCTCTGGAAGCGACTGGATGCGGCACTCAGTCAGCATCAGATCCGCTGGGAGTGGGTTAAAGGCCACGCGGGCCATCCGGAAAACGAACGCTGCGACGAGCTGGCCCGCAGTGCAGCGATGAATCCAACCCAGGAAGACGTAGGCTATCAGCCCGAGAGCTAATTAGGGTTTGCGGTACTGGCGCGTTGCGCCAACCGCCTGAGGCACGCGTGCTTTTGCTTTGCTCTGCTTCATCGGGTTAAGCGTCAGAGGGATGGTTCGCTTACGGGCAACGATAAGCTGCATACAGCCCAGCGCGGGCAGATGGGTAGTGAGCACCTTTCCGCCCTGTCGGGTCCACGGCAGCACCTGAAAACCGCTATGGTGCACCACCTCGAAGTTGAGCAGCGACAGCCAGTCGAGCTGGCGCATCATCGTAAACATCCTGCTGCGGTAGACCGCTGACTGACGCTTGATGGGCAGCGCCTTGCGGAGCCCCAGCAGGCTGACAGGATTAAACCCGCTCAGTATCAACCAGCCATCATCAATCAACACGCGATCGGCTTCATTTAACAGACGGTGCGGATCCGGGCACCAGCTCAGCGTATGGGCCAGCAGGCAGGCGTCGACGGATTTATTCTCAAAAGGAAGATGCAGCGGATCGGCTCTGACCTGTGCAGGCTCGCCCTGCAGCGAGACGTTAACCTGATGCGAGATAGCGCAGCTTTCGGCATTGATTTCCGCGCTGAGATTGCCAATCTTAAGCAGGTGAAATCCGTAAATCTTTGCGAACCAGGGCTTAAGCTGCTGCTCCAGCGCCTCGCGGTAGTATTCGCCACGGGAAAACTCAGCCCAGTGGGCGGGTGCTGAGAACGTTCGAGGTGTCCTTGCCGGTTTCATCACAACCTTCCGCTACGCTTTGAGAGGTATTATATGAATCTTAACAGTATTCCCGCATTTCAGGATAACTACATCTGGGTGTTAAGCAATGACGAAGGTCACTGTGTGATTGTCGATCCGGGCGAAGCGGCTCCGGTGCTGAGTGCTATCGAAGATAACCAGTGGCAACCGCAGGCGATCCTCCTTACTCACCACCATCACGATCACGTTGGCGGTGTGAAAGAACTCCGTCAGCGGTTCCCGGACGTAGTGGTATATGGGCCGGAAGAGACACAAGATAAAGGGGCAACGAAATGCGTAGTTGAGGGGGATAAGCTCATTCTTTTGGGCTACGAATTTTCTGTTTTTGCCACGCCGGGTCATACGCTGGGTCATGTATCTTACTATACAATTCCTTACCTTTTTTGCGGCGACACGCTGTTTTCAGGCGGTTGCGGCCGACTGTTCGAAGGAACAGCAGATCAGATGTATCAATCTTTTCAGAAAATTAACGCCCTTCCCGGCGAAACGGTTATATGTTGCGCACATGAATATACATTAGCAAATATGAAGTTTGCCCAACATATTCTGCCTGGTGATGCGTCTATTGAGGATTATCTTAATAAAGTGAAGCAGTTACGCACAAAAAATCAAACAACGCTACCCGTAACGCTGGAAAATGAGCGGCGTATTAATGTTTTTTTACGTACTGAAGATCCTGATTTAATTAGAGTTATAGATAAAGAAACAAAATTGCAACAGCCTAATACGCGTTTTGCATGGTTGAGGTCAAAGAAAGACACATTCTGAAATTTCATACTTGTCATCTGGATCCTTCGCCGTTATGATTGCTCGTCTTTTAAGCAACTATTGACTCACACACATGAAGGCACAAGCGATCTTACTCGCCTCTGTCCTGCTTGTGGGTTGCCAGGCGTCTAACCACGACGGCAACGTACAACAGCACGCACAGAGCCTTTCTGCAGCTAGTCAAGGGGAAGCAGGGAAGTTTACAAGTCAGGCGCGGTGGATGGACGATGGAACATCCCTCGCGCAGGATCAGGACTTGTGGGCTTTCATTGGCGACGAGCTAAAGATGGGAATTCCGGAAAACGACCGGATTCGCGAACAGAAACAGAAGTATTTAAGCAACAAGAGCTATCTCCACGATGTAACTTTACGGGCAGAGCCGTATATGTACTGGATAGCAGGGCAAGTTAAGAAACGTAACATGCCTATGGAACTGGTACTACTACCCATAGTGGAGAGCGCTTTTAACCCGCACGCGACGTCTGGCGCCAATGCCGCAGGTATTTGGCAGATCATTCCGAGTACGGGGCGCAACTACGGTTTGAAACAGACTCGCACTTACGATGCGCGTCGTGACGTTGTGGCATCTACCACCGCCGCACTCGACATGATGCAGCGTCTTAACCGCATGTTTGACGGCGACTGGCTGTTGACGGTGGCTGCCTATAACAGCGGCGAAGGGCGTGTCATGAAGGCAATGAAAGCGAATAAATCGCGCGGGAAACCTACCGATTTCTGGTCGCTCTCACTGCCTCAGGAAACGAAAATTTACGTGCCAAAAATGCTGGCCTTGAGCGATATTCTCAAGAACAGCAAGCGCTACGGTGTCCGTCTGCCTACGCCTGACGATAGCCGCGCGCTGGCTCGCGTCCGGCTGAACAGTCCGGTTGGCATGAGCCAGCTGGCGGATATGGCTGGCATGCCGGTCAGCAAGCTGAAGACCTTTAACGCTGGCGTTAAGGGCTCGACGCTGGGCTCCGGTGGACCGCAGTATGTGATGGTGCCGCAGAAGCACGCCGACCAGCTGCGTGAATCCCTGGCCTCGGGTGAAATCGCTGCCGTACAGCCGACGCTGATGGCGGATAACACCCCGCTGACCAGCCGCAGCTATAAGGTACGTTCTGGCGATACGCTGTCCGGTATTGCTTCACGTCTCGGCGTGAGCGCTAAGGATCTCCAGCAATGGAATAGCCTGCGCGGTTCAAGCCTGAAGGTGGGCCAGAGCCTGACCGTTGGCGCAGGCAGCAGCGCGCAGCGTCTTGCCAGCAACAGCGATAGCGTTAAGTACCGCGTGCGTAAAGGCGATTCGCTCTCCAGTATTGCGAAAGATTACGGCGTAAATATTAAGGATGTTATGCGCTGGAATGACGATACGGATAACCTGCAGCCGGGCGATCAGCTCACGCTGTTTGTGAAGAATAGCGCCACGCCAGACTCCTGATCATCGAACCGTTTCATATAAAAAAGCACCGTTTCCCCCGGTGCTTTTTTTATTGCTGTTTGCGTGAATTAGCGTTTTTTCGCCTCAATAAATACCGTATCGCTGGTAAATGAACCGTCATCCTGCAGCTCAAAGTAGGCTTTTACCGCCTGTGATGCGCTCTCCTGATAGAGACGGATCGCTTTGCTCAGCGCATCTGGCGTACGCATACGCGCGATCCAGGAGGAGAACTCCAGCACCAGACGATCGGTAACCAAATCACAGGTCGTCAGCCCTACCTCGTTAATCTGTGCCAGCCACTGGCCGCTAGAGTAGTTGCGCACGTGAGAGGTATCGCGCAGGGCTTCAACCGTCTGCAACCAGATATCACGTACTGGCTCGCCCGGCGACATCACATCCATCAGGAATACCGTTCCGCCAGGCTTCAGAACGCGCTTAACTTCGCGCAGGGCCTGGCCGAGATCCTGCCAGTGGTGTGCTGAATAGCGGCTAATCACCACATCAAAGGTCTCATCGGCGAAGGGTAAACGCTCCGCATAGCCCTGCTGGGTGCTGATATTCGTTAAGCCCTTCTCTTTTGCCGCTGCGGCTACCACTCCCAGCATATCGCTGGAGAGATCGTACGCCGTCACCTGCCCTACCGCAGCAGCGGCGGTAAAGCTGGCATGTCCTCCGCCACAGCCGACGTCTAACACCTGAGCCTGTGGGAAGCGCTGGAGACGATCGCGCAGCCGCTCTAAATCGCGGCCCGCGGCATGCACGGCGCTGGTTAAGTAGGCGCTCGCCTGGGAGCCAAACTGATCTTCGACGTTATCATGATGGGATTTTGCTGCCATTGTGCTGTCCTTTTAGGTTAAGTAAAAAAGAGGGCAGCACCCGTTTAGGCCTGCCCTACGGCAGACCTGACGCACCACTATTTATCAGGTTTGCCGGGACTGAATTCAACGAGTAGCGGATTGTGATCGGAGGCGCGAGTGACCAGCACTGAAGCTTCGTTCACGTTCAGACCACGATAGAAGATAAAATCGAGCGGACGACCAAACGCCCGGCGGCGATTGTCATCTGTAAAGCGTACCTGACGCAGGGACATCTCCCGGGAGAAGCGATAAAGCGCGTTCATGCGCGGGCGGCTCCAGGCATTAAAATCACCGGCCATGATCACCGGGCCGTTATGCTGGGCAATCTGATCCCCGATAGGCAGCAGCTGCTTGCTGTAGACATCAACCCCCAGGCTGAAGTTAACCGCATGGACGTTGACGACCATCAGCAGCCGTCCGTCAGGCAAAGGATAGACCGTCACCAGGGCGGACTTCGCCAGCCGCAGGATCGGCTCACGTTCGCGCAGCGGGCAGCAGTAGACCGGATGGGCAGATGCCAGCGTCATGACGCCTGAGGGGTGCTGAGGCAGCACAAAGGCCGGCACCTGATCCGCCGCCAGATAGTTTGTGGTAGCAAAGCGGATAAGCTCAGGCGTGGTTTGTGCCTCCTGCAGCAGCACGAGGTGGGCATCTTTACCAAAGTTCTGCAGTACCGACTGCCACTCAGCACGCTGCTGTTTGAAAATGTTCCACACCAGGACGCGAATATTCTCTTCTTCGCTCAGCGGTGCGCCTGGGGGCGATGCCTGGCCAATGCTCGCGAATGACCCGGGCGGCAGGATCCGCTCGGCGGGCTGTCCCGCGATGTAGCGCATGGCATGGGTATGTTTTCGCACTTTCGGCTTCTTACCTCTGTAACCTGTTTACCCTGGATACCAGGGCCACTCCTTCTGTTATAGGGATTTTAGCGCACACTTTCAACGCTGCATGTAAAAACAGATGTTTTGCTAAGGGAGTGGCACTCAATACAGGCGCGTGGTTAAATAACAAAAATCGTTAAAATGCGGATAAAATTTTGCTACAGGTGCAAAAATGAAGGCAACATCAGAAGAGCTGGCTATATTTGTCGCCGTGGTAGAGAGCGGAAGCTTTAGCCGTGCCGCAGAGCAGCTTGGGCAGGCCAATTCGGCTATCAGCCGGGCGGTAAAAAAGCTGGAGACCAAGCTGGGCGTGAGCTTGCTTAACCGCACCACGCGCCATCTAAGCCTGACCGAAGAGGGTGAGCGCTATTTCCGTCGCGTGCAGCTTATTCTGCAGGAGATGGCGGCGGCAGAAAACGAGGTGATGGAGCATCAGCAAACGCCACGCGGCCTGCTGCGTATCGATGCAGCCACGCCGGTTGTGCTGCATTTTCTCATGCCGATGATTAAGCCGTTTCGTGAGCGTTATCCGGAGGTGACCCTCTCGCTGGTCTCATCGGAGACCTTTATTAACCTCATCGAGCGTAAAGTAGACGTTGCTATTCGCGTCGGCACGCTAACGGACTCCAGCCTGCGCGCCCGACCGCTGTTTAAAAGCTCCCGCAGGATGATCGCCTCCCCTGCCTACTTGGCTAAATACGGTACGCCGCAGAGCGTGGACGATCTCAAACATCACACCTGCCTGGGCTTTACCGAGCCTGTTTCCCTGAATACCTGGCCGATCGCCTGTGAAGATGGACAATTGTATGAAATCAACAGCGACATCACCTCTAACAGCGGCGAAACGCTGAAGTATCTCTGTCTTTCAGGGAACGGTATTGCCTGTCTGTCTGACTATATGACGGATAAGGAGATTGCCAGCGGTGAGCTGGTTGAAGTACTGGCGGATAAGCGCCTTCCGGTTGAGATGCCGTTCAGTGCGGTTTACTACAGCGACAGAGCCGTCAGCACGCGTATCCGTGCCTTCGTCGATTTTCTTAGCGAGTATGTGAAACAGCGTCAGCAGCCGTGAAGTCGGCGGTTTCGCTATAAATAGCAAGCAAAAAAAACCGTATCTCGTGAGAGATACGGCTTCTTAAATAAGTGGCGGAACGGACGGGACTCGAACCCGCGACCCCCTGCGTGACAGGCAG
>NZ_DAMBWA010000009.1:0-205899 GCF_032052675.1 Pseudescherichia sp.
TGGTGCGAGGGGGGGGACTCGAACCCCCACATCCTAAGGACACTAACACCTGAAGCTAGCGCGTCTACCAATTCCGCCACCTTCGCCCAGTGCGAGCAATATCAATCGTGATTTATGGTGCGAGGGGGGGGACTCGAACCCCCACATCCGTAAGGACACTAACACCTGAAGCTAGCGCGTCTACCAATTCCGCCACCTTCGCAGACCATCGATACAGTTAAAGTATCGTAACCACGGAGGCGCATTCTAGATGTTTTATACCGTTCGTCAACAGTTAATTGCACGGGACAGGGCAACTGCTGCAAAATTCATCGTGAACGGCCAGTAACGCCCGGTGGCGCTGCGCTTACCGGGCCTACGGGTTGGCCGAACCTGTTTAGCGCTTCGCCTGGCGGGTCATCACCGTACGGTAAACCTTAAAGCGTCCGGTCTGGGCCAGCACTTCGTGGAAACCAAAGGTTTCGTCCAGCACCTGCGGGTAGGGCAGGAAGGCGTTGGCCACAATACGCAGCTCGCCGCCGCTGTTCAGATGGCGTACCGCGCCACGGATCAGCGTCTGGGCTGCCTCCAGGCTGGTCTGTAAACCATCGTGGAACGGCGGGTTAGAGATAATCATATCGTAACGCCCGGTCACCTCGGAGAAGACGTTGCTGGCAAAAACGTCACCCTCAACACCGTTGGCGGCAAGGGTGGCGCGGCTGGCTTCTACCGCCGGGGCGCTGACGTCACAGAGCGTCAGGCGCACCTTCGGCGAGTGGCTGGCCAGCACCGCGGAGAGCACGCCCGCGCCGCAGCCAATATCCAGCACCTTGCCTTTGGTATGCGGCGTCAGGGTAGAGAGCAGCAGCTGGCTGCCGCTGTCCAGACCATCACGGCTGAACACGCCCGGCAGGGTGTGGATGGTCAGGCCGTCCAGCGTATAGCTACCGCCAAACGCCGCGGCATCGAACGCGGGCTGCTTCTCCAGACGTCCATGATACAGGCCGCAGCGGCGCGCGCTGTCGACCTTGTTTAGCGGACAGTACTCCGCCAGCATCTGCTCGGCGCTGCGCACGCCGCTGCGGTTCTCGCCGACCACAAAGATATCGGTGCCCAGCGGCAGCAGCGAGAGGATATTCATCAGCTGGAACTGGGCTTCCGGCTTGTTCTTCGGCCAGTAGTAGATCAGCGTATCGCTATCGCCAACGTCGGCCTGCTCGGCAACAAGGCTAAAGCGTGCGTTTTCGCCCAGCTGGCGGCTTAGCACCTGCCAATGGTGAAACTGTTGGGTATGGGCGCGGCTCTCAGCGGTATCCAGACGCGCGGGCAGGTCGTCCTGCATATCTCCGGCAAACAGAACGCGGCTCTCTTCGAAATCATCACTGTGACGCAGCAAGACTTCACTTGCCGGGGTTAAAGCAGACATGAAACAGCTCCTTAATAAACTCAGCGCTGGATTATAGTTGTTTGTTGGCGCAGATACGACGAATTTGCTATATTTGCGCGCCTGACATACAGGAGTGACCCGCTATGATTTCCCGACGCGACTGGCAGCTACAGCAGCTGGGCATTACCCAGTGGTCTTTGCGCCTGCCTACAGCGTTACAGGGCGAAGTCGCTGTGTCACTGCCCGCCCATATCCGGCTGGTGATGGTGTCAAACACGCTTCCGGCCCTTAGCGAGCCGCTGATAGGCGATATCCTGCGGGCGCTGGCCATCACCCCGGATCAGGTGCTACAGCTCACTCCCGACCGCGTGGCGATGCTGCCCCCGGAGAGCCGCTGTAACAGCTGGTTGCTGGGCGCTGACGAGGCGCTGACGCTGGAAGGCGCGCGCGTTCACTCTCCCGCACTCGATGAACTGCGGGCAAACCCGGCGGCGCGAGCCGACCTATGGCGACAGATCTGCGAGTATGAACACGATTTCTTCCCTCAGCACGGCTGACCTTACCCACGCTTTTGCGATTGAGCAACGCGCCCACGCTTTCCCCTGGAGCGAAAAGACCTTCGCCAGCAATCAAGGGGAGCGCTACCTGAACCTGGGCCTGAGCGTTGACGAGACGCTGGCAGCGTTTGCCATTACCCAGGTCGTGCTTGATGAAGCCACGCTGTTTAATATCGCGGTCGATCCCGCGTTTCAGCGTCGGGGGCTGGGGCGCGCACTGCTTGAGCATCTCATTAGCGAGCTGGAGAAGCGTGACGTGCTGACGCTGTGGCTGGAGGTGCGGGCCTCAAACGCGGCGGCTATTGCCCTTTACGAAAGCCTCGGTTTTAACGAGGCGACAATTCGCCGCAACTACTATCCAACCGCTGACGGGCGCGAAGACGCCGTAATTATGGCTTTGCCGCTTTAATAAAAAAGGTGATGTAATGAACTGGGACTGGATCTTCTTTGATGCCGACGAAACGCTGTTTACCTTCGACTCATTCAGCGGACTACAGCGGATGTTTCTCGACTACAGCGTGACCTTTACCGCCGAAGATTTTCAGGACTACCAGGCGGTCAATAAGCCGCTGTGGGTGGATTACCAGAACGGTGCCATCACCTCTTTACAGCTGCAGCACCAGCGTTTCCAGAGCTGGGCCGATCGCCTCAGCGTGCAGCCGGGCGATCTCAACAGCGCTTTTATCAACGCGATGGCCGAAATTTGCGCACCGCTGCCGGGGGCGGTCTCACTGCTGAACGCCCTGCAGGGCAAGTGTAAAATGGGCATTATTACTAACGGCTTTACCGCGCTCCAGCAAATTCGCCTTGAGCGCACCGGCCTGCGCGACCATTTTGACCTGATCGTCATCTCCGAGCAGGTTGGCGTGGCGAAGCCGCATCCGCGTATCTTTGACTACGCGCTGGAGCAGGCGGGTAACCCGGATCGCGCTCGCGTGCTGATGGTAGGCGATACCGCCGAGTCCGATATTCTGGGCGGGATGAATGCCGGATTAGCAACCTGCTGGCTCAATGCACACAACCGCACGCTGCCGGAGGGGATCAACCCGACCTGGACCGTGACCTCGTTGAGCGAACTGGAGCAACGCCTGTGTAAACATTGATTGCCTGCCTCCCATTGCTGGGTAAAATAGCCGCATTTTCCCTATTTCATGATGCGCGGCCTGGTGCCGCGCTTATATAAGAAGATTTTATTATGACGTTGTCTCCTTATCTGCAAGAGGTGGCCAAGCGCCGTACTTTTGCCATTATTTCTCACCCGGACGCCGGTAAAACCACTATTACTGAAAAGGTGCTGCTGTTCGGACAGGCAATCCAGACCGCCGGTACGGTAAAAGGCCGTGGCTCAAGCCAGCATGCCAAATCCGACTGGATGGAGATGGAGAAGCAGCGTGGGATCTCAATCACCACCTCCGTGATGCAGTTCCCCTATCACGACTGCCTGGTGAACCTGCTGGATACCCCGGGTCACGAAGACTTCTCTGAAGATACCTACCGTACCCTGACGGCGGTGGACTGCTGCCTGATGGTTATCGACGCCGCGAAAGGGGTTGAGGATCGTACCCGCAAGCTGATGGAAGTTACCCGTCTGCGTGATACGCCGATCCTGACCTTTATGAACAAGCTCGACCGTGACATCCGCGATCCAATGGAAGTGATGGACGAGGTAGAGAGCGAGCTGAAGATCGCCTGCGCGCCCATTACCTGGCCGATCGGCTGCGGTAAGCTGTTTAAAGGCGTTTACCACCTTTATAAAGACGAAACCTACCTGTACCAGACCGGTAAAGGGCACACCATTCAGGAGGTCCGTATCGTTAAGGGCCTGGATAACCCCGAGCTGGATGGGGCGGTGGGTGAAGAGCTGGCGGCGCAGCTGCGTGACGAGCTGGAGCTGGTGAAGGGGGCCTCGCACGAGTTCGATAAAGATCTCTTCCTGGCCGGTGAGATCACCCCGGTGTTCTTCGGTACCGCGCTGGGCAACTTCGGCGTTGACCATATGCTGGACGGGCTGGTCGAGTGGGCACCTACGCCAATGCCGCGTAAAACCGACACCCGTGAAGTGGAAGCCCAGGAGGAGAAGTTCTCCGGCTTCGTCTTTAAAATTCAGGCCAACATGGACCCGAAACACCGTGACCGCGTGGCGTTCCTGCGTGTCGTTTCCGGGAAATATGAAAAAGGCATGAAGCTGCGCCAGGTGCGTATTGGTAAGGATGTGGTCATTTCCGACGCGTTGACCTTTATGGCGGGCGACCGCTCCCACGTGGAAGAGGCGTATCCGGGAGATATCATCGGTCTGCACAACCACGGTACGATCCAGATCGGCGACACCTTTACTCAGGGTGAGATGATGAAGTTCACCGGTATTCCGAACTTTGCGCCTGAGCTGTTCCGTCGTATCCGCCTGCGCGATCCGCTGAAGCAGAAGCAGCTGCTCAAAGGGCTGGTTCAGCTCTCAGAAGAGGGCGCGGTGCAGGTGTTCCGTCCGATTGCCAACAACGATCTCATCGTTGGCGCGGTCGGGGTGCTGCAGTTCGACGTGGTGGTTGCGCGCCTGAAGAGTGAATACAACGTTGAAGCGATCTACGAATCGGTTAACGTCGCCACCGCCCGCTGGGTCGAGTGCAGCGATGTGAAGAAGTTCGAGGAGTTCAAACGTAAAAACGAGATCCAGCTGGCGCTGGACGGCGGTGATAACCTCACCTACATCGCGCCGACTATGGTCAACCTGAACCTGACTCAGGAGCGTTATCCTGACGTGCAGTTCCGTAAAACCCGCGAACACTAATCCTTTCTCCAGAGCACGGCAGCCGTCGTGCTCTGTCACTTTCCCTGTCTTATTAGACCCTTGCGGAATGTTCTTAAATAGCCCGCTTTTTGCTTTTATCGCCTGTTTTTTATCTTCTCTCCCAAGCGCTTTTTAAATTGTTGGCTATATTTAACAAAGTGATTACCAAACGTGTGGATGAATGCACTGTTCAATGCGTGAATAAAAGCGTTTCATCCCACACTCTTTTTTAGTCACATGATTAATGGCTGAAACAGACGGTGTTATTCACCGTAGCAGCAAAGCGGCCTTGATGGCTGCTCAAAGCCCAAAACGCGGGCAAACTGAAAGGAATAGATCGATGACTATGACAAGACTGAAGATTTCTAAAACCCTGCTGGCTGTTGTATTAGGTTCTGTTGTTGCAAGCGGTTCTGCTCTGGCAGAGACCAGTGCAACCGACAAAGCGCAATCTACGGCGCACAGCGCGGGCGAAAAAATCGATAGCTCTATGAATAAAGTCGGTAACTTCATGGACGATAGCGCGATCACTGCCAAAGTTAAAGCAGCTCTGGTCGATCACGAAAGTATTAAGAGCACCGACATCTCCGTTAAGACTGACAAATCTGTTGTCACGCTGAGCGGTTTCGTTGAGAGCCAGGCGCAGGCTGAAGAGGCGGTGAAAGTCACTAAACAGGTTGAGGGCGTTAAGTCCGTCAGCGACAAGCTGCACGTTCGTGACGGTAAAACCTCTTCTGTGAAAGGCTACGCGGGTGATACCGCCACTACCAGTGAAATTAAAGCCAAGCTGTTAGCTGATGACATCGTTCCGGCACGTAAAGTGAAAGTTGAAACCACCGATGGTGTGGTCCAGCTGACCGGTACGGTGGATTCCCAGGCACAAATCGAACGTGCAGAGAGCATCTCTAAAGCGGTCGATGGTGTGAAAAGTGTAAAAAACGATCTTAAAGTTAACAAGTAATCTCAGAATGCGATCCCCCGCCGTGTAACGGGGGACGTGAGCATCACACCGAGTAAGTATCGCCGGTGAGTAGCCTGAGCGCTCACTAACAGCGGTAACGTTAACTATGGTAAAGGAAAGGAGAATCTTATGTTTCGTTGGGGCATTATATTTCTGGTTATCGCGTTAATTGCCGCTGCTCTGGGCTTTGGTGGCCTGGCCGGTACGGCAGCAGGTGCAGCAAAAATTGTTTTTGTTGTCGGGATCATTCTGTTCCTGGTCAGCCTGTTCATGGGACGTCGGCGTCCATAGCGAGCCGTAAATTCCCGCTAATCGTAAAGCCAGTCCTTGTGACTGGCTTTCACGGTTTATGAAAACTAAAAAATGAGATAAGCTCTTAATAAATAAAACAATGAAAGGAAAGCAGGGTGGGGCAGCGAATTCCCGTTACGCTCGGCAATATAGCGCCGTTGGCGTTGAACTCCTTTCGCCCGGGGCGGCTCGCTTTAGTTTGTGAGGGCGGCGGTCAACGAGGCATCTTTACTGCCGGCGTGCTGGACGAATTTATGCGCGCGCAATTCAACCCCTTCGATCTCTTCTTCGGCACCTCCGCCGGGGCACAAAACATCTCAGCCTACCTCTGTAATCAGCCTGGCTACGCGCGCAAAGTGATTATGCGCTATACCACCTCTCGTGAATTTTTTAATCCGGTACGCTTTGTCCGCGGCGGTAACCTGATCGACCTCGACTGGCTGGTAGAGTCCACCGCCAGGGAGATGCCGCTGGCGATGGATACCGCTGCCCGTCTCTTTGACGTTGGCAAGCTGTTCTATATGTGCGCCTGCCGGGGCGATGACTACACCCCGGGGTACTTCTCTCCAACCAGCCAGACCTGGCTGGATCTGATCCGCGCCACCAGCGCCATCCCCGGCTTTTACCGCAGCGGCGTGATGCTGGACGGGATTAACTATCTTGACGGCGGCATCAGTGATGCCATCCCAGTGCAGGAGGCGGCAAAGCGGGGGGCGAAAACCATCGTGGTGATCCGCACTGTGCCGTCGCAGATGTACTATACCCCGCAGTGGTTTAAGCGCATGGAGCGATGGCTAGGCGAGGGTAGCCTTCAGCCTTTCGTCAACCTCGTTCATCACCATGAGAATAGCTATCATGCGATCCAGCAATTTATTGAGAAGCCGCCCGGCAAGCTGCGGATCTTTGAGATCTATCCGCCACGCCTGCTGAAGAGCATGGCTCTTGGTAGCCGCCTTCCGGCGCTGCGCGATGATTACAAGATGGGGCGGCTGTGCGGTCGCTATTTCCTCGCCACCGTGGGTAAGCTGTTGGTTGACGAGCCACCGCTGCTGCGCCATGCGCCGCGTATCGTCACGCCGACAACGGTGGTGGTGCCGCCTGCGGTGGTGGCAAACGACGCGCTAACGACGCCTCTGGTCGATGCCCCCCAGGCCAACGATACGACGTTCAGTAAAGAGAGTTCGGCATGATGCAGCGCTTTATCGATACCCACTGCCACTTTGACTTTCCACCCTTTACCGGCGATGAGGCGCAGAGCCTTGTCAAAGCCAGTGCCGCGGGCGTTGAAGCAGTGATCGTTCCCGCCGTCGAAGCCGCTCATTTCTCCCGCGTACTGGCGCTGGCGGAGCGGTTTGAGGCTGTCTATGCCGCGCTCGGACTACACCCCATCGTAATTGAAAACCATACCCCGGCATGCATCGACAGGCTGACAGATCTGCTTGCCGCACGGCCTACCCGGCTGGTGGCGGTGGGGGAGATAGGTTTAGATCTCTATCGCGAGGATCCGCAGTTTGATAAGCAGGAGCAGCTGCTCGATGCGCAGCTCCGGCTGGCAAAGCGCTACGATCTGCCGGTGATCCTCCACTCCCGGCGCACTCATGACAAGCTGGCGATGCACCTCAAGCGTCATAGCCTGCCGCGCACCGGCGTGGTACACGGTTTTGCCGGCAGCCTGCAACAGGCCCAGCGCTTCGTTGAGATGGGCTACCGGATTGGCGTCGGGGGCACGATCACCTATCCGCGGGCGAGTAAGACCCGCGACGTCATTGCCCACCTGCCGCTCTCTTCTTTACTGCTGGAAACAGACGCGCCGGATATGCCCCTCAACGGCTTCCAGGGGCAGCCTAACCGCCCCGAGCAGGCCGCCCGCGTATTTAGCACACTTTGTGAGCTACGCCCGGAATCGCCTGACGAGATTGCTGCTACGCTGCTAGATAATACGTATCAAACGTTTATGTGAAAATTTTATCATTTTTCTCCCGCTAAGAGGCAATCTACGGCGAGCTGTCGCGTTTGGCAGGGCTGTTATGTTAGAATTATAACATGCCAGCCGTTCCGGACCGCTCGGTAATGAACGGCGTAGATAGTGATGTACTTCACAATAATATCGTGCAACTTTGCATGACGTTTTCATTAACTGTGATGTGCGTCGAAGTGTCGTGGCGGGAGGATGTTAGAATAGTAACAGACCCGCCCGGTTAACCGATGAACCGGCAAACGCCGTCTTCAGCTTCTGGAGAGTGTTATGACTGATTTAACTGCAAGCAGCCTGCGTGCATTGCAACTGATGGATTTGACCACCCTGAACGACGATGACACCGATGCGAAAGTGATCGCTCTGTGTCACCAGGCGAAAACCCCGGTGGGCAACACCGCGGCTATCTGCATCTATCCGCGCTTTATTCCGATTGCGCGTAAGACGCTGAAAGAGCAGGGCACGCCGGAGATCCGCATCGCGACGGTCACCAACTTCCCGCACGGCAATGACGATATCGAGATCGCGCTGGCAGAGACGCGCGCGGCTATCGCCTACGGCGCGGATGAGGTAGATGTGGTGTTCCCTTATCGGGCGCTGATCGCCGGTAACGAGCAGGTCGGTTTCGATCTGGTGCAGGCCTGTAAAGCCGCCTGTGCTGAAGCTAACGTGCTGCTGAAGGTGATCATTGAGACCGGCGAGCTGAAAGAGGAAGCGCTGATCCGTAAAGCCTCTGAGATCGCCATCAAGGCGGGCGCGGACTTCATCAAAACGTCCACCGGTAAAGTGCCGGTTAACGCCACCCCAGAGAGCGCGCGCATTATGCTGGAAACCATCCGCGATCTGGGCGTCGAGAAAACCGTAGGCTTCAAACCGGCGGGCGGCGTACGCACGGCGGAAGATGCCGCGCAGTTCCTCGCCATCGCCGACCAGCTGTTCGGTGCTGAGTGGGCTGACGCACGCCACTACCGCTTTGGCGCATCCAGCCTGCTGGCGAGCCTGCTGAAGGCCCTCGGCCACGGCGACGGCAAAAGCGCAAGCAGCTATTAATCAACACCGTTGGGCCTCTCCGTAGGCCCGATAAGCGGAGCGCCATCGGGCGTATGCCGGTGGCCTTCGCGCCAGCTCATCAAGGGGGTTACCTTGTTTCTCGCTCAAGAAATTATTCGAAAAAAACGCGATGGCCACGCCCTCAGCGACGAAGAGATTCGCTTTTTTATCAACGGCATTCGTGATAACACCGTTTCAGAAGGTCAGATCGCCGCGCTGGCAATGACCATCTTTTTCCACGACATGGCCATGCCGGAGCGTGTCTCCCTGACGATGGCGATGCGCGATTCGGGTACGGTGCTGGACTGGAAAAGCCTCAGCCTGAACGGCCCGATTGTTGATAAGCACTCTACCGGCGGCGTGGGCGACGTGACCTCCCTGATGCTCGGTCCGATGGTGGCAGCCTGCGGCGGCTACGTACCGATGATCTCTGGACGCGGTCTGGGCCACACCGGTGGCACCCTCGACAAGCTGGAGGCCATCCCTGGTTTTGACATCTTCCCGAGCGACAGCCGCTTCCGGGACATTATTAAGGACGTTGGCGTCGCGATCATCGGGCAGACCAGCTCTCTCGCCCCGGCGGACAAGCGCTTCTACGCTACCCGCGACATTACCGCCACGGTTGACTCTATTCCGCTGATCACCGCCTCCATTCTGGCGAAAAAGCTGGCCGAAGGGCTGGATGCGCTGGTGATGGATGTGAAAGTGGGCAGCGGGGCGTTTATGCCTACCTATGAACTTTCCGCCGCGCTGGCCGAAGCTATCGTCGGCGTCGCCAATGGCGCGGGCGTACGCACCACGGCTCTGCTGACCGATATGAACCAGGTTCTGGCCTCCAGCGCCGGTAACGCGGTAGAAGTGCGTGAGGCGGTGCAGTTCCTTACCGGCGAGTACCGCAACCCGCGCCTGCTCGATGTCACTATGGCGCTGTGCGTGGAGATGCTGATCTCCGGCAAGCTTGCTCGTGACGATGCCGATGCTCGCCAGCAACTGCAGGCGGTGCTGGATAACGGCAAAGCGGCAGAGGTGTTTGGCCGGATGGTAGCCGCGCAAAAAGGCCCGGCTGACTTCGTCGAGAACTACGCGAAGTACCTGCCGACGGCGACCCTCAGCAAGGCGGTCTACGCCGATACCGAAGGGTTTGTCTCGGCGATGGATACCCGTGCGCTGGGCATGGCGGTGGTGTCGATGGGCGGCGGTCGTCGCCAGGCCTCTGACAGCATTGACTACAGCGTGGGCTTCACCGATATGGCGCGTCTGGGCGACAGCGTTGACGGCCAGCGGCCGCTGGCGGTGATCCACGCCAAAGACGAGGCCAGCTGGCAGGAAGCGGCGAAGGCCGTGAAGTCCGCCGTGACGTTAGACGATCAAGCTCCCGAAACCACGCCAACCGTCTATCGTCGTATTACTGAATAGCTGTATACTGATCTGATCGATTTTTTATGAAGCACTAGTACGGAGAAAATATGAAACGTGCATTTATTATGGTGCTGGATTCTTTCGGCATCGGCGCTACCGAAGATGCGGAACGTTTTGGCGATGCAGGCTCTGATACGCTCGGCCATATTGCCGAAGCCTGTGCCAAAGGCGAAGCTAACACGGGTCGCCAGGGCCCGCTAAACCTGCCTAATTTAACCCGTCTCGGCCTGGCAAAAGCGCATGAAGGCTCAACCGGAACCATTCCTGCGGGGATGGACGGTAACGCAGAGATCGCTGGCGCTTACGCATGGGCGCACGAGCTCTCCTCCGGGAAAGATACGCCGTCGGGCCACTGGGAGATTGCCGGCGTGCCGGTTCTCTTTGACTGGGGCTACTTCTCCGACACCGAGAACAGCTTCCCACAGGAACTGCTCGACAAGCTGGTAGAGCGTGCCGGATTACCGGGTTACCTGGGCAACTGTCACTCCTCCGGGACGGTCATTCTGGATCAGCTCGGTGAAGAGCATATGAAAACCGGCAAGCCGATTTTCTATACCTCAGCGGACTCGGTATTCCAGATTGCCTGCCATGAAGAGACCTATGGTCTGGATAAGCTCTACGCGCTGTGTGAAATCGCCCGTGAAGAGCTGACCGAAGGCGGCTACAACATCGGCCGCGTTATTGCGCGTCCGTTTGTTGGCGACAAGGCGGGTAACTTCCAGCGTACCGGTAACCGTCACGATCTGGCGGTAGAGCCGCCGGCGCCGACCATTCTGCAGAAGCTGGTGGAAGAGAAAGATGGCCATGTCGTATCGGTAGGTAAAATCGCCGATATCTATGCCCACGTCGGTATCACCAAAAAAGTGAAAGCCACCGGCCTGGACGCGCTGTTTGACGCTACCGTTAAAGAGATGAAGGAAGCGGGTGATAACACCATCGTGTTTACCAACTTCGTTGACTTCGACTCTACCTGGGGGCACCGTCGCGACGTTGCGGGTTATGCGGGCGGCCTTGAGCTGTTCGACCGCCGTATGCCGGAGCTGTTAGCCCTGGTAGAGGAGGGTGACATCATCATCTTCACCGCTGACCACGGCTGCGACCCGACCTGGACCGGTACGGACCACACCCGCGAGCATATCCCGGTGCTAATCTACGGCCCGAGCGTCAAGCCTGGCTCGCTGGGCCACCGTGACACCTTCGCGGATATCGGCCAGACGCTGGCATCGTACTTCGGTACGTCGCCAATGGAATATGGCAAAAACATGCTGTAATGCTTTTGCCCGGCGGCGCTGCGCGTGCCGGGCCTTCGGATCCTGTAGGCCGGATAAGGCGTAGCCGCCATCCGGCGCAAAAATGTATAAAAAGGAATGAAAATGGCAACTCCCCACATTAATGCCGAAATGGGCGACTTCGCTGACGTTGTGCTGATGCCGGGCGATCCGCTGCGTGCTAAACATATCGCGGAAACCTTCCTCGAAGAGGTACGCGAAGTAAATAACGTGCGCGGTATGCTGGGCTACACCGGTACCTACAAAGGCCGTAAAATCTCCGTGATGGGCCACGGCATGGGTATTCCGTCCTGCTCTATCTACACCAAAGAGCTGATCACCGATTTTGGCGTGAAGAAGATCATCCGCGTAGGCTCCTGCGGTGCGGTACGCGCTGACGTTAAGCTGCGTGACGTCGTGATTGGCATGGGTGCCTGCACCGACTCCAAGGTAAACCGTCTGCGCTTTAAGGATCACGACTTCGCGGCGATTGCTGATTTTGACATGGTGCGTAACGCGGTAGACGCGGCTAAAGCGCTGGGCGTTGACGCTCGCGTCGGCAACATCTTCTCTGCCGATCTCTTCTACACGCCGGATCCGACCATGTTCGACGTGATGGAAAAATATGGCATTCTCGGCGTGGAGATGGAAGCGGCGGGGATCTACGGCGTAGCGGCGGAATTCGGGGCGAAAGCGCTGACTATCTGCACCGTTTCCGACCATATCCGTACCCATGAGCAGACTACCGCTGCCGAGCGTCAGACGACCTTTAACGATATGATCAAGATCGCGCTGGAGTCCGTACTGCTGGGCGATAAAGAGTAAGCTGTACATAAGCCGGGAGCGTCGTTCACGAAACGCGCCCCGGCTTTTTTACGGCCAAATATGAAGAAAATGTGCAGGAATTTTGCAGAGAAAAAGCAGAAATTCCCAATAAATGCG
The DNA here is from genome assembly GCF_032052675.1 of Pseudescherichia sp. NCBI lineage: Bacteria > Pseudomonadati > Pseudomonadota > Gammaproteobacteria > Enterobacterales > Enterobacteriaceae > Pseudescherichia > Pseudescherichia sp. The sequence goes on from NZ_DAMBWA010000009.1 coordinate 12,615, forward strand.
GTCACTTAGAGATTAGGATTGCAGAGAATAACAACTCGATAACGAATTACGTAATCTTCTTACATCAGCCCATAACGGGCCACAAAAGAAGTAAGGAGTTACCCATGTTGAAGCCCATTTTAAAACCTCTGATCCTCGCTCTCTCCATGCTGGCCATCGCCCCAATGGCGGCCCAGGCGGCAGAGCTAACCCTGCTCCCTTCGGTAAAACTGCAGATTGGCGATCGCGACAACAGCGGCAACTACTGGGACGGCGGCCACTGGCGTGACCATAGCTACTGGAAAAAACACTACGAGTGGAGAGAAAACCGCTGGCAGCCACACCGTCCGGACCATCGTGACTTTGAGCGTCACGATAACGGCCGCCATCTGGGCCATGACCCGGACCATCACCGCCATTAATCACGACAGCGTCGCGGGGCGCTTAGCGCTCGCGGCGCTGCTTTTAACGTTCGCTACGCTTAAAGACCAGCTCGTTCTTTTGCGACCCCTCTTCATCAAAAACGTAGCCATCAACATCAAACGCCTTTAGCTGATCGGGCGTCGTCAGGCGGTTTTCAATAATGTAGCGGCTCATTAGCCCGCGCGCTTTTTTCGCATAGAAGCTGATCACCTTAAAGGTACCGTTTTTTTCATCAAGAAAGACCGGTTTTACGATCTCGCCTGCAAGCAGCTTCGGCTTCACCGCCCGGAAATACTCATCCGACGCCAGGTTAACAATAATGTTATCCCCCTGGGCCGCCAGCGCCTCGTTTAGCGTAGTGGTGATGGTCTCACCCCAGAACTGATAGAGATCGCTGCCTTTAGGGTTTTGCAGGCGTATGCCCATCTCCAGACGATAGGGCTGCATTAAGTCAAGGGGACGCAGCACGCCGTAGAGACCTGAGAGCATCCGCAGGTGCTGCTGGGCGAAGGTAAAGTCGTCCTCGCTGAAGGTCTCGGCCTGCATACCGGCATAGACGTCGCCCTTAAAGGCCAGGATAGCCTGACGGGCGTTGTCAGGAGTGAAGTCCGGCTGCCAGTCGTGGAAGCGGGTCGCGTTGAGATCGGCCAGCTTATCGCTGATGCCCATCAGGGTCTTGATTTGCGGCGCGGAGAGCTGGCGGGCGACGTCAATCAGCTGCTGGGAATGGTCCAGCAGCACCGGCTGCGTATAGCGCTGGGTGGCCAGCGGGCTTTGGTAATCCAGCGTCTTGGCCGGCGAGATCAGGATCAGCATGTCCACTCCTTAGGGAAAATTTGCGCAGACTTTAGCAAAAAACGGACTGTAGCAAAAAAAGCGCCTGCGTTGATCGATAGTTGCGATTGATAGCCTAGCCGTCTGGCAGATTGTCCCACGCACCGGGTGCCAGCTGGCGTTGGATCTCCGGATAGCGCTGGGGATTAAACACCGGCCGCACCCCCAGCCTGCGCTGACGCAGATAGTCATTGGCAATAATTCGCACCACCGGCGACAGCAGCAGGATGGCGCTGAGGTTAACAATCGCCATCAGCGCCATTATGACGTCTGCCAGCTGCCAGACCATCGGCAGGCTCAGCAGCGAGCCTATCATCACCATCAGCAGCGTGCCGGCACGCATCAGCCAGAGGTTGCGTTTGCTGTGCAGGCGCAGAAAGATCAGATTATTTTCGGCATAGATGTAGTTCACCACGATGGTGGAAAAGGCAAACAACACGGTAATAACGGCAACGAAACCGGCGGCCCAGCTGCCGGTCAGAGAGACCATCGCCTGCTGAACGAGCTCAATGCCGTTGAGGGGAGTATGTGCCGCCGACTCATTGGCCAGCAGAACGATAAGCGCGCTGGCGGTGCAGACGATAATGGTATCGGTAAAGACGCCGATCATCTGCACGATCCCTTGCGCGGCCGGATGGGGAGGCCACGATGCCGCCGCGGCCGCGGCATTGGGCGTCGTGCCCATTCCCGCCTCGTTCGACAGCATGCCGCGCTGAAAGCCGCTGGTCAGTGCCTGGCTAACGGTATAGCCGAGCGCGCCTGCCGCCGCCTCGTGCCAGCCGAAGGCGCACCGGAAGATGGTGCTGGCGATGCCGGGCAGCTGTTCAACATGCCAGGCGCTGATCAGCAGGCTGGCGAGCACCCATATCAGCGTCATTATCGGGACCAGCCACTGCATGATGCGGGCAACGCCGCGAATGCCGAGCATAATCGCCAGCAGCGTGGCAGTAGCCAGAAGCAGCCCGCTAAGCAGCTCCGGTATCTCCCAGGCATAGCGCAGGGCGTGGACCACCGCGTTGGACTGGACGGTGTTAAAAATGAGGCCGTAGACCAGCAGCAGGAAGAGGGCGAATACGATGCCCATCCAGCGCATGCCCAGGCCGCGGGTAATATACCAGGCGGGGCCGCCGCGAAACTGATTATGTTCGTCACGCTCTTTATAGAGCTGCGCCAGAGCGCATTCAGCAAAGGCGGTTGCCATGCCGATCAGCGCGGAGACCCACATCCAGAACACCGCGCCTGGTCCCCCGGCAGAGATCGCCAGCGCCACGCCGACCAGGTTGCCGCTGCCAACGCGCGCCGCGAGGCTGGTGCAGAGCGCCTGGAATGAGGTTAATCCGCCAGGCTGGGGCGTCACGCTATTTTTCAGACTTTTGCCGACGTGGCGTAGGTAGCGAAACTGAATAAACCCCGTGCGCACGGTGAACCAGATCCCTGCTCCCATAAGCAGGTAGATCATCACCGAGCCCCAGAGTATTTCGTTGATAAACAGGAAAAAATCTGGCATTCACATTCCTCTTGTTCATGCCGATAAGCCAGTGTAAACGCTGCCATTTTGCGGCGGCGCAACGCGTCGTTGACCGAGTCTAGCATACTCCAGCTTTGGGCACTGTCTGCGGTTGCGCTGACAGTGCGTCGTGATATCATCAGGGAAGACCGGTTACATCCCCCTAACAAGCTGTTTAAAGAGAAACACGATTATGACGGATAAATTGACCTCCCTGCGTCAGTTCACCACCGTGGTGGCCGACACTGGAGACATCGCGGCAATGAAGCTGTATCAGCCGCAGGATGCTACAACCAACCCTTCTCTGATCCTTAACGCAGCCCAGATCCCTGAATACCGCAAGCTGATTGACGACGCCGTGACGTGGGCAAAAAGCCAGAGCAGCGACCGCGCGCAGCAGATCGTTGACGCCTCTGACAAGCTGGCGGTGAACATCGGTCTGGAGATCCTGAAGCTGGTACCGGGCCGTATCTCTACCGAAGTGGACGCGCGTCTCTCCTATGACACCGAAGGCTCCATTGCCAAGGCCAAACGCCTGATCAAGCTCTACAACGACGCAGGCATCAGCAACGATCGCATCCTGATCAAGCTGGCTTCCACCTGGCAGGGCATTCGTGCCGCTGAGCAGCTGGAGAAAGAGGGCATCAACTGTAACCTGACCCTGCTGTTCTCCTTCGCCCAGGCGCGTGCCTGTGCGGAAGCGGGCGTGTTCCTGATTTCACCGTTCGTGGGCCGTATTCTTGACTGGTACAAGTCCAACACCGACAAAAAAGAGTACGCGGCCTCTGAAGATCCGGGCGTGGTCTCCGTGACTGAAATCTACGAATACTATAAGCAGCACGGCTACGAGACCGTAGTAATGGGTGCAAGCTTCCGTAACGTCGGTGAGATCATTGAGCTGGCAGGCTGTGACCGTCTGACCATCGCCCCTGCGCTGCTGAAAGAGCTGGCAGAGAGCGAAGGGACGGTTGAGCGTAAGCTCTCCTTCAGCGGCGAAGTGAAAGCGCGTCCGGAACGCATCACCGAAGCTGAGTTCCTGTGGGAACACAACCAGGATCCGATGGCGGTAGACAAGCTGGCGGACGGTATCCGTAAGTTTGCCGTTGACCAGGGTAAACTGGAAACCATGATCGGCGATCTGCTGTAACCCTTCTGCGTGGCCGGTCCTCCGGTCACGCTCCTGCTTTTCGATCCTGTCTGTTGTTCTCCTCTGCGTGTATCATTCCCGTATCGATATTGTTTAAACGGAAATGCTATGAATACATTACGCATCGGCTTAGTCTCTGTCTCTGACCGCGCCTCCAGCGGTGTCTATCAGGATAAGGGTATTCCTGCCCTCGAAGCCTGGCTGGCCTCCGCCCTCGCGACCCCCTTTACCATCGAAACCCGCCTCATCCCAGACGAGCAGGCGATCATCGAGCAGACGCTGTGCGAGCTGGTGGATGAGATGAGCTGCCACCTGGTGCTGACCACTGGCGGCACGGGGCCAGCGCGTCGGGACGTGACGCCCGACGCGACGCTGGCCGTGGCCGATCGCCAGATGCCCGGCTTTGGCGAACAGATGCGACAGATCAGCCTGCACTTTGTCCCCACGGCGATCCTGTCGCGCCAGGTGGGCGTGATCCGCAAGCAGGCGCTGATCCTCAATCTTCCTGGCCAGCCGAAATCGATCCAGGAGACGCTGGAGGGGGTAAAAGAGCGTGACGGGAAGGTGATCGTACCGGGTATTTTTGCCAGTGTACCTTATTGTTTACAGTTGCTTGAGGGGCCCTATGTAGAAACCCATCACGAGGTGGTAGCAGCTTTTCGCCCTAAGAGCGCCCGTCGCGAAACAATCTCCTGAATAAAGGGCTTTTCTGGTATAAGCCATGTGATAAGCCAGCCAGAGAGTGGCGTGCTGATTTTTTTACGATATAGTAATTTTAAGTTTACATAAGCCGTAAAGATATCATCATCCACCTCTTTTTACACATGGTTCGTTATGTCTGAAAACGCACGCCCGCTGAATCGTCAGGACTATAAAACGCTCTCGCTCGCTGCCCTTGGCGGCGCGCTGGAGTTTTACGACTTCATTATCTTCGTCTTCTTTGCCGCCGTCGTTGGGGCGCTCTTCTTCCCGGCGGATATCCCTGAGTGGCTGCGCCAGGTTCAAACCTTCGGTATCTTTGCCGCAGGCTATCTGGCGCGACCGCTGGGCGGCATTATCATGGCGCACTTTGGCGATCTGGTCGGGCGGAAGAAGATGTTTACTCTGAGCATTCTGCTGATGGCGATGCCGACGCTGGCGATTGGCCTGCTGCCCACCTATGCCTCTATCGGCATTGCCGCACCGCTGCTTCTGCTGCTGATGCGTCTTTTACAGGGCGCGGCGATTGGCGGTGAGGTCCCGGGAGCATGGGTTTTTGTTGCTGAGCACGTACCTGCCCGGCGGATCGGTATCGCCTGTGGCACCCTGACGGCGGGACTGACCGTAGGTATTCTGCTTGGATCGGTGGTCGCAACGGTGGTGAACCGCACGATGACGCCGGAGACGCTGCACGAATATGGCTGGCGTATTCCGTTTCTGCTCGGCGGCGCGTTTGGCCTGGTGGCGATGTACCTGCGCCGCTGGCTGCAGGAGACACCGATCTTCCTTGAGATGCAGCAGCGTAAGGCTCTGGCTCAGGAGCTGCCAGTGAAGGCGGTGGTGGTGAAACATAAGAAGGCGGTAGCGATCTCCATGCTGCTCACCTGGCTGCTCTCCGCCTGCATCGTGGTGGTGATCCTGATGTCGCCGGTCTGGCTACAGAAGCAGTATGGACTCGCTCCGGCGCTGACCCTGCAGGCCAACAGCGTGGCGACCATTATGCTCTGCATTGGCTGCCTGCTGGCCGGACTGGCGGCGGATCGTTTCGGAGCCAGCAGAACCTTTATTGTCGGCAGCATCTTGCTGGCCTGCACCAGCGGACTCTTCTATCACCTCGCCGGCACGCACCCGGAGCATCTCTCACTGCTCTATGGCCTGGCAGGACTGGGTGTCGGCGTCGTCGGCGCGGTGCCCTACGTGATGGTACGGGCCTTCCCGGCTGAGGTACGCTTCACCGGCATCTCCTTCTCCTACAACGTCTCTTACGCCATCTTTGGCGGACTGACGCCGATTGCGGTCACCCTGCTGATGGGCATCTCGCCGCTGGCGCCGGCCTGGTACGTGCTGGCGCTGGCGCTGGTGGGGTTAGGTTTAGGGATCTGGCTGCGGCAGGATATGAACTCGCAAGAAATTCCGCCGCGCGCTGAACTTAACCAAACATCTTTATAATTTTTCTGCTAGCTGCGTTTTTTCCGAGCCTCTTCGCAAGGTATTTACCTCATTCTGACAATAGCCAGAATGAGGTAAATACTACGGGCAGGCTCAACGTACGGTCATTCCCGACGATAGCATTCTGACTCATCGCAGAGTGGCGCTGCTTGAGTTTTTGCAGAAGCATATTCGTGCGCGAGATCTCATGGTATTCCATGAGCATTTGGTATCCCTACTTTTGGAGGGATACACTACCGGACAGCAGCTCAGGACTGTCATTAACTATCTTGTTCACGCTGGAAATAGTGTAGATCATGGTGCGCTGATTCGTTTGCTGGCGAAAAAAGCCCCGCAACATAAGGGTATTCTAATGACTATTGCAGAACAACTTAGACAGGAAGGTCACGGAAAGGGAGTAGTTCAAGGACGCAGCGAAGGACGTCAGGAGGCCACGATTCGCATTGCTCTGGCCATGCTGAACCAGGGGATGGAGCGAGAACAAATCATACAGCTGACCGGCTTATCCGAAGAGGCACTCGACGCGCTGGCAAGCTCCTGAACAAATGAACGATGCTCCTGCGTAATCGCTGGAGCATCAGAGAGATTAAATTCTTTCGCCAATCGGCAGTACGCTGCGGCCGTACTGCTCGTTCAGCACTTCACCCATTGCCAGGTAGATCGCGCTTGCGCCACAGACCAGGCCAATCCAACCTGCCACATGAACGATGCTTTCATTATCTGCCAGATGTCCCACGCACAGCAGCGCAAACAGCACCGTCAGGCTCAGGAAGACAAACTGCAGCATACGCGCGCCTTTCAGCGTGCCGAAGAACATAAACAGGGTAAAGACACCCCAGATGCCTAAATAGACGCCAAGGAAGTGGCCGTTAGCCGCTTCCGCCAGGCCCATTTTCGGCATCAGCAGGATCGCCACCAGCGTCAGCCAGAAAGAGCCGTACGAGGTAAAGGCGGTTAAGCCAAAGGTATTGCCTTTTTTATATTCCAGCAGCCCGGCAAAAATTTGCGCGATGCCGCCGTAGAAGATGCCCATAGCCAGGATAATGCCATCCAGCGGGAACATGCCAATATTGTGCAGGTTAAGCAGAATAGTGGTCATGCCGAAGCCCATTAAGCCCAGCGGAGCCGGATTAGCCAACTTAGTGTCGCCCATAAATCCCCAAAAAATCATCATAAAAATGGTGAAAGTAAAGGCCCCGCCAAGAGAGAGTGAAGGCGGGGCGCGGCATCATAATGAGCGGCAATTACTCTGTCTATGATCTGAACAGGGTGAAATGAAATAAATGTTAGGCAGTGAGGGTTAGTCCTGTACGACGGCCGTTATCCGTCGCAGACAGGCAATGTGCAGCACGGCGGGAATGGTGACTCGGTAGGCGCTGCCGCTCATGGCCTTAACGCCATTTAACGCGGCGCCCACCGGGCCGCCAAGCCCGGCCCCGCGCACCAGCCCGTGACCGATAACGCTGATAGCGGCATGGGTACGTAAAATACGGGTGAGCTGGCTGGAGAGCAGGTGGGAGACCCCCTTCGCCAACGCCGGATCTTCCAGCAGCAGCGGCAGCAGCTCCTCAAGCTCAGAGACCTTCGCTTCCACCGCCTCTAAAAACGCCTGCTTCTGTTCGGCATCCATTTTCTGCCAGGCGTTACGCAGAAAGTGCGCCAGCAGATCCTGTTCAATCTCAAAGGTGGAATTCTCTTTATCGGCCTTGAGCTTCAACCGTTTCGCCACGTCCAGCAAAATGGTGCGATACAGCTTACCGTGACCGCGCAGCTTGTTGGCGATGCTGTCACCGCCGTAATGCTGCAGCTCGCCAGCGATGAGCTGCCAGTTGCAGCGGTGCTGCTCCGGATGCCCCTCCATTGACCTGAACAGCTCGTTATGCCGCAGCGTGCCCGACAGGCGAGCCTTTCCCTTTTCGTTATGGGTAAGCAGACGGGTCAGATCGGCCAGCTGCTCTTCGCTGCAATGCTGAAGAAAATCTAAATCCTCGTCGCTTAAATATCTGACATTCATCGTTGATTCCGCTTCCAGAAAAAGGTGTCCGGGCAGGATTAGTCATCGCCAATAATTTTTAGCGTTGCCATATCAGAGGAGTTCACCGTATGGCCAGAGAAGGTGATCTTTGCCACGCAGCGCTTATTGTCGTTATCGCTGTTAATGTTAATCCAGTCGGTGGTTTGCCCCTCTTTCAGTGAAGAGGGCACGCTCAGGCTCTGGCTGGCGCTTTTTGCGGTTTTGAAATAGACGGATGCGCCACTCAGTTCGACATCAGCGTGGTCAGCGGTAAGCTGAATACGCTTCACTACGCGGCAAACCGGCATTTTTAGCGCCAGATCGCTGGTCTCGTTTCTTGGCATGGCAATCACGCCCATCACTTTGTGATCGTTGGCCTGCGCCGTCGTGGTCAGCAGCATGCCCAGCGCCAGGGTGGCCGCCAGGGTTAACGTCGTTTTCATAATGCTCTCTTACTGGGTTAAATAGTCTTTTGCCAGCCCCTATAATACCCTTGTAAATAGAAAGGTTCATGCAACTAATCTTTTCTTTTTATTACAGTTTTCCTGTGAATGCTTTGCTGGTTTTAATCATTGATGTGAATGTGTTGAGGTGACAGAGGCAGAAGGGCAAAAAAATTTTCTCTCTCGCCCCTTGATGCGTTGCGTTACGTCCCCATCTTGTAGTCAACCGAAGTGGTGAGTCTGAAAAAAAACAGTTCGGGGCAGTTGAAACCGCATCATTTGCCCTTATTACAGATTCACAACCACATGATGAACAAATTTTTAGTGGAGACGTTTAGATGGGTAAAATTATTGGTATCGACCTGGGTACTACCAACTCTTGTGTAGCGATTATGGATGGCACCACTGCACGTGTGCTGGAGAACGCCGAAGGCGATCGCACCACGCCGTCGATCATTGCCTATACCCAGGATGGTGAAACTCTGGTAGGCCAGCCGGCTAAACGTCAGGCAGTGACAAACCCGCAAAATACGCTGTTTGCGATTAAACGCCTGATCGGTCGCCGCTTCCAGGACGAAGAAGTGCAGCGTGATGAAGCCATCATGCCGTACAAAATCATTGCAGCCGACAACGGCGACGCATGGATTGATGTAAAAGGCCAGAAAATGGCACCGCCGCAGATCTCTGCTGAAGTGCTGAAAAAAATGAAGAAAACGGCGGAAGATTACCTGGGTGAGCCGGTGACTGAAGCGGTCATTACCGTACCGGCTTACTTCAACGATGCTCAGCGCCAGGCGACCAAAGACGCTGGCCGCATCGCGGGTCTGGAAGTCAAACGTATCATCAACGAACCGACCGCAGCGGCACTGGCCTACGGTCTGGATAAAGAAGTGGGCAACCGCACCATCGCCGTATACGATCTCGGTGGCGGTACCTTCGATATCTCTATTATCGAAATCGACGAAGTTGACGGTGAGAAAACCTTCGAAGTGCTGGCAACCAACGGTGATACCCACCTGGGTGGTGAAGACTTCGACAGCCGTATGATCAACTACCTCGTTGAAGAGTTTAAGAAAGATCAGGGCATCGACCTGCGTAACGACCCGCTGGCGATGCAGCGCCTGAAAGAAGCCGCAGAGAAAGCGAAAATTGAGCTCTCCTCTGCCCAGCAGACCGACGTGAACCTGCCGTACATCACTGCAGACGCGACCGGTCCGAAACACATGAACATCAAAGTGACCCGTGCGAAACTGGAGAGCCTGGTGGAAGACCTGGTGAACCGTTCTATCGAGCCGCTGAAGGTTGCGCTGCAGGATGCGGGCCTCTCTGTCTCCGACGTGCAGGACGTGATCCTGGTGGGTGGCCAGACCCGTATGCCAATGGTACAGAAGAAAGTGGCTGAGTTCTTTGGCAAAGAGCCGCGTAAAGACGTTAACCCGGACGAAGCCGTTGCTATCGGCGCTGCAGTTCAGGGCGGCGTGCTGACCGGTGATGTGAAAGACGTTCTGCTGCTCGACGTGACTCCGCTCTCCCTCGGTATCGAAACGATGGGTGGCGTGATGACCGCGCTGATTGGCAAAAACACCACTATCCCGACCAAGCACAGCCAGGTGTTCTCTACTGCGGAAGACAACCAGTCTGCGGTAACCATCCATGTGCTGCAGGGTGAGCGTAAACGTGCTGGCGATAACAAATCGCTGGGCCAGTTCAACCTCGACGGTATTAACCCGGCACCGCGCGGCATGCCGCAGATCGAAGTCACCTTCGACATCGACGCCGACGGTATTCTGCACGTGTCTGCGAAAGACAAGAACAGCGGTAAAGAGCAGAAGATCACCATCAAAGCCTCTTCTGGCCTCAACGAAGATGAGATCCAGAAAATGGTTCAGGATGCGGAAGCGAACGCCGAGTCTGACCGTAAGTTCGAAGAGCTGGTACAGACCCGCAACCAGGGTGACCACCTGCTGCACAGCACCCGTAAGCAGGTAACGGAAGCAGGCGAACAGCTGCCGGCTGACGACAAAACCGCTATCGAGTCTGCGCTGAGCGCGCTGGAAACCTCACTGAAAGGTGAAGACAAAGCCGATATCGAAGCGAAAATGCAGGCGCTGGCGCAGGTTTCCCAGAAGCTGATGGAGATTGCCCAGCAGCAGCACGCCCAGCAGCAGGCGGGTGGCGCTGACGCTTCTGCGAACAACGCGAAAGACGACGACGTGGTCGACGCTGAGTTCGAAGAAGTTAAAGACAAAAAATAATCGCCCTGATGTAGGGTAGAAAACCAGCACGGGCGTAGAGGTTTCCTCTCCGCCCGTGCTCGCATGTTAGGGGCAGATAAACAACATGGCAAAGCAAGACTATTACGAGATTTTAGGCGTTCCGAAGAGTGCGGAAGAGCGTGAAATCAAAAAGGCCTATAAGCGTCTGGCGATGAAGTTCCACCCGGACCGTAACCAGGGCGATAAAGAGGCCGAAGCCAAATTTAAAGAGATTAAAGAAGCGTATGAAGTCCTGACCGATGCGCAAAAACGTGCGGCCTACGATCAGTACGGCCATGCGGCGTTTGAGCAGGGCGGCATGGGCGGCGGCGGCGGTTTTGGCGGCGGCGGCGCTGACTTTAGCGATATCTTTGGCGACGTGTTCGGCGATATCTTTGGCGGTGGTCGCGGTCGCCAGCGCGCATCGCGCGGCGCTGATCTGCGCTACAACATGGAGCTGACGCTGGAAGAGGCCGTTCGCGGCGTCACCAAAGAGATCCGTATCCCGACGCTGGAAGAGTGCGACATCTGCCACGGCAGCGGCGCGAAAGCGGGTACCCAGCCGCAGACCTGTCCGACCTGTCACGGCTCCGGCCAGGTGCAGATGCGCCAGGGCTTCTTTGCGGTACAGCAGACCTGTCCGCACTGCCAGGGGCGCGGTACGCTGATCAAAGATCCGTGCAACAAGTGCCACGGTCACGGTCGCGTTGAGAAGAGTAAAACCCTGTCGGTGAAGATCCCGGCTGGCGTCGATACCGGCGACCGTATTCGTCTCTCAGGCGAGGGCGAAGCAGGGGAGCACGGTGCACCGGCAGGCGATCTGTACGTTCAGGTACAGGTGAAGCAGCATCCGATTTTCGAGCGTGAAGGCAATAACCTCTACTGTGAAGTGCCGATCAACTTTGCTATGGCGGCGCTGGGCGGTGAGATTGAGGTGCCGACGCTGGATGGTCGCGTTAACCTGAAGGTGCCGAGCGAAACCCAGACCGGCAAGCTGTTCCGCATGCGCGGCAAGGGCGTGAAGTCGGTGCGCGGCGGCGCGCAGGGCGATCTGCTGTGCCGCGTGGTGGTCGAGACGCCGGTGGGCCTCAACGAGAAGCAGAAGCAGCTGCTGAAGGATCTGCAGGAGAGCTTCGGTGGCCCAACGGGCGAGCATAACAGCCCGCGCTCCAAAAGCTTCTTCGACGGGGTAAAGAAGTTCTTTGACGACCTGACGCGCTAACTGCTCGCGTCTGTCTACGTTCACAAAAGCCTGGGTTTGCCCCCAGGCTTTTTCATTATTTCTGTCCCCTGGCGATCGAGGCGGTTAAACTGTTTCAGACGATAAGTAAATTATACAGAAGGAGCCGTTGTGAAACATTTGCGCCGCTTTATTAACAGCGATGCGTCCGGGGGCGTGACGCTGATCGTTGCCGCCCTGCTGGCTATGCTTTGCGCCAATCTGGGTGCGACTCAAGAGGCCTATCGTGCCTTCCTCGACCTGCCGGTGCAGTTCAGGGCCGGTGCCCTCGACATCAATAAGAACATGCTGCTGTTCATCAACGATGCGCTGATGGCCGTCTTTTTCCTGCTGGTCGGTTTGGAAGTGAAGCGTGAGCTGGTGCAGGGCGCGCTGGCCAGCCGCCACCAGGCGATGTTTCCGGTTATTGCTGCCCTGGGCGGCATGGTGGTTCCGGCGCTGATTTTCCTGCTGTTTAACGGTCACGATCCGGTGGTGAGCCACGGCTGGGCTATTCCTACCGCGACCGATATCGCCTTTGCGCTGGGGGTGCTGGCGCTGCTGGGCAGCCGTATTCCGCCCGCGCTCAAAATCTTTCTGATGGCGCTGGCGATTATCGATGACCTGGGGGCTATCGTCATTATCGCCCTGTTCTACACCAGTGAGCTATCAATGGTGTCGCTGGGCGTCGCCGCGCTGGCCGTTGTGGTGCTGGCGATCATGAACGCCCTCAACGTGCGGCGCACCGGCCTCTATATTCTGGTTGGCCTGGTTCTCTGGACGGCGGTACTGAAGTCGGGCGTGCACGCCACCATCGCTGGCGTCATCCTCGGGTTCTTTATCCCGTTAACGAAAGAAGAGGGGGTATCGCCCTCTCGCCAGCTGGAGCATGTGCTTCATCCGTGGGTAGGCTGGGTGATCCTGCCGCTGTTCGCCTTTGCAAACGCGGGCGTGCCGCTGCAGGGTGTGACCCTGAGCGGGCTGGCCTCGATGCTGCCGCTGGGCATTATTGCTGGCCTGCTTATCGGCAAGCCGCTGGGCATTACGCTCTTTACCTGGCTGGCGCTGCGCCTGGGGCTGGCAAAGCTGCCGCACGGCGCGCAGTTCAATCAGATCATGGCCGTCGGCGTGCTGTGCGGCATCGGCTTTACGATGTCTATCTTCATCACCAACCTGGCGTTTGACGGTATCGACCCCGAGCTGGTGGATTGGGCGAAGCTCGGTATCCTGACCGGCTCACTGCTGTCGGCGGTCATTGGCTATGTACTGCTGCGGGCGCGTTTTAAAGCGCCAGCGGCATAGTCCAGACGTAAAAAAACCCGCCTTGGCGGGTTTTTTTAACAAAGCTCAGCAGACGGGCGATTAAGCCAGTTTGTTGATCTGCGCGGTCAGGTTAGCCTTATGGCGCGCTGCTTTGTTTTTGTGGACCAGACCTTTAGCGGCCTGACGATCCACGATCGGTTGCATTTCGTTAAATGCTTTCTGTGCAGCTGCTTTGTCGCCAGCTTCAATCGCTGCGTATACTTTCTTGATGAAAGTACGCATCATAGAGCGACGGCTTGCGTTGTGCTTGCGTGCCTTTTCAGACTGAACGGCGCGCTTCTTAGCTGATTTGATATTAGCCAAGGTCCAACTCCCAAATATGATCTATGTGGACAATTCAAAGGCCGAGGAATATGCCCTTTCAGCCTTCTTTTGTCAATGGATTTGTGCAAATAAGCGGCGCTACGTTGCGACGCTCGTTACGTGTGATGGCGCAAGATTCTACCAGCTTGCTGGTCATGAATACAGCCTTTCTGCGACAAAAATCGCTGTGAAGCACGAGTTTTTCTTCAAGCAGGCAGACAGCGCAATGAAATCCTTGGCGCTTTCTGTTTTACAAGGCCAATCGCCGGTTAACCTTAAACGCTGTACAAGGTATACTCGGACGATTTTCACTGTTTTGAGCCAGACATGAAGCTGATACGCGGCACACATAATCTCAGCCAGGCCCCGCACGGGTGTGTGCTGACTATTGGTAATTTCGACGGCGTGCACCGGGGGCATCAGGCGCTGCTGCGCGGCCTGATCGCTGAAGGGCGCAAACGCAGCCTGCCGGTGGTAGTGATGATTTTTGAACCGCAGCCGCTGGAGCTGTTCGCGGGCGATAAGGCCCCGGCCCGTCTGACGCGCCTGCGTGAAAAGCTGCGCTATCTGGCCGAGTGCGGCGTCGACTACGTACTTTGCGTCCGTTTTGATCGCCGCTTCGCGGCCCTGACGGCGCAGAACTTTGTTAGCGACCTGCTGGTGGATCGCCTGGGCGTGCGCTTTCTTGCCGTCGGCGACGATTTCCGCTTTGGCGCTGGTCGGCAGGGCGATTTCTTGTTATTACAGAAGGCTGGTCTGGAGTACGGCTTTGACGTCACCAGCACCCAAACCTTCTGCGAAGACGGCGTGCGTATCAGCAGTACGGCGGTGCGCCAGGCGCTGGCGGATGATGACCTGCCGCTGGCCGAAAGCCTGCTGGGGCATCCGTTCTCTATCTCCGGTCGCGTCGTGCACGGTGACGCGCTGGGGCGTACCATCGGCTTCCCGACGGCAAACGTTCCGCTGCGCCGTCAGGTCTCCCCGGTAAAAGGGGTCTATGCGGTAGAAGTGATGGGTCTGGGCGACAAGCCGCTGCCCGGCGTAGCCAATATTGGCACCCGCCCCACGGTCAAAGGGGTGCGTCAGCAGCTGGAAGTGCACCTGCTGGACGTTGTAATGGACCTCTATGGCCGCCATATAGAAGTAGTGCTGCGAAAAAAGATCCGCAGCGAAAAGCGATTTGCCTCGCTGGATGAGCTAAAGGCGCAAATCGCCAAAGATGAGTTAACCGCCCGCGAGTTATTTGGGTTATCAAACCTGGCGTAATGGCTAAACACGTTTTTAAATACGGAACCGAGAATCTGATGAGTGACTTTAAATCAACCCTGAATTTGCCGGAAACAGGGTTCCCGATGCGTGGCGATCTCGCCAAACGCGAACCGGGAATGCTGGCGCGTTGGAACGATGATGACCTGTACGGCATCATCCGTGCCGCGAAAAAAGGCAAAAAAACCTTCATTCTGCATGATGGCCCTCCTTATGCGAATGGCAGCATTCATATTGGTCACTCGGTTAACAAGATTCTGAAAGACATTATCGTCAAGTCCAAAGGGCTGGCGGGCTTCGATTCGCCCTACGTGCCGGGCTGGGACTGTCACGGTCTGCCGATTGAGCTGAAGGTTGAGCAGGAGTACGGCAAGCCGGGCGAGAAGTTTACCGCCGCCGAGTTCCGCGCGAAGTGCCGCGAATACGCCGCCGCGCAGGTTAACGGCCAGCGCGAGGACTTTATCCGTCTGGGCGTGCTGGGCGACTGGGCGCATCCGTACCTGACGATGGACTTCAAAACCGAAGCCAACATCATCCGTGCGCTGGGCAAGATCATCGGCAACGGCCACCTGCACAAAGGCGCGAAGCCGGTGCACTGGTGCGTTGACTGCCGCTCTGCGCTGGCAGAGGCAGAGGTGGAGTACTATGACAAAACCTCTCCGTCCATCGACGTGGCTTTCCAGGCCGCCGACCAGGATGCAGTAAAAGCCAAGTTTGGCCTGCCGGGCGTCAGCGGTCCTGTCTCACTGGTGATCTGGACCACCACCCCGTGGACGCTGCCGGCGAACCGCGCCATCTCCCTGTCGCCTGAGTTTGAGTATGCGCTGGTGCAGATCGACGGCCAGGCGCTGATCCTTGCCAAAGATCTGGTCGAAAGCGTGATGAAACGCATCGGCGTGGCAGAGTACAGCATCCTCGGCACGGTAAAAGGCAGCGAGCTGGAGCTGATGCGCTTTACCCATCCGTTTATGGGCTTCGACGTGCCAGCTATCCTCGGTGACCACGTGACCCTCGACGCCGGTACCGGTGCGGTGCATACCGCCCCTGGCCACGGCCCGGACGACTACGTGATCGGTCAGAAATATGGCCTCGAAACCGCGAATCCGGTGGGCCCGGACGGCTGCTATCTGCCGGGAACCTACCCGACGCTGGATGGCGTTAACGTCTTCAAGGCGAACAATATCATCACCGAGCTGCTGACGGAGAAGGGCGCGCTGCTGCATCTGGAGAAGCTGGTTCACAGCTATCCGTGCTGCTGGCGTCACAAAACGCCGATCATTTTCCGCGCCACGCCGCAGTGGTTTATCAGCATGGATCAGAAGGGCCTGCGCGAGCAGTCTCTGAAAGAGATCAAAGGCGTGCAGTGGATCCCGGACTGGGGCCAGGCGCGTATCGAGTCGATGGTTGCCAACCGTCCTGACTGGTGTATCTCTCGTCAGCGTACCTGGGGTGTCCCGATGTCGCTGTTCGTGCATAAGGATACCGAAGTGCTGCATCCGCGCACGCAGGAGCTGATCGAAGCGGTAGCGAAACGCGTAGAAGAGGATGGCATCCAGGCGTGGTGGGATCTCGACCCGCGCGACATCATGGGTGACGACGCCGATAACTACGTGAAGGTGCCGGATACCCTGGACGTCTGGTTCGACTCCGGCTCTACCCACTCCTCGGTCGTGGACGTGCGCCCTGAGTTTGCCGGTCACGCGGCGGATATGTATCTGGAAGGTTCTGACCAGCATCGCGGCTGGTTCATGTCCTCCCTGATGATCTCCACCGCCATGAAAGGCAAAGCGCCGTATCGTCAGGTGCTGACCCACGGCTTCACCGTGGATGGTCAGGGTCGCAAGATGTCGAAATCCATCGGCAACACCGTCTCGCCGCAGGATGTCATGAACAAGCTGGGCGCGGATATTCTGCGTCTGTGGGTAGCCTCGACGGACTACACCGGCGAGATGGCGGTATCGGATGAGATCCTCAAGCGTGCCGCCGACAGCTATCGCCGTATCCGTAACACCGCGCGCTTCCTGCTGGCGAACCTTAACGGTTTCGATCCGGCAAAAGACATGGTGAAACCGGAAGAGATGGTGGTGCTGGATCGTTGGGCGGTAGGCTGTGCCCAGGCCGCGCAGGAGGATATCCTCAAGGCGTACGAGTCTTACGACTTCCATGAAGTGGTGCAGCGCCTGATGCGCTTCTGCTCTATCGAAATGGGCTCGTTCTATCTCGACATCATCAAGGATCGCCAGTACACCGCGAAAGCCGACAGCGTTGCCCGTCGCAGCTGCCAGACCGCGCTGTACCACATTGCCGAGGCGCTGGTGCGCTGGATGGCACCGATCATGTCCTTCACCGCCGATGAGATCTGGGGCTACCTGCCGGGCGAGCGTGAGCAGTATGTCTTTACCGGTGAGTGGTATGAAGGCCTGTTCGGCCTGGCCGAAACGGAAGCCATGAACGATGCTTACTGGAGCGAGCTGCTGAAGGTGCGCGGTGAGGTGAACAAAGTCATCGAGCAGGCGCGTGCTGACAAGAAGGTAGGCGGCTCGCTGGAAGCGGCGGTGACGCTCTATGCAGAACCTGAGCTGGCGGCGAAGCTGACGGCGCTGGGCGATGAATTGCGATTCATCCTGTTGACCTCCGGTGCCGATGTTGAAGACTATACTAACGCGCCGGCCGAAGCCCTACAGAGCGAACTGCTCAAAGGGTTGAAGGTGACGCTGAGCAAGGCCGAAGGTGAGAAGTGTCAGCGCTGCTGGCACTACACGACCGACGTCGGTAAGGTGGCGGAACACGCAGAAATTTGCGGACGCTGTGTAGTTAACGTCGCCGGTGACGGCGAAAAACGTAAGTTTGCCTGATGAGTAAACCGATCTTTTCAACAGGGCTACGCTGGCTGTGGCTGGTGGTAGCCGTGCTGATTATCGATCTGGGCAGCAAGTTCCTGATCCTCCAGAACTTCAATCTGGGGGAGACGGTATCGCTGTTCCCGTCGCTTAATCTGCACTATGCGCGCAACTACGGCGCGGCGTTTAGCTTCCTTGCCGATAAAGGCGGCTGGCAGCGCTGGTTCTTCGCCGGGATCGCCATTGGTATCTGCGTGGTGCTGGCGGTAATGATGTACCGCGCTAAGGCGTCGCAGAAGCTGAACAACATCGCCTACGCGCTGATTATTGGCGGCGCGCTGGGTAACCTGTTTGACCGCCTGTGGCACGGTTTCGTGGTCGATATGATCGACTTCTACGTCGGCGACTGGCACTTCGCGACCTTTAACCTCGCCGATACGGCCATCTGTATCGGGGCAGCGTTGATTGTGCTGGAGGGCTTCCTGCCTTCAGCTGCGAAGAGAAAAGCGGCATAACCGCAGCGCAAAACCTGTAGGCCCGGTAAGCGCAGCGCCACCGGGCAAACACATTGAAAGGCGATATTTGCATGTCTAACTCTGTACAGAGCAACAGCGCGGTGCTGGTGCATTTCACGCTGAAGCTCGACGACGGCTCCGTTGCCGAGTCTACCCGCAACAACGGCAAACCGGCGCTGTTTCGCCTCGGCGACGGCTCGCTGTCGGAAGGGCTGGAGCAGCATCTACTGGGGCTGAAAGCGGGTGATAAGCGTGCCTTTTCGCTGGAGCCGGATGCCGCCTTCGGCATCAGCAGCCCGGATCTGATCCAGTACTTCTCGCGGCGTGAGTTTATGGACGCGGGCGAGCCGGAAACGGGCGCGATCATGCTGTTTACCGCAATGGATGGCAGCGAAATGCCAGGGGTGATCCGTGAGATTAACGGCGATTCGATCACCGTTGACTTCAACCATCCGCTGGCCGATCGCACCGTTCATTTTGATATTGAAGTGCTGGAAGTCGATCCGGCGCTGGAGGCATAAGATGCAGATCCTGTTGGCCAACCCGCGCGGCTTCTGCGCCGGGGTAGACCGCGCTATCAGCATTGTTGAGAACGCGCTGGCAATCTACGGCGCGCCGATTTACGTGCGTCACGAAGTGGTGCATAACCGCTACGTCGTCGACAGCCTGCGCGAGCGCGGCGCCATCTTCATCGAGCAGATCAGCGAAGTGCCGGACGGCGCTATCCTGATCTTCTCCGCCCACGGCGTCTCCCAGGCGGTGCGTAACGAAGCCAAAAGCCGCGATCTAACGGTGTTTGACGCGACCTGTCCGCTGGTGACCAAGGTGCATATGGAAGTCGCACGCGCCAGCCGCCGTGGCGAAGAGTCGATCCTTATCGGTCATGCCGGTCACCCGGAAGTGGAGGGCACGATGGGCCAGTACAGTAACCCGAAAGGGGGCATGTACCTGGTGGAGTCCCCGGAGGACGTGCTGACCCTCAACGTTAAAGACGAAACCCGGCTGTCATTTATGACCCAGACCACCCTGTCGGTAGATGATACCTCAGAGGTCATTGACGCCCTGCGTAGCCGCTTCCCGAAAATCGTTGGGCCGCGTAAAGATGATATCTGCTACGCTACCACCAACCGCCAGGAGGCGGTGCGCGCCCTGGCCGAACAGGCCGATGTGGTGCTGGTGGTGGGATCGAAAAACTCCTCTAACTCTAACCGGCTGGCGGAGCTTGCTCAGCGGATGGGGAAAGCGGCGTTTCTGATCGACGACGCGTCCGATATCCAGGAGGCATGGGTAGCGAATGCGGCCTGCGTCGGCGTTACCGCCGGTGCCTCTGCGCCAGATATTCTGGTGCAGAACGTCATCGCCCGCCTGCAAACCCTGGGAGGCGGGGAAGCGATCCCCCTTGAGGGCCGCGAAGAGAATATCGTCTTCGAGGTGCCGAAAGAGCTGCGCGTTGACGTACGTGAAGTCGAGTAGTGCTCAAAGGATGCCTGTGGGCATCTTTTCGGTAAGATAGTTAATCATTGCCCGCATTTTTGCGGGCATATGTTTATTCCGCGTCCATAGCAGCCACAGCTCTCCGGAGTAGGTGCTGATAAATTCCCACTCCGGCAGTACCTGTACGATCTCTCCCCTCTCCAGCGCTTCGCGGGCGGTAAACAGCGGCAGGCTGCCAATGCCGATATGGTGCTTCACCGCGTCCAGGCGTACACCAGTATGGTTTGCTGCATAGCGTCCGCGCGTCTGGACGGTCTCCATCTTGTCCCGCAGGCGGAATTTCCAGCGTGCATCAGCGGGTGTTTCGCCAAGAGAGATGCAACTATGGTGCCGCAGATCCTGCGGATGTGCAGGGGTTCCCTGCCTGCGTAAATACTCAGGCGTCGCGCAAATAGCATGGGTTATCGGCATCAGCGCTTTGCCGTAAAGGCCCGGTGAAGGGGAGTCGGTGATGCGTAGTACCAAATCCACGCCGTCGTTAATTAAATCGAGATAGCGATCCTCTAGCCGCAGGATGACGTCAATCTGCGGATAGCGGGCAAGGAATTCAGGCATCAGCGGGTGAATAACGAAGCGACCGACGGCTTTCGGTACGCTAACGGTGAGCTTACCCTGGGCCACGGTTTGCAGGCTGCCACCCGAGTCTAACGCTTGTCTGGCCGCCTCCAGCATCTCCTGGGCATGCTCGTAAACGGTTCTACCTGTCTCCGTCAGCGCCAGCTTGCGCGTAGTGCGATGCAGCAGCTTACAGCCCATCTCCTGCTCCAGGCGTGAGACGCAGCGGCTGATGGCAGAGGGCGTTGTGCCACTCACGCGCGCCGCAGCGGAGAAGCTCCCCTGTTCAATAATGGTAACAAAGGTCGCAAGATCGGGAAGCAGGAGTGGGTTCATTTGTGCCTGGTAAGCAAAGGTGCAGTGATTGAAAAGGGAATTATCGCCCTGAAGATTATAAATATACTGTTCTCAGACAGAGGAGAACAACCATGACTGAACGTCTTTATTACACCAGCGATGCAACCCAGGGCGTTGCCCGGGTGCTTAGCTGTATCGAAGAGCCTGATGGCCGCTATGCCATTGTGCTGGATAAGACGCTGTTTCATCCGCAGGGGGGAGGGCAGCCAGCCGATGCAGGACGGATCGGTAATGTTAACGTTGAGAGCGTTATCCAGCGTGGAGAGAGCGTAATACACATTCTGCCGGCGCCGCTTGCGTCAGGTGAAACGACGCTTCATGTCGACGCGAAAATCCGAGCCTTGCACTCGCGCTGGCATAGCGCAGGCCATCTGATTGGCTATGCAGCAGAGCGGCACGGCTGGCAACCGGTAAAAGCGCACCACTGGCCGGGAGAGGGAAAGGTGACCTTTATTGCAGGCGAGGGGGCCGTCGTGCCGGATAGCGACACGCTGTTAGCAAGCATTGAGGCCTGGATAAGCGCCGGGCTACTGCGCCATGTTGAGTTTGAAAGCGATCGGCGTAAGGTGCGCTTTGGCGATCTGCCTGCCTATCAGTGCGGTGGTACGCATGTTCCTAACCTGCAAAATATCGATAAGCTGGTGATTGGCAGCATAAAACAGAAGAAAGGCCAGCTGACCATCAGTTATCTCCTGCCATAGCACGTTGCTGCCGCTCAGGCAGCAATCATGTCTTTTGCTGATACTTTTCGGCGTTTATCATTAAATTCTTATTATCGGCGTTTTCGGCTGGCGGCCCGTTAGCGGGCTGGTTAATCTGAAGGCGATTTATAGCATTTCATTAACAAAAGAGCACAACTATGCACGAAGCACAAATTCGCGTTGCCATTGCGGGCGCTGGTGGGCGCATGGGCCGCCAGCTGATCCAGGCGGCGCTAAACATGGATGGCGTAACGCTGGGCGCGGCGCTGGAGCGTGAGGGATCTTCTCTGCTGGGCAGCGATGCCGGAGAGCTGGCGGGCGCGGGGAAATCAGGCGTAACGGTGCAGAGTAGCCTTGAGGCGGTGAAGGACGACTTCGATGTATTTATCGACTTTACCCGCCCGGAAGGTACCTTGACCCATCTGGCTTTCTGCCGTCAGCATGGCAAAGGCATGGTCATTGGCACCACCGGCTTCGACGATGCGGGCAAGCAGGCCATCAGCGACGCGGCGCAGAGCATCGGCATTGTTTTTGCCGCTAATTTTAGCGTCGGAGTCAACGTTATGCTTAAGCTGCTGGAGAAAGCGGCGAAGGTGATGGGTGACTATACCGACATTGAAATTATTGAGGCGCATCACCGTCATAAGGTTGATGCTCCGTCAGGAACCGCGCTGGCAATGGGCGAAGCCATCGCTCATGCGCTGGACAAGGATTTAAAAGAGTGCGCCGTCTACAGTCGCGAAGGCTATACCGGCGAACGTGAGCCGGGCACCATCGGTTTTGCCACCGTTCGCGCAGGCGACATTGTGGGTGAGCATACCGCGATGTTTGCCGATGTTGGCGAGCGTATTGAGATCACCCATAAGGCCTCCAGCCGTATGACTTTTGCCAACGGTGCCGTTCGGTCAGCGTTATGGCTCAAGTCGCGTAAGAATGGTCTTTTCGACATGCGTGACGTGCTCGATCTCAATAATTTGTGATATTTATTACCCATCGTGATGTGGTTATTGTGATCGCAATGCTTTGATTGCACGGGGCAATATTTTATTGCCCCTTTATTTTATCCGTTACGTACTAATTTTAGTGTTAATACGTCATAACTCTCATTTTTCTCCAGTTTTGCAACGAAAATTGTTAGGTTTCCTTCATCCAGCCTCACTTTTATCGCTCCGTATAAAAAAGAGCATTTCACAGCGGTGCGCAAGCGTTTTCCTGTGCAATTTAGCTCACCTTTTTGCATCTTAAACTGCCGCTTATCCACCAGCTTTGCAAAAAACTAAGAAAAAGTGGCTGCGATAGTAGACTTTTACCAGGGTTGTCTCTAGAATGCCGCCGTTTGCCAAAAATACACCGGTAAGCAGATTTGCATTGATTTGTGGCTTCAATATGAATTAATATGCAAATAAAGTGAGTGAATATTCTCTGGAGGGTGTTTTGATTAAGTCAGCGCTATTGGTTCTGGAAGACGGAACCCAGTTTCACGGTCGGGCCATAGGGGCAACAGGTTCGGCGGTTGGGGAAGTCGTTTTCAATACTTCAATGACCGGTTATCAAGAAATCCTTACTGATCCCTCCTATTCCCGCCAAATTGTCACTCTTACTTATCCCCATATTGGTAATGTCGGCACTAACGAAGCCGATGAAGAAGCGTCCCAGGTTCATGCTCAAGGCCTGATTATTCGTGACCTGCCGCTGATTGCCAGCAACTACCGCAATACTGAAGACCTCTCTTCCTACCTGAAACGCCATAACATCGTGGCCATTGCCGATATCGATACCCGTAAGCTGACCCGCCTGCTGCGCGAGAAGGGCGCTCAGAACGGCTGCATTATCGCAGGCGATAGCCCGGATGCGGCCCTGGCCCTGGAAAAAGCAAAAGCGTTCCCAGGCCTGAACGGGATGGATCTGGCGAAAGAGGTGACCACTGCTGAGCCCTACAGCTGGACCCAGGGGAGCTGGACGCTGGCCGGTGAGCTGCCGGAAGCGAAGAAAGAGGAGGCGCTGCCGTTCCACGTGGTGGCTTACGACTACGGTGCGAAGCGCAACATCCTGCGTATGCTGGTGGACAGAGGCTGCCGCCTGACGGTCGTCCCAGCGAAGACCCCGGCGGATGAAGTCCTGAAGATGAACCCGGACGGGATTTTCCTCTCCAACGGCCCCGGCGACCCGGCTCCCTGCGACTACGCCATCGATGCCATTCAGGCCTTCCTGGCGACCGATATTCCGGTGTTTGGTATCTGCCTCGGCCATCAGCTGCTGGCTCTGGCAAGCGGCGCGAAAACCGTGAAGATGAAGTTCGGCCACCACGGCGGCAACCACCCGGTTAAAGATATCGATAACAACACCGTGATGATCACTGCGCAAAACCACGGCTTTGCGGTGGATGAGGCGACCATGCCGGCTAACCTGCGCGTAACGCATACGTCACTGTTCGACGGTACCCTGCAGGGCATCCATCGTACTGATAAGCCAGCGTTCAGCTTCCAGGGACATCCGGAAGCCAGCCCAGGCCCGCACGATGCCGCGCCGCTGTTCGATCACTTTATCGAACTTATCGAGCAATACCGTAAGACTGCTAAATAATCAGGAGCCGAGAAGACCATGCCAAAACGTACAGACATTAAAAGCATCCTGATCCTTGGCGCTGGCCCGATCGTCATCGGCCAGGCCTGCGAATTTGACTACTCCGGTGCCCAGGCGTGTAAAGCCCTGCGCGAAGAGGGTTACCGCGTCATCCTGGTGAACTCCAATCCGGCAACCATTATGACCGACCCGGAGATGGCGGACGCCACCTACATTGAGCCTATCCACTGGGAAGTGGTGCGCAAAATCATCGAAAAAGAGCGCCCGGATGCGGTACTGCCAACGATGGGTGGCCAGACGGCGCTGAACTGTGCGCTGGAGCTGGAGCGCCAGGGCGTACTGGAAGAGTTTGGCGTGACGATGATTGGTGCCACCGCCGACGCGATTGATAAAGCTGAAGATCGTCGCCGTTTCGACGTCGCGATGAAGAAGATCGGCCTCGATACTGCCCGTTCCGGCATTGCGCATAACATGGAAGAGGCGCTGGCGGTTGCCGCCGATGTCGGCTATCCGTGCATTATCCGCCCCTCATTCACTATGGGCGGCACCGGCGGCGGCATCGCCTATAACCGCGAAGAGTTCGAAGAGATCTGCGCCCGCGGTCTGGATCTCTCCCCAACCAACGAGCTGCTGATTGATGAGTCGCTGATTGGCTGGAAAGAGTATGAGATGGAGGTGGTGCGCGATAAAAACGACAACTGCATCATCGTCTGCTCTATCGAAAACTTTGACGCAATGGGCATTCACACCGGTGACTCCATCACCGTCGCTCCGGCGCAGACCCTGACCGATAAAGAGTATCAGATCATGCGTAACGCCTCGATGGCGGTACTGCGTGAAATCGGCGTCGAAACCGGCGGCTCTAACGTTCAGTTCTCGGTCAACCCGAAAAACGGTCGCCTGATCGTTATCGAGATGAACCCGCGCGTCTCCCGCTCCTCGGCGCTGGCGTCGAAGGCGACCGGCTTCCCGATTGCGAAAGTCGCAGCCAAGCTGGCGGTGGGCTACACCCTTGACGAGCTGATGAACGACATCACCGGCGGCCGTACCCCGGCGTCGTTTGAGCCCTCTATCGACTACGTTGTTACGAAAATCCCACGCTTTAACTTCGAGAAATTCGTTGGTGCCAACGACCGACTGACGACCCAGATGAAGTCCGTTGGCGAAGTGATGGCGATTGGTCGCACCCAGCAGGAGTCGCTGCAGAAAGCGCTGCGCGGCCTGGAAGTGGGCGCGACCGGGTTCGACCCGAAAGTGAGCCTGGACGATCCGGAAGCGCTGACCAAAATTCGCCGCGAGCTGAAAGACGCGGGCGCAGAGCGTATCTGGTACATCGCGGACGCCTTCCGTGCGGGCCTGTCGGTTGATGGCGTCTTTAACCTGACCAACGTTGACCGCTGGTTCCTGGTACAGATTGAAGAGCTGGTGCGCCTGGAAGAGAAGGTGGCGGAAGTGGGCATCAACGGCCTCGACGCTGACTTCCTGCGCCAGCTGAAGCGCAAAGGCTTTGCCGACGCGCGTCTGGCCAAGCTGGCGGGCGTACGTGAAGCGGAAGTGCGCAAGCTGCGTGAGCAGTACAATCTGCACCCGGTCTACAAGCGGGTGGACACCTGTGCCGCAGAGTTCGCCACCGACACCGCCTATATGTACTCCACCTATGAGGAGGAGTGTGAGGCGAACCCGACTCAGGATCGTGACAAAATCATGGTGCTGGGCGGCGGACCAAACCGTATCGGCCAGGGCATCGAGTTTGACTACTGCTGCGTACACGCCTCGCTGGCGCTGCGTGAAGATGGTTACGAGACCATCATGGTCAACTGTAACCCGGAAACCGTCTCCACCGACTACGACACCTCGGATCGCCTCTACTTTGAGCCGGTCACCCTGGAAGACGTGCTGGAGATCGTCCGCATCGAGAAGCCGAAGGGCGTTATCGTTCAGTACGGCGGCCAGACCCCGCTGAAGCTGGCCCGTGCCCTGGAAGCCGCTGGCGTACCGGTTATCGGTACCAGCCCGGACGCTATCGACCGTGCCGAAGACCGCGAGCGCTTCCAGCAGGCGGTAGACCGTCTGAAGCTGAAGCAGCCTGCCAACGCCACCGTGACCGCTATCGAGCAGGCGGTTGAGAAGGCGAAAGAGATTGGCTACCCGCTGGTGGTGCGCCCCTCCTACGTGCTGGGCGGCCGGGCGATGGAGATTGTCTATGATGAGACTGACCTGCGTCGCTACTTTATGACGGCGGTCAGCGTCTCTAACGACGCGCCGGTGCTGCTGGACCGCTTCCTTGACGACGCGGTAGAGGTGGACGTTGACGCTATCTGCGACGGCGAAATGGTGCTGATTGGCGGCATTATGGAGCACATTGAGCAGGCGGGCGTACACTCCGGTGACTCGGCCTGTTCACTCCCGGCCTACACCCTGAGCCAGGAGATCCAGGACGTGATGCGCCAGCAGGTGCAGAAGCTGGCCTTCGAGCTGCAGGTACGCGGCCTGATGAACGTCCAGTTCGCGGTGAAGGACAACGAAGTCTACCTGATTGAGGTTAACCCACGCGCTGCGCGTACCGTACCGTTCGTCTCCAAAGCCACCGGCGTGCCGCTGGCGAAGGTGGCAGCGCGGGTGATGGCCGGTAAAACCCTGGCCGAGCAGGGCGTCACTAAAGAGATTATCCCGCCGTACTACTCGGTGAAAGAGGTGGTGCTGCCGTTCAACAAATTCCCTGGCGTGGACCCGCTGTTAGGGCCAGAGATGCGCTCTACCGGTGAAGTGATGGGCGTAGGCCGCACCTTCGCCGAGGCCTTTGCCAAGGCGCAGCTGGGCAGTAACTCCACCATGAAGAAACAGGGCCGGGCGCTGCTCTCCGTACGTGAAGGCGACAAAGAGCGCGTCGTTGACCTGGCTGCCAAGCTGCTGAAGTTCGGCTTTGAGCTGGATGCCACCCACGGCACGGCGATTGTGCTGGGTGAAGCAGGTATCAACCCGCGTCTGGTGAACAAGGTGCATGAAGGGCGTCCGCACATTCAGGATCGTATCAAGAATGGTGAGTACACCTACATCATCAACACCACCGCAGGCCGTCAGGCGATTGAGGACTCCAAACTGATCCGCCGCAGCGCCCTGCAGTACAAGGTGCACTACGACACCACGCTGAACGGCGGCTTCGCCACGGCGATGGCGCTGAATGCGGATGCCACCGAGAAAGTGACCTCCGTGCAGGAGATGCACGCGCAGATCGCTAAGTAATCGGCAGGTAAAAGTGCAAAGCCCGGCGGAATAAAACCACCGGGCTTTTTTTATTATTGCTGCTAACTAATAGACCAGATGAATATATTTCCAATCGCTTCGCCGTTAGCATTTTAATATATTTTTGCGATATTAAATAATAGATCGCTTCGTTACACTCTCCTCTCCACGATATAAGGAGTCTGTTATGAAGAGGATTGCTGCTGTTCTGTTTCTGGGTGCCGTATCACTTTCGCTGGTAGGCTGCTCCAGCGACTACATTATGTCGACCAAAAGCGGCGAGATGATCGTTACCCAGGGCAAGCCTGAAATTGATAAAGATACCGGCATGACCCGCTATGTTGACCAGCAGGGCTATAGCCGCCAGATCAAAACATCCGATGTATCCCAACTGATCGAAAAAGACTAAGCAAAGCGGATCTTTCCTCTGTAAGCGCACCGATTAACTGTCTAAACTCACTGCCATTACAACAGCGTAGTTTAGACAGGTTAATGAATGATTCTGATTATTTATGCTCATCCCTATCCGCGGCATTCCCACGCGAATAAGCGGATGCTTGAGCAGGCAGAGGCGCTGGACGGCGTGGAAGTCCGTTCGCTTTACCAACTCTATCCCGACTTCAATATTGATATCGCCGCCGAGCAGGAGGCCGTATCGCGCGCGGATCTGGTAGTCTGGCAGCATCCTCTGCAGTGGTATAGCGTCCCGCCGCTACTCAAGCTATGGATGGATAAAGTGCTCACGCACGGCTGGGCCTACGGCGAGGGCGGTACCGCGCTGCATGGCAAGCATCTGCTGTGGGCCGTGACCACCGGCGGCGGTGAGCACCACTTCGATATTGGTTCGCATCCGGGCTTTAAGGCGCTGGCGCAGCCCCTTCAGGCCACGGCGATCTACTGCGGCATGAAGTGGCTGGCCCCTTTCTCGATGCACAACACGTTCGTCAACGATGATGAAACCCTGAATGCCAAGGCGCGTCACTACAAGCAGCGGCTGATGGAGTGGCAGGAGGTCAATCATGGATAGCCATACCCTAATACAAGCGCTCATCTACCTGGGATCGGCGGCGCTGATCGTGCCGATTGCGGTGCGCCTCGGCCTCGGCTCGGTGCTCGGCTATCTGATTGCGGGCTGCATTATTGGTCCGTGGGGGCTGCGGCTGGTCACCGACGCCGAGTCGATCCTGCACTTTGCTGAGATCGGCGTGGTGCTGATGCTGTTTGTTATCGGTCTTGAGCTGGATCCCCAGCGGCTGTGGAAGCTGCGTGCCTCGGTGTTTGGCGGCGGCGCGCTGCAGATGCTGGTCTGCGGCCTGCTGCTGGGCGCGTTCTGTATGGCGCTGGGCCTGCGCTGGCAGGTGGCGGTGCTGATCGGCCTGACGCTGGGGCTCTCCTCGACGGCAATCGCCATGCAGGCCATGAACGAGCGTAACCTGATGGTCTCGCAGATGGGACGCAGCGCCTTTGCCGTTCTGCTGTTCCAGGATATCGCCGCCATTCCGCTGGTGGCGATGATCCCCCTGCTGGCAGCCAGCGGCGGGGCCACCACGCTGGGTGCCTTTACCCTTTCGGCGCTGAAGGTGGTCGCCGCGCTGGCTATAGTGGTGCTGATTGGCCGCTACGTTGCGCGTCCGGCGCTGCGCTTTGTCGCCCGCACTGGCCTGCGAGAAGTCTTCAGCGCCGTAGCGCTGTTCCTGGTCTTTGGCTTCGGGCTGTTGCTGGAGGAGGCCGGGCTGTCGATGGCGATGGGGGCCTTCCTGGCCGGGGTGCTGCTGGCCAGCTCCGAGTACCGTCATGCGCTGGAGAGCGATATCGAGCCGTTTAAAGGTCTGCTGCTGGGGCTGTTCTTTATCGGCGTCGGCATGTCTATCGACTTCGGTACCCTGGTGACCCACCCGCTGCGCATTATCATCCTGCTGGTGGGCTTCCTGGTGATTAAAACCCTGGTGCTATGGCTGATTGCCCGTCCGTTGAAGGTGCCGAGTAAGCAGCGGCGCTGGTTCGCGGTTCTGCTGGGGCAGGGGAGCGAATTTGCCTTCGTGGTATTTGGCACAGCGCAAAGCGCTAACGTGCTGGATCCCGAGTGGGCCAAGGCGCTGACTCTGGCGGTGGCGCTCTCAATGGCGGCGACGCCGCTGCTGCTGGTGCTGCTGACCCGGCTTGATAGCAAAAGCACAGGCCAGCAGCGTGAGGCGGATGAGATTGACGAAGAGCAGCCGCGGGTCATTATTGCGGGCTTCGGCCGTTTCGGACAGATTGCTGGTCGTCTGCTGCTCTCCAGCGGGGTGAAAATGGTCGTTCTCGATCACGATCCTGACCATATTGAAACCCTGCGCAAGTTTGGCATGAAGGTCTTCTATGGCGATGCGACCCGCGTGGATCTGCTGGAATCTGCCGGGGCAGGCAAGGCCGAGGTGCTGATCAACGCCATTGACGATCCCAAGGCTAACCTGCAATTGACCGAGCTGGCTAAAGAGCACTTCCCTCATCTGCAAATTGTTGCCCGTGCCCGCGACGTCGATCACTTTATCCGCCTGCGCCAGGCGGGCGTCGAGCGGCCGGAGCGTGAAACCTTTGAAGGCGCGCTGCGTACCGGTCGTCTGGCGCTGGAGAGTCTGGGACTGGGCGAGTATGAGGCCCGGGAGCGCGCCGATCTGTTTCGCCGCTATAATTCAGACATGATAGAGGAGATGGCGCAGGGTGAAGATGATACCCAGGCGCGGGCGGCGGTGTTCAAACGCACCAGCGCCATGCTGACGGAGATCATTACCGAGGATCGGGCCCATCTCTCTCATACCCAGCGGCACGGCTGGCAGGGTACGGAGGAGGGCAAACACTCCGGCGATGCCAACGACGAACCGCAGGCCAGGCCGACGGTTTAATCATCTACGCTGGCGGCCCAAAGGCAACTGCGGACCCGCCAGCAGAATGAAAAATTTTCGTTCTCTTTACCTTGCCGCCAGTCGACGAGCGTGAGCGCTTTCCGTATAGTGGCGACAATTTTTAGCTCCGGGATAGATACAATGATCAGTCTGATTGCAGCGTTAGCGGTCGATCGCGTAATTGGTATGGAAAACGCCATGCCGTGGAATTTGCCTGCCGATCTCGCCTGGTTTAAACGCAATACCTTAAACAAGCCGGTGGTAATGGGCCGCCTGACCTGGGAGTCCATCGGGCGCCCTCTGCCGGGGCGTAAAAACATCGTCATCAGTAGCCAGCCGGGCAGTGACGATCGCGTCCAGTGGGTTAGCTCTATTGAGGAGGCGATTGCCGCCTGTGGCGATGCAGAAGAGATTATGGTGATTGGCGGCGGACGCATCTACGAGCAGTTTTTGCCCAAGGCCCAGCGTCTCTATCTGACCCATATCGATGCGGAAGTGGAAGGGGATACGCATTTCCCGGACTACGAGCCGGATGACTGGGAGTCCACGTTTAGCGAGTTTCACGATGCCGACGCGCAGAACTCCCATAGCTACTGCTTTGAGATCCTCGAGCGCCGCTAACGCTTAACGGGTGGAACGCCTGATGGCGCTTCGCTTATCAGGCCTACGAAAGTTGTCGCGTTGTAGGCCGGGCAAACGCAGTACCGCCCGGCGTTGTACACTCCGCTCCTCAGGAGGCGATCACTTCGCCTTCGCCAAGATCCAGATGGCGGCTCGAGGCCTGGGTAAAGTAGGCTTTATCTTCCCAGCGCAGGCAGGTCAGCACGCCACCCCAGCAGCAGCCGGTATCGAGGGCGTAAACGCCTTCCGGCGTGCCTTTGCCTTCCAGCGACGCCCAGTGACCAAACACCACGCTGTACTCCTGCGTCACCGGACCCGGGATCACAAACCACGGCTTCAGCGGGGCAGGGGCGTTATCCGGCATGTCTTTGCAGTACATGTCGAGCTGGCCATTCGGGAAGCAGTAGCGCATCCGCGTAAAGGCGTTGGTGATGAAGCGCAGGCGCGCCAGCCCGCTCAGCTCCTGGCTCCAGTTATTGGGCAGGTCGCCATACATCGCATCTAAAAAGAGCGGGTAGGAGTCGCTGGCAAGCACCGCTTCGGCATCTCGGGCGCACGCCTGGGCCGTCGGCAGATCCCACTGGGGCGTGATCCCGGCATGGGCCATCACCAGCTTTTTCTCTTCGTCGACCTGCAGCAGCGGCTGGCGACGCAGCCAGTTCAGCAGCTCATCGGCATCCGGTGCTTCCAGCAGAGGCGTAATACGATCCTTCGGTTTGTTTTTACTGATGCCGGCAAACACGGCCAGCAGGTGCAGATCATGGTTGCCCAGCACGACGCGTACGCTGTCACCCAGTGATTTCACAAAGCGCAGCACCTTCAGGGATGCGGGGCCGCGCGCAACCAGATCGCCCGTTAGCCAGAGGGTATCGGTTTTAGGATCAAACGCGACCTGTTTTAACAATGCGATCAGTTCATCGTAGCAACCGTGAACGTCGCCAATAAGATATGTCGACATGGATTAATGGATGAGTGTTGAAACGGCAAGTCGGAAGACCGGTATGGCGATGCGGAACGGATTGCCCTCGGCATCGACCATCTCATAGTGGCCCTGCATGGTACCCAGCGGCGTTTCGATCACTGCCCCGCTGGTATATTGGTACTCTTCGCCGGGGGCAATGTGTGGCTGGACGCCAACCACACCTTCGCCCTGTACCTCGGTTTCACGGCCGTTGCCGTTGGTGATAAGCCAGTAGCGCCCCAGCAGCTGCACGGGCGTCCGTCCCAGATTGCGGATGGTCACCGTATAGGCGAAAACATAGCGCTGCTCGTCAGGTGCCGACTGCGATTCAATATAGACACTCTGTACCTGAACACATACCCGGGGCGAATTGATCATGGCTTAACTCTCCTTCGGCGGCGCGTTATCCGTCAGGTAGTTTGCCAGCTGGCAATACTGGGCGACAGAGATATTCTCTGCCCGTACCGCCGGGTCAATACCTAACGATGTAAGAACCTCTGGCGTAAACAGATTGCCGAGGCTGTTGCGAATGGTTTTACGGCGCTGGTTAAACGCTTCGGTGGTGATCCGGCTCAGCACGCGAACCTCTTTAACCGGGTGCGGCATGGTAGCATGGGGTACCAGACGCACCACCGCAGAGTCGACTTTAGGCGGCGGCGTAAAGGCCGTCGGCGGCACTTCCAGCACCGGGATCACCTGACAATAGTATTGTGCCATTACGCTTAAACGACCATACGCTTTGCTGTTCGGGCCTGCAACCAGACGATTCACCACCTCTTTTTGCAGCATGAAGTGCATATCGGCGATGGCATCAGTATAGCTAAACAGGTGGAACATCAACGGCGTGGAGATGTTATAAGGCAGGTTACCAAAGACGCGCAGCGGCTGGCCCAGGGTCTGGGAGAGCTCGCCAAAGTTCATGGTCATGGCATCCTGCTGATAGATGGTCAGTTTTGGCCCGAGGAACGGATGCGTTTGCAGGCGTGCGGCCAGATCGCGGTCCAGCTCGATGACGGTCAGCTCATCCAGACGTTCACCTACCGGCTCGGTCAGCGCGGCAAGGCCGGGACCGATTTCGACCATTGCCTGGCCTTTTTGCGGATTGATTGCTGCGACGATACTGTCGATGACAAATTTATCGTTAAGGAAGTTTTGCCCGAAACGTTTACGGGCCAGGTGCCCCTGATGGACTCTGTTATTCATTGAGTATTAGTAATCATTTTGATGGCGAGATTAAGCGCCGTAATAAAACTGCCGACATCGGCTTTCCCCTGGCCCGCGAGTTCTAACGCGGTGCCGTGGTCTACGGATGTGCGAATAAAGGGTAAACCGAGCGTAATGTTCACACCGCGGCCAAAGCCCTGGTATTTTAGCACGGGTAGGCCCTGATCGTGATACATCGCCAGCACCGCATCAGCATGGTCGAGATATTTCGGCTGGAACAGGGTATCGGCAGGCAGCGGGCCGCTGAGGTTCATGCCCTCGGCGCGTAGCGCTTCAAGCAGCGGAATGATGATATCTATCTCTTCGCTGCCCATATGGCCGCCTTCACCCGCGTGCGGGTTCAGGCCGCAGACCAGCACATGTGGCTGGGCAATGCCGAACTTGTTCTGCAGGTCGCGATACAGAATGGTGATGACGTCGCGCAGCAGCGCCGGGGTAATGGCGTCGGCCACGTCCCGTAGCGGCAGGTGAGTGGTCGCCAGCGCCACGCGCAGCGCCTCGGTCGCCAGCATCATCACCACTTTGGCAGTGCCAGAACGCGCTTCAAAAAACTCGGTGTGCCCGGTAAAAGGCACGCCGGCGTCGTTAATCACCCCTTTGTGCACCGGGCCGGTGACCAGCGCGGCAAATTCGCCGCTCAGGCAGCCGTCGCAGGCGCGGGCGAGGGTATCAACGACGTAGCTACCGTTGGCCACGTTAAGCTGGCCGGGAGCCACCGCCGCGCGCAGGGCCACGGGCAGTACCGTAAGGGTACTCGCGCGCTGCGGCCGCGCAGGCTGGTCGGCATCGTAGGGAAGCAAGGTCAGCGGCAGGCCGAGCATTAACGCCCGGTCGGTTAAAAGCTGTGGGTCGGCGCAGACCACCAGCTCCATTGGCCAGTCGCGCTGGGCCAGTTGAACTACCAGCTCTGGACCAATCCCGGCGGGTTCGCCGGGAGTGATAACGATGCGCTGAACGTTCATTAGTTGCTCAGGATCTTAACGTAGGCGCTCGCGCGCTGCTCCTGCATCCAGCTGGCCGCCTCTTCAGAGAATTTGCGGTTCATCAGCATGCGGTAGGCACGGTCTTTCTGAGCCGCGTCGGTTTTATCCACGTTACGCGTGTCCAGCAGTTCGATCAGGTGCCAGCCAAATGAGGAGTGCACCGGGGCGCTAATCTGGCCTTTATTCAGCTTCATCAGCGCATCGCGGAAAGCCGGATCGAAGACATCTGCTGCCGCCCAGCCGAGATCGCCACCCTGGTTAG
The DNA here is from genome assembly GCF_032052675.1 of Pseudescherichia sp. Classification (NCBI taxonomy): domain Bacteria; kingdom Pseudomonadati; phylum Pseudomonadota; class Gammaproteobacteria; order Enterobacterales; family Enterobacteriaceae; genus Pseudescherichia; species Pseudescherichia sp. The sequence goes on from NZ_DAMBWA010000009.1 coordinate 46,697, forward strand.
CCGAGCCGGGATCCTGTGAGAAGGCCTTCGCTGCCGCAGCAAAGCTCGTTTTACCGCTCTTAATATCAGCAGCGATCTGCTCCAGCTTCAGGCGAGCCTGGTCATCGGTCATGATCGGCGAGGGTTTCAGCAGGATATGACGGGCATGAACTTCGGTCACGGAGATGCTTTTGCTCTGACCACGCAGATCGTTCACTTTCAGAATGTGGAAGCCAACGCCGGAACGGATAGGGCCGATGATATCGCCTTTTTTAGCCGTGCTCAGCGGTTGAGCAAAGATAGAAGGCAGCTCCTGAATGCGGCCCCAGCCCATCTCGCCGCCTTTCAGCGCCTGCGGATCGGCAGAGTAGGTGATCGCCAGCTTGCCAAAGTCATCGCCGCTGCGTGCCTGCTCAATGATAGAGCGCGCCTGGCTCTCCGCCTCGTTTACCTGGTCTGAGGTAGGGTTTTCCGGCAGTGGGATGAGGATGTGGCTCAGATTCAGCTCGGTGCTGGCGTCGTTCTGGTTACCCACCTGCTGGGCAAGAGAGTCAACTTCCTGCGGCAGAATGGTGATGCGACGGCGCACCTCGTTGTTGCGTACTTCAGAGATCAGCATCTCCTTGCGGATCTGGCTGCGGTAGGTGTTGTAATCCATACCGTCATAGGCCAGACGGCTACGCATCTGATCCAGCGTCATGTTGTTCTGCTTGGCGATATTGGCAATAGCCTGATCGAGCTGCTCATCGGTGACTTTGACACCCATTTTGGTGCCCATCTGCAGAATGATTTGATCCATAATCAGACGCTCCAGGATCTGATGACGCAGCGTGGCGTCATCAGGAAGCTGCTGACCCGCCTGACTGGCGTTAAGCTTTACGGATTGCATCAAACCATCAACGTCACTTTCCAGCACAACGCCGTTATTGACGACGGCAGCGACTTTATCGACAACCTGCGGCGCGGCGAAGCTGGTATTCGCAACCATAGCGATACCGAGAAGCAGCGTTTTCCAGTTCTTCATACTTTTTCCATTTCAATTAACCGCAATGCGGATTACGTGGCAAATCAATTACATAACCAATCTACTTCATAACTCATCTACTTCATAACTACGCGACTAGATTACAAAGAGCTACTGTAAGGCAGAATATTCGAACGCAGCATCTGCTGAGTACCCAGCCCGTAGTTGGAGCTCAGGCCGCGCAGTTCGATGTTAAAGCCGACGACGTTATCGTAGACGCTCTGATTATTTTCCCAACCGTTAAGCTTACGCTCGTAGCCGAAACGAATCGCGTAGCAGCAAGAGTTGTACTGCAAACCTAGCATCTGATCCGCAGGTTTGTTCTGTTTGGTGTCGAAGTAGTAGGCTCCGACAACAGACCAGCGATCGACGATCGGCCAGCTTGCCACCCCGCCCACCTGCGAAATACCGTCTTTGGTCTGCTCAGAGACAGAATAGTTTGGCAGCGTCGCCTGAATATACTCAGGGCTGGCGTAACGGTAGTTCAGCTGTAAAACCCGATCTTCATCGCGGCGGTACTCCAGCGTGCCGTTACCGTTGGCCACGCTATCGAGGCGCGTGTCGTACTGTACGCCGCCGCGCAGGCCCCAGCGGTCGGTCATCCGCCAGTAAGTATCGCCTGCCCATACCACTGAGCCTGTCTGATCTTCATCTTCCCAGGTCATTTGCTCATCACCGGTACGGGACGCAGTGAAGTAGTAGATTTGACCTACAGAAACGTTAAAACGTTCAACCGATTCCTGATCATAAACGCGCGATGTGATACCGGTCGTGACCTGGTTCGCCGATGCGATGCGGTCGAGGCCGCCGTAGGTTCTGTCGCGGAACAGGCCGCCGTAGTCAAACTGCAGCAGAGACGAGTCATAGTTTTGGATATGGCTCTGGTCGCGATAGGGCACGTAGAGATACTGGGCACGCGGCTCCAGCGTCTGGCTGTAACCCGCCAGCCAGTTCATATCACGCTCGAAGATCAGCTTACCGTCAACTTTAAACTGCGGCATGACGCGGTTTACGGAGTCTTTATAGTCGGTCTGGTGTGCTACGTTATAGTCTTCGAGGTTTGTCTGCTGGTAGTGGGTTGCCAGCAGCTTCGCTTCGGTGTTGACGCTACCCCACCGGTTAGAGAGCGGCAGGTTGATCGTCGGCTCCAGGTGCAGACGGGTAGCTTCCGGCATATCCGAGTTGGTATTCGAGAAGTGCACCGCCTGCGCATAAACGTGGGTATCAAACGGCCCGACGTCGTTCTGGTAGTAGTTGACATCCAGCTGCGGCTCTGCGGCGTAGGAGTTGCTGTGCTCGGCATCAAAGACCTGGAACTGTTTGGTCGTTACCGTGGCATCAAAGTTTTCCAACGCGTAGCCAACGCTAAATTTCTGCGTGGCATAGCCGTCGGTACTGGAGCCGTAGGTCGAGGTAAAGTCGTTGAAGTAGTGCGGATCGCTGACCTTGGTATAGTCGATATTGAAGCGCCATACCTGATCCATTACGCCAGCGTGCTGCCAGTAGAAGAGCCAGCGGTGCTTATCGGATTCGGTTGGATAATCGTTTTGATAAACATCATCCGAGGGCAGGTAGTCAAACTCCATCAGGCCCATACCCGCCTGGGTCAGGTAGCGGAATTCGTTCTGCCACTGAATGTTGCCCCGCTTGTCCATATAGTGCGGCGTAATAGTGGCATCAAAGTTTGGTGCAATGTTCCAGTAATACGGCAGCGTGAACTCAAAGTAGTTCTTGGAGCTGTATCTGGCGTTCGGGATCAGGAAGCCCGAGCGGCGCTTGTCGCCAATCGGCAGCTGCAGATAGGGGCTATAGAACACCGGAACCGGACCCAGCTTAAAGCGCGCGTTCCAGATCTCGGCGACCTGCTCCTCGCGGTCCTGGATCACTTCGCTCCCCACCACGCTCCAGGTATTCGACCCAGGCAGACAAGAGGTAAAGGTGCCGTTGTCCAGAATGGTGTAGCGGTTCTCACCGCGCTGCTTCATCAGGTCGGCGGTACCGCGCCCCTGACGGCCAACCAGCTGGTAGTCGCCGTTCCAGACGTTAGTGTCTTTGGTGTTCAGGTTAGCCCAGGCTTTTGGCCCTTTCAGGATCACCTGGTTATCGTCGTAGTGCACGTTGCCCAGCGCATCAACGGTACGGACCGGCTCGGCCTGGCCCTCCGGCTGCTGCTGGTGAAGCTGCATCTCGTCCGCCTTCAGACGGCTGTTACCCTGTTGAACATCCACGTTGCCGGTAAATACGGCATCTTCAGGATAGTCCCCCTTCGCGTTATCGGCGTTAATGGTGACGGGCAGCTGGTTAGGTTCGCCCTCTACCAGAGGACGGTTATAGCTCGGGACGCCCAGCAGACATTGCGAGGCGAGATCGGCCGCCAGCCCCTGCTGACTGTACAGGGCTGAGCCAATCATTGTGGCCAGAAGGGTGGGAATACGTTTTTTCATACGTTGTATTTGTTGTTCCGTCATCAGTGGCTTTTCAGCTTGCAAGCGCTCAGAGACTAACTTACTCACCTTCACAGCGCTAGTGTTAATCCTGCCCGCTTTCGAGCCTGGTAGAGAAGGCTGTGCCTGTGCACGGCATAGAATGACGGGTATGATAATGCAAATCTTAGCCGACGGCATGACCATTTGGGGAGTATATGCAGTATTGGGGAAAAGTGATTGGCGTCGCCATCGCATTAATGATGGGCGGCGGTTTTTGGGGCGTGGTCCTCGGCTTACTTATTGGACACATGTTTGACAAGGCGCGCAGCCGCAAAATGGCGTTTTTTGCCAACCAGCGCGAGCGCCAGACGCTCTTTTTCGCTACCACCTTTGAGGTGATGGGACACCTGACAAAATCCAAGGGACGCGTCACCGAAGCAGATATTCAGGTGGCGAGCCTGTTTATGGATCGCTTAAATCTGCACGGCGATTCACGCGCCTTTGCCCAGCAGGCGTTTCGCGTCGGCAAAACCGACAACTATCCGCTGCGGGAGAAGATGCGTCAGTTCCGCAGCGTCTGCTTTGGCCGCTTCGATCTGATTAGGATGTTTCTGGAAATTCAGATCCAGGCGGCGTTTGCCGACGGCTCGCTGCACCCGAACGAGCGTGCGGTGCTGTACGTTATTGCCGAGGAACTCGGGATCTCTCGCGTCCAGTTCGATCAGTTCCTGCGCATGATGCAGGGCGGGGCGCAGTTCGGTGGTGGCTTCCACGGGCAGCAGCAGTCAAACGGTGGCTGGCAAGAGGCTCAACGCGGGCCGACGCTGGAGGATGCCTGTAACGTGCTGGGCGTGAAGCCTACCGATGACGCGACTACCATCAAGCGCGCCTACCGTAAGCTGATGAGCGAGCACCATCCGGATAAGCTGGTGGCAAAAGGATTGCCGCCAGAGATGATGGAAGTGGCGAAACAGAAAGCGCAGGAGATTCAGAAAGCGTACGAGCTGATCAAAGAGCAGAAGGGTTTTAAATAATCGGGCTCGCTGGTGAGCTCGTGCTGATATCAGTACGAGCTCACACAGGCTATTCAGCGAGAAACAGCTCCAGCAGCGAGTTCAAAAACAGCTTGCCGTGCTCCGTGATCTGCCACGCCTCGGCGGACTCGGTAATATAGTTCAGCGCCAGCGCGCGCGCGATCTGCGGACGGATCGCAGACTCATCCAGCCCGGTATAACGGCTAAACTCAGCGCGGGGCGCAGGCTCCAGCAGGCGGAAGCGGTTCATAAAGAACTCAAACGGCTTGTCGGCGGTTTCAACCTCATGCTGCCGGTCGCGGTAGGTTCCCTGCATATAGCCCCGCGGATGACGCGTTTTGGCGGTGCGCAGAATACGCCCGTCCGGGAAGGTTACCTTACCGTGCGCGCCGCAGCCAATACCGAGGTAGTCACCGAAGCGCCAGTAGTTCAGGTTATGCTGACACTGGTAGCCTGGCTTCGCATAGGCCGAGGTCTCATACTGCTGATAGCCCGCCGCCGTCAGCAGCTGGTGTCCCTGCTCAAAGATCTCCCACAGCGAATCGTCATCCGGCAGCACCGGCGGGCGTGAGCCAAACAGCGTGCCCGGCTCAATGGTCAGCTGATACCAGGAGAGATGCGGCGGGTTCAAATCAATAGCCTGACGCAGATCGTCCAGTGCCTCATCCAGCGTCTGATCCGGCAGGCCGTGCATCAGGTCGAGGTTGAAGCTGCGCAATCCTAAACCCGTTGCCAGCCGGGCTGCGCGCTTCGCCTCTTCCGGACCGTGGATCCGCCCCAGCCGCGTCAGCTTGGCTTCGCTAAAACTCTGCACGCCAATGGAGATGCGGTTGACCCCTGCGCGCTGGTAGTCGACAAAGCGGTCAGCCTCCACCGTGCCGGGGTTGGCTTCCATCGTGATCTCCGCGTCTGCGACCAGGTTAAGACGCGACCGTACGCCGTCGAGCAGGGTCTGCATCGCCGGGCCAGAGAGCAGGCTTGGCGTTCCGCCGCCGATAAAGATCGTCTTCACCTCACGCCCCTGCGCCCAGGGCGCGTCAGCGTCGAGATCGCTCAGCAGATGCTGAACGTAGTCATCATGGGGGACTTCTCCCTTTAGCGCGTGCGAGTTGAAGTCACAGTAAGGGCACTTCTGCACGCACCAGGGGATATGGATGTAAAGGCTCAGGGGTGGCAAATCAGCCATTACGCAGGGCTTCCAGTAACAGTTTCAGCGCCTCTCCCCGATGGGAGACGGCGCGCTTCTCGTCAGCGGTCAGCTCGGCCGCGGTTTTGCCTGCTTCCGGTACAACGAAGATAGGATCGTAGCCAAAGCCGCCGCTGCCCGCAGGCGCACGGGCGATGGTGCCCTGCCAGCTGCCGTGGCACACCAGCGGGGTCGGATCGTCGGCGTGGCGCATATAGACCAGCACGCAGTGGAACTGGGCCTGGCGCTCGCCATCCGGCACGTCCTGCAGCTCTACCAGCAGCTTCTCCAGGTTCTGCTCGTCGCTGGCGTCTGCTCCGGCAAAGCGCGCGGAGTAGATCCCCGGCGCGCCGCCGAGGGCGTCAACCGCCAGCCCGGAGTCGTCGGCGATGGCCGGCAGACCGGTGACCTGCGCAGCGTGACGCGCTTTGATAATCGCGTTTTCGATAAAGGTCAGGCCGGTCTCCTCGGCAGACTCGACGCCCAGCTCGGTTTGCGCCACCACGTCGAGACCAAAATCATTGAGCAGCGAGGCCAGCTCGCGCACTTTACCGGCGTTGCCGGTGGCAAGAACAACTTTTTGCATAGTGATATCCAGATTCATTAACACCGCGACCAATGGCGCTTACAGCGCCATCCACAGCCCCGGTAGCAGCATATTACCCGTACCCTGCAGCAGCTCGGCAATGCCCATGTTGATGACATAGAGCAGCAGCACCAGGATCATCGGCGAGAAGTCGATCCCGCCCATAGACGGCAGCAGGCGGCGAATAGGACGCAGCAGCGGCTCGGCGAGCTGCATCAGCACAAACTCAACCGGGCTGCGACCCTGGCTGACCCAGCTCATGATGGCCATCAGCAGCAGCACCCAGAAGATCAGCTGGCCGATGGTTTTCAGCAGGATTAGTACGGCGGCAATCCAGATAATGGGCTGGAAGGTCACCACCATAAACAGCACGATGGCTTTAAGCACGCACAGCACAAACGCCAGCAGCACCGAGGCGCTGTCGAGGGGACCCATCGCCGGAATAATGCGGCGCAGCGGCCCTACTACGGGCTGGGTGATCTTCACGATAAACTGTGAGAACGGGTTATAGAAATCCACGCGGGCCCACTGCATCCAGACCCGTAACAGCAGCACCATCGTATAAAGCTCAATTACCGTTGAGAGCAGGAAAGTCAACGTCTTCATGGCGTTCCTCAGTTTTCCTTAATTTTTTGTATAGTCACGGGCACCAAATATGGCGGTGCCGATGCGTACCAGAGTGCTGCCCGCCGCGATGGCGGCTTCCATATCGTCGCTCATCCCCAGAGAGAGCGTATCTACCGTCGGGTAGCGCAATTTAAGCGCGTCAAATGCTACAGCCATTTGCCGTGCCACCGCAAACTGCCTTTCATAATTTGACACGGGGGCGGGGATCGCCATCAGACCGCGCAGGCAGACACCCGGCAGCACAGCGACCTGGGCGGCCAGCGCCTCCAGCTCGGCAAGCGGAATGCCGGACTTGCTCTCCTCGTCGCTAATATTGATTTGAATCAGGATGTTAAGCGGCGGCATTTCTGCCGGACGCTGGTCGCTAAGGCGGCTGGCGATGCGCAGCCGATCGACGGTATGGCACCAGTCAAAATGCTCAGCCACCAGGCGACTTTTGTTGGACTGCAAGGGGCCAATAAAGTGCCACTGCAGCCCTGTGACGCCCTGCGCCTGGAAGTGGCGAATTTTATCCACCCCCTCCTGAACATAGTTTTCACCAAAGGCACGCTGTCCGGCGTCGATAGCCTCTGCGACAGCGCTCGCAGGTTTAGTTTTGCTGACTGCAAGCAGAGCAACATCTTCTGAAGCACGGCCGCAGCGTAGCGCCGCGGCTGAGATTTTGTCCCGGACCTGTGCCAGGTTATGCGCGATATCGTTCATCTTTCCCGGAGGCTTAATCATGGATATGGAAGACATAGTGGCCCTTAGTGTAAAGCATAACGTCTCGGATCTACACCTGTGCAGCGCCTGGCCGCCGCGCTGGCGCAGGCAGGGTAAGCTCGAAGAGGCCCCCTTTCCGCCGCCGGACATTGAGACGATCCTCCGCGACACGCTGACCGACGAGCAGCAGGGTGAGTGGTGGGCCAACCGGCAGGTAGATTTTGCCCTTGCGCTGGCAAACCAGCAGCGGCTGCGGGCCAGCGCCTTTCTGCACCATCACGGTATCTCACTGGCGCTGCGCCTGCTGCCCAACGACTGCCCGAAGCTCTATGCCCTGGATGCCCCGCCTGCGCTGGAGCAGATCCTCGCCTGCGACAGCGGGCTGGTGCTGGTCACCGGCGCAACCGGCAGCGGTAAATCGACGACCCTTGCGGCGATGGTGGACTACCTCAACCACCGCCTGGCCGGGCACATTCTGACTCTGGAAGATCCAGTGGAGTTTGTTCACCGGGGGGCGCAGTGCCTGATCGAGCAGCGGGAGATAGGCCAGCACTGCCCGTCGTTTGCCGACGGCCTGCGCGCCGCGCTGCGCGAAGATCCGGATGTGATTTTAATCGGCGAGCTGCGGGACAGCGAGACCATTCGGCTGGCATTGACCGCCGCCGAGACCGGGCATCTGGTGCTGGCGACGCTGCACACCCGAGGAGCCGCCCAGGCAGTAGAGCGGCTAATCGATACTTTTCCCGCCGAGGAGAAAGCCTGGGTGCGCAGCCAGCTGGCGGGCAGCCTGCAGGCGGTGCTGGCGCAAAAGCTAGAGGCCGATAAGCAGGGCGGGCGCGTGGCGCTGTTTGAGCTGCTGGTCAACACCCCGGCGGTGGCGAACCTGATCCGTGAGGGCAAAACCCACCAGCTTCCCGGCCTGATGCAGACCGGGCAGCAGGCGGGGATGCAGACCTTCAGCCAGAGCCGCCAGCAGCGGGTCGCCGCCGGGCGGCTGATAGAAAAGGGGTGAGATCAGACGTGCTGTTCGAAGTAGCTTTCGAGGATGATCACCGCCGAGGCGGAGTCAACGCTGCCTTTGTTCAGCGCCCGGTAGCCGCCGTGGGCGAAGAGTCCTGAGCGCGCCTCAACGGTGCTCAGACGCTCGTCGTGCAGGGCAACGCGGACCCCGAAGCGGCCGTGGATCTTATTGGCAAAGTTGCGCGCCCGGGCGGTCAGCAGCTGCTCGCTGCCGTCCATGTTCAGCGGCAGACCGACGACGACCTCATCCGGCTGCCACTCTTTAAGGAGGCGCTCAATCAGGTTCCAGTCCGGAGTACCATTTTGCGCCTTCAGCGCCGTCAGCGGACGGGCGGTACCGGTGATGCGTTGGCCAATCGCCACGCCGATGCTTTTGGTGCCGAAGTCAAAGGCTAACAGAGTGCCGCTCATCAGGCGTGTCCCGCTACGCCGGGCATGGTCGAAATATCGATGCCGATAAGCTTTGCCGCATCACGCCAGCGGTCGGCGATAGGCGTCTTAAACAGGATGTTTTGATCCGCCGGGGCGGTGAGCCAGGCATTGTCGAGGATCTCCTGCTCAAGCTGGCCCTTCTCCCATGAGGCGTAGCCGAGTGCCACCAGCACCTCAGAGGGCTGCTCGTCGGTGCCCAGCGTCTCCAGCACGTCCCGGGAGGTGGTGATCACCGTGTTATCCGAGATGCGAATGCTTGAGGAGAACTTCGCCGGCGGCGTATGCAGGATAAAGCCGCGATCTTCCGCCAGCGGGCCGCCAAGCAGTACCGGTTTATCCAGACGGATCGCCGGATCGCGCCCCTCGGGATTAATTTTAAGCTTCTCCAGTACCCCTTCGACCTTCAGGTTTTCCAGCGGCTTATTGATGATGATCCCCATCGCGCCATCTTCGTTATATTCGCAGATATAGACCACGGCGCGGCGGAAGAAGGGATCCTGGAGAGCAGGCATGGCAATCAGAAAGTGATGCTGTAAATTCATAATATTGCCCCCTGGAGACCTCGCCTAGTCGGGCGAGGAGGAAAGGGGGTGCTAAGCAACCTGACTTCTTTTTGTTTGACCACTATCAATAACCCTCACTTTTTAACGCGTATTTTATGAAGCCATGAAACGCGCATACAAATACCGGTTCTATCCAACACCCGAGCAGGCTGAGCTACTGGCGCAGACGTTCGGGTGTGTGCGTTTCGTTTACAACTCAATCCTGCGCTGGCGCACCGATGCCTGGTATGAGCGGCAGGAGAAAATGGGTTACGTTCAGGCTAACGCACAGCTGACGGCCCTGAAAAAAGAGCCGGAATTTGCCTGGCTCAATGATGTTTCCTGCGTACCGCTCCAGCAGACGCTACGCCACCAGCAAACAGCCTTTTCAAACTTTTTCTCCGGGCGCGCCAGATACCCAAAATTCAAAAGCAAGCGCCATAAACAGGCCGCAGAATTAACCGCCAGTGCCTTTAAATACCGCGACGGCAGACTGTATATGGCAAAGAGCAAAACGCCATTAGACGTGCGCTGGAGTCGCCCGCTGCCGTCTACCCCTTCTACGGTCACCATCACCAGGGATGCCGCCGGGCGGTACTTTGTTTCGTGCCTCTGCGAATTTGAGCCTGTATCACTGCCGATCGGCCCGAAAACGGTCGGCATTGATGTTGGTTTAAAAGAAGTGTTCGTCACCGATAGCGGATTCAAATCCGGCAATCCCCGCCATACCGCGAAATACGCAGCACGTCTGTCGATGCTCCAGCGCCGATTAAGCAAAAAGGCCCGAGGCTCAAAAAACCGCGCCAAAGCCCGCTTAAAGGTGGCCCGGCTCCATGCGAAAATTGCCGATTGCCGTCTGGATGCCCTGCACAAGGCCACCCGCAAACTGATTAACGAGAACCAGGTTGTTTGCGTCGAATCCCTCAGGGTGAAGAACATGATCCGTAACCCGTCACTGTCCAAAGCGATAGCAGACGCAGGCTGGGGCGAATTTGTGCGCCAGCTACAGTACAAAGGCGAATGGGCCGGGCGTAGCGTAGTCACAATCGACCCCTTTTTCCCGTCCTCAAAACTCTGTAGCTGCTGCGGCTTCACCATGCAAAAAATGCCTCTTGATGTGCGTAAATGGCACTGCCCTGAATGCGGGGCAGACCATGATCGCGACGTTAATGCGGCCCGTAATATCAAAGCTGCCGGGCTGGCAGTGTTAGCCCACGGAGAGCCTGTAAATCCTGACCCGCATAAAGTGGCTCAGGTCCGGCTCCGTGAAGTGGGAATCCTTGCCCTTTAAGGTGGGGAGCAGTCAATGTCAGAGGTTCTGTTCCTGGTCAAAAAGCGACAAGTACCCAGTATGCGGTGAAAGCACCCGCTTTGCTATCCCTGCGGATCGCAAATCCGGGTCCTTCACCTGCAAACAGGCCGTTACGGGCGTGCTGAATTTAGTTGCCGAGACGCTTTTCAATCGCGTCCATCAGCATACCGGTAATGGAGACCGGGAACTCCGCTTCGATTTCACGGATACAGGTCGGGCTGGTGACGTTAATCTCGGTCAGGCGGTCACCGATGATATCCAGACCCACAAAGATCAGCCCTTTGGCCTTCAGGGTAGGCGCGACGCGGCGGGCGATATCCCAGTCGCTGTCGGTTAATGGACGCGGCTCACCACGCCCTCCGGCGGCCAGGTTACCACGGGTTTCGCCACCCTGCGGAATACGCGCCAGGCAGTAGGGAACGGGTTCGCCATCGACAACCAGCACGCGCTTATCACCGTCTTTGATCGCGGGCAGGTAGTTCTGCGCCATGCAGTAACGGCTGCCGTGTTCGGTCAGCGTTTCGGTAATTACCCCGAGGTTCGGATCGCCCTCTTTCACGCGGAAGATCGACGCGCCGCCCATGCCGTCCAGCGGTTTCAGGATGATATCGCTGTGCTTCTGCCAGAACGCCTTAAGCTGCGCCTTGTTGCGGGTCACCAGCGTCTCCGGCGTCAGCTCCGGGAACCAGGCGGTGAACAGCTTCTCGTTGCAGTCGCGCAGGCTCTGAGGCTTGTTGACGATCAGCGTACCTTTCTCTTCCGCGCGCTCCAGAATATAGGTGGCGTAGACAAATTCAGTATCAAACGGCGGATCCTTACGCATCAGCACCACGTCAAGATCGGCCAGCTCAATATCCTGCTCGCCGTTGAACGTATACCACTGGTCGTAGTTCTGCTCCACGCTCAGGGTGCGCGTGCGGGCGCGAGCCTGGCCGTTAATCAGATAGAGATCCGCCATCTCCATATAGTGCAGCTCATAGCCGCGACGCTGCGCTTCCAGCAGCATGGCAAAGCTGGAGTCTTTTTTGATGTTAATGCTTGCGATGGGATCCATCACAATGCCGAGCTTAATCATTCGCTTTCTCCGTTTAAACCTGTAGCCAGTCTTACCCCAAATCACCGAAACGCACCTGGAGTGCGGTAATGGCGGTGAGCGCGGTGGTTTCAGTGCGCAAAACGCGTGGTCCTAACAGAATATCAGTAAACTGGTACTCTGCGGTCATGGCGATCTCATTCGCCGTCAGGCCGCCTTCCGGGCCAATCAGCAGCCGCACGCGCTCAACCGGCAGCGGCAGCGTATTGATGCTGGCGCTGGCGCGCGGGTGCAGGTTCAGCTTCAGCCCCTCATCAGGCTCGGCGCACCAGGCCTCCAGATCCATTGCCGGACGTATCTCCGGGATCCGGTTGCGACCGCACTGCTCACAGGCAGCAATAGCGATCTTCTGCCACTGCTGGATCTTCTTATTCAGGCGTTCAGGATCCAGTTTAACCCCGCAGCGCTCAGAAAAAAGTGGCGTAATGAGGCTTACCCCCAGTTCGATCGATTTCTGGATGGTAAATTCCATCTTTTCGCCCCGGGACATCACCTGGCCGAGATGAATATGCAGCGGCGACTCCCGATCGTCGATCTCACCGGAGATCAGGCTCACCACCACGCTCTTCTTATCGGCGCGCAGGATCTCCGCCTCAAAAAGCTGGTTGCTGCCGTCAAAGAGCTGCAAGGCCTGGCCTGCGCCCATGCGCAGTACGCGACCGACGTGGTTGGCCGCATCGTCGCTTAGCGCAACCTGCTGGCCAACGGTAAGAAGTTCAGGGTGATAAATGCGGGGCTTGCGCATGAAAACATCGTCCGGGATAGAGAGTGCGGCAAGGCTGCCGCACGGTTAACAAGATGCCGCTAGTGTAGGTAGCTCTTTCACCCCTGACAAGCGCGCTGCACATAGGGGTTGGGGTTGCCCTGAACTTTAGTGATACGCCTGTCGCGTTCGCACTCCCAGGGCGTGACGGGATAGATCTTGTTCCACGCCTCGAACAGCTGCGTCTGCTGGCGAGAGAGCGACAGCGAGTAGCGATCGCGCATATAGAAGTAGATGCGGGCGATGGCACCGCGGGCGCGGGCAGGCGGTTCGGCTAGCTTCTCTTTGAAGTCGACCTTCATGTCGCACTGGCCGTACTGCCCTTCGCCGCCGTTCCACTGGCTGTACAAGAAGTTGCCGCGATCGCCGTTGACCTCGCCAACGGCGGGCTGCAGGTTGTGCATGTCGCTCTCCATCTGGCGGTAGACGGGATCTTTTGCACAGTTTTTACGTCCGCCGTCCTGCCAGCACTGGCGCTGGTGGCCGAACTGCCAGGCGGGCACGACGTGCTCCCACTCGATGCGGCTGGCCCGATTGGCATTTTTACGCACCTTATAGCCGCAGGAGGCGAGATCGACGACGCCTTTTTTCCCCTGCCAGATAATGGTGCAGCCGCAGTAGAAGTCTCCCGGCGCATCGGCGTTGATCTTCACGCCTGCCGCCTTGGCCTGGGCGAAACTGTGAATGCCCTCGGCCAGCGCGCTGTGGGAGAGGCTCGCTGCCAGTAGGGTAAGGGTAAGAAGGTGAGGGCGGAACATGACAAACTCCATTGCATAATATCGTCGCACCCTAGCGAATGCGGTTCTCAGATGCAATCAGTCAGTTCACAAAAGCGTTTGATTGTTCAAGCTTATGCCGGTTCGGCTACCAGCGGCTCGCCGCAGCGCACGCAGCGGTAGACCGCTTCGCCGCGCAGGATGCGGTTATGGCGACGCACGGTCAGCTGATGCTGCTGGCAGGCGCAGCGGTAGGGCCAGGTGTTGCGCCGTACCGAGGCCAGCTCAAACTGGTGGGTGCGGCGGGCGGGAACGCCGAGCACGCTCTCCATCATCCACTTCCACTCTTTGCCGTGCGGCGCAACGCGGCCAAAGTGTTTCCACACCAGCAGATGGGCCAGCTCGTGCGGGACAACCTCGTCAATAAACGCCTGCTGGTTCTCCAGCAGCAGCACCGGATTCAGCCGGATCTCATAGCTGGCAAGCCAGGCCGTACCCGCCGCCGCGCCGCGCTGCTGATAGACCAGCGTGGGCTCTGGATAGTGACATTCAAGGTGGCGGTTGGCCTGGGCAAGCTTGTCCCGCAGGCTGCGCATAACGGCCTGCTGGAGGGCGATGGGAATTCGTGGCGTTTTCATAACGGCAGAGGATAATCGCTAAAAAAAGCGGCTGCAACAGCACCCAGCGCTCAGGCAGGAAAACGCAGGGAGAAAATATGTTCTCCGTCGGCAAAGCGGTAGTCTGCCGAGCCGGAATGTAACTCCATAATCGCTTTCACCATCGATAACCCCAGACCGTAACCGGATGAGTGGCGGGCATTATCACCTCGCCAGAAACGGTTAAATAGCTTGTCCGGCGCATCCAGTTCGCTGCCCGGATTGATCACTTCAACGATGTGTTCGCTGTTTTTGCTCTCTGCATTGATCCGGATAACGGCACTTTTCGGGGAGTACCTGACAGCGTTACTGAGCAGGTTTAACAGTACGCGCTGAAGTAATATCCGATCGGCCTGAAGCGTGCCCTCGCATACGGTAACAAAGGTGATATTTTTTTCATCCGCCTCATACTCCAGGAAATCAATAAGATTACCGAGCATATCAGCGAGGATGACCGTCTCTTTCTTGAGCAGAATATTATTATGCTCAGCGCGGGCGAGGAAAAGGATGTTTTCCGTCAGGCGAGAAAGGCCTTCAAGCTCTTCGATATTGTTCGCCAACGCCTGCTGGTATTCATCAATAGCGCGCGCTTTACTCAGGACCACCTGGTTATGGCCAAGCAGGATATTAACCGGCGTCCGTAATTCATGTGCCAGATCGTCAGCAAACTGATTGAGCCGGGTAAAATCCTCGGCCAGCTTCTGGCGCATGATATTTAACGCGCTGCCCAGCGGTTTCAGCTCAGCGGGAAGGGTTTGCTCATCTAAAGGCTGGCTAAGGCCGCGGCTGTCTATATTCGCCGTTAATCGGCTCAGGGCATGAATGGCTTTCAGGCCATGCCTGATTAATAGCGGACTTAGCGCAGAACAGATCAGAATAGCGATGATGCAAATCACGATGCTGTTATCGCGATACTGTTCAAGCATATATTGTCGCTCTGATGCCAGCCTGGCGACGGTAATGGTCACGGGCTGGTTATAGCTGACGGCGGCGATCCGTACCGCAGACAGCTCGGTACCGGCAATATCGCGTTTAGCGATAGTCGTCAACGCAGGTTTTTTCAACGTGGGTAAGGCATCCAGCAGCGAGGGATTTACTCCCGTATGGTTGACGGAAATGGTCGGTGCGTCCGGCGAGTGGATGAGCAGAATATCCTGATGCGTATCCATCATCCGGTTAAAATAGAGCGGGAGATTCCCTGCCTGTGCGCCATCCGCTAGCAGCTGTCTGATCTGCTCAGCACGATTAATCAGGGTGATATCATCTCGCCACGTTAATTCGTGGTTTAGCGCCCGGTATAGGGTCCAGCTGACGCCGGTGCAGGCTAATGCCATTATCAACACAAATGATAACGTCAGACGGAACGTCATTGATAACTCAGGTTTCACTGTTTTCCTCTGTCCCGAATCTATAGCCCATGCCTCTGACGGTGCCGATCAATTTCGTCTCGAAAGGATCGTCAACCTTTGCCCGCAGGCGACGAATGGCGACATCCACCGTGTTGGTCTCACTGTCAAAATTGATCCCCCACACCTCGCTGGCAATGACCGCTCTGGGAATAATTTCACCGGCCCGTGAAACCAGCAGCCATAGCAGGAGGAACTCCTTGCGGGTTAACACGATTGTTTTCCCATCCCGAGAGACGCTCTGCTTAACGGAGTCCATCTCCAGCCCGTTGGATTTCAGGTGCGTATGGGCAACGGGGTTATTTCTGAGCTGGGCGCGCACCCTTGCTAGCAGCTCTGCAAAGGAGAAGGGCTTAACCAGATAATCATTGGCGCCCAGTTCCAGCCCTTTCACTCTGTCTTCGACGGCATCACGGGCGGTGAGGCAGATAACCGGCGTCTGATGCGCCGTTCTTAGCGCTTTCAAGACCTGCCAGCCATCCAGCCCCGGCAGCATAATATCCAAAATAACCAGGGAGTAGGGTTCATGCAGGGCAAGACGTAAACCGTCTCTGCCGTCGCTCATCGTATCCACAACATAGCCCGCCTCGGTAAGTCCCTGACTGACCCAGTCGCTGGTTTTTTGATTATCTTCAATAAGTAGGATCTTCATGGATTCACTATGTCATAAGCGGTGGGTGAGGTGGGGAAATATCATCAATGATGACGAAAATGTAATCCTAATGTCAGGTTAACGCCGCTCGGGTCATATACATTTCAGGTACCTACTTGAACACGGAGCAACAGATGAAAAAGTACATCCTGAGCGCAGCGATGCTCGCTATTATTTCCGCCTCCCCGCTCGCAATGGCAGCTGCCAACAATATTCTGAGCGTGCATATTCTCGATCAGCAAACTGGAAAACCAGCCGAGAACGTTGAGGTAGTGCTGGAGCAGAAAAGCAATAGCGGGTGGCAGCAGCTAAACAGTGGCTTCACGGATAAAGATGGCCGCATTAAAGCGCTATGGCCAGAGCAGGAAGCAAAACCGGGTGATTATCGCGTGACGTTTAAAACCAAACCCTGGTTTGACAGCAAAAAGCAGGAGAGTTTTTTCCCGGAGATCCCGGTTGAATTCCACATCAGCAAACCGGATCAGCACTATCACGTGCCTTTACTGCTCAGCCCGTATGGCTACTCAACGTATCGGGGAAGCTAACGGCAGGTTAAGTAAAAAAGCCTCCTCCCGGGCGGGAGGAGGCTTAGCAGGTTAGTTGCTTGCGCCAATCTCGCGCAGTTTCCGACCTTTCATCAAGTTACGTTCAATGTGCTCCAGTGAGACATGCTTGGTTTCTGGCACCAGCCACAGGGTCAGGACAATGAACAGCACGTTCAGCCCACCATAGACCCAGAAGGTGTTGGCGTTGCCCAGAGAGTTGAGCATGGTCAGGAAGGTCGCACCGACAATCATGTTGGCGATCCAGTTGGTCGCGGTAGAGCAGGTGATACCGAAATCGCGCCCCTTCAGCGGCTGGATTTCAGAACACAGTACCCAGATCAGCGGACCGGCGCTCATCGCAAAGCCCACGATAAACATCAGCAGCATGGCGACGGCAAAGTACTGCGCCGACGGCGAGTGAATGCCGATGTGCATCATGGTGCCCAGAATACCCATACCGGCAGCCATGACCAGGAAGCCCAGCACCAGCGTTGGCTTACGGCCCCAGCGGTCAACCAGTCCGATAGCGATAAAGGTCGCCAGCACGTTAGTCAGACCAACGATAACCGTCCCCCACATCTGCTCGGTGGTATTGGTGTACCCCGCCAGCTCAAAGATTTTCGGCGCATAGTACATGATGACGTTCATCCCGGTGAACTGCTGCATCACCTGCAACAGCACGCCAAGGAACACCGCGCGACGGAAGTTGCTGTTCTCTTTAAACAGCGCCCAGCCGCTCTGCTTCACCTGCAGGCTTTCACGGATCTCATCCAGCTCGTGCTTGGCTTCGGCGCTGGTGTCGCGCAGACGCAGCAGCACGCGCTCGGCATCGTGGAAGCGACGTTTCGCGGCAAACCAGCGTGGGCTGTCCGGCAGGAAGAAGACGCCAATCAGCAGCAGGATCGCCGGAATGATGATCACGCCGAGCATCCAGCGCCAGGCACCGCTATAGCTAAAGGCGGTATCGGAGAGGTAGGCACCCAGGATACCGATGGTGATCATCAGCTGGTACATCGAAATCATACTGCCGCGGATCTTCTCCGGCGCAATCTCGGAGAGGTAGAGCGGTGCGGTGTAGGAGGCCACGCCGACCGCCAGACCCAGCAGCACGCGGGAGAGGATCAGCACTTCAACGTTGGGCGCAGCCGCAGAGAAGAGCGAGCCGATGACAAACAGGATCGCGCCAATCATCAGGCTCTTTTTACGGCCCAGCTTGAAGGAGAGCCAGCCGCTGCCGACGGCACCGACGGCGGCACCAAACATCATGGAGCTAACTACCCACTCCTGCGTATGTGAACTAATCTGGAATTCGTCAGCGATAAAGGGCAGCGCGCCCGCAATAACGCCGATATCAAGGCCGAAAAGCAGTCCGGCCAGCGCGGCGAGAAAACAGACAAAGAACGTCATTGCCTTGTTCGAGCGCCCCGATTTTTTATTGTCAGGCATACTGCCCTCCAGTTGGGTTATCAATTTTAACGGTATAAAGGTTAGGTTAGAGCTGCGTAAAAAGATGTGAACCTAATCACATCAGTGTAATCGGTTACACCAGGCTCAGAGATTGTCACCAGAAAGTAACAAGACAAATCATAGAGTTAATGAATAGTAGCGTAATCTTGTGTAAAGGGAGTCAGACTATACCGAAATATTATGTAACAAACACGCCGCGAACAGCATTTTGCCTAAATTGGCTAAATGGACCCGCGATGAGTGCGTGTAATCGTTATCAATAAAGGGGTATAAAAAAGGCCAGCGCGAGGCTGGCCTGGAGGAGAGGAGGCGCGTCTGGCTTATTTCAGGCCAGCGGCTTCGCGCAGTACATCCGCTTTGTCGGTCTTTTCCCACGGGAAGTGTTCGCGACCAAAGTGACCGTAAGCGGCAGTCTCTTTGTAGATTGGGTGCAGCAGATCCAGCATCTGGATCAGGCCATACGGACGCAGGTCGAAGAACTCGCGGACCAGCAGCGTCAGCTGCTCAGTCGCGATCTTCTCGGTACCGAAGGTTTCCACCATGATAGAGGTCGGCTCGGCCACGCCGATGGCGTAGGAGACCTGAATTTCACAGCGGTCGGCCAGGCCAGCAGCAACGATGTTTTTCGCTACGTAGCGCGCCGCATAGGCCGCAGAGCGGTCAACCTTGGATGGGTCTTTACCGGAGAAGGCACCGCCGCCGTGACGGGCCATGCCGCCGTAGGTATCAACAATGATTTTACGGCCGGTCAGGCCGCAGTCGCCCATTGGGCCACCGATAACAAAGCGGCCGGTCGGGTTGATAAAGAATTTGGTCGAGCTGTTCAGCCACTCTGCTGGCAGGATCGGCTTGATGATCTCTTCCATCACCCCTTCCTGCAGGGATTTCTGGTCGATATCTTCAGCGTGCTGGGTAGAGAGCACCACCGCGTCGATACCGACGATCTTGCCTGCGTCGTACTGGAAGGTTACCTGACTTTTTGCGTCCGGGCGCAGCCACGGCAGGGTACCGTTTTTACGCACTTCAGCCTGGCGCTGCACCAGACGGTGGGCGTAGGTGATCGGCGCCGGCATCAGCACGTCGGTTTCGTTAGTGGCATAGCCAAACATCAGGCCCTGGTCGCCCGCACCCTGCTCCAGCGGATCGGCACGGTCAACACCCTGGTTGATATCCGGAGACTGTTTACCGATAGCGCTGAGTACCGCACAGGAGTTCGCGTCAAAGCCCATATCCGAATGGACATAGCCAATTTCACGCACGGTGTTACGGGTGATCTCTTCGATATCGACCCATGCGCTGGTGGTGATCTCACCGCCGACTAAAACCATGCCGGTTTTAACGTAGGTTTCACACGCCACGCGTGCTTTCGGA
The DNA here is from genome assembly GCF_032052675.1 of Pseudescherichia sp. Taxonomy (NCBI): domain Bacteria; kingdom Pseudomonadati; phylum Pseudomonadota; class Gammaproteobacteria; order Enterobacterales; family Enterobacteriaceae; genus Pseudescherichia; species Pseudescherichia sp. Next base: position 66,236 of record NZ_DAMBWA010000009.1, read on the forward strand.
TCCTGCTCAAGGATTGCATCCAGCACCGCATCGGAGATCTGGTCAGCAATTTTGTCAGGATGCCCTTCGGAAACTGACTCGGACGTAAAAAGGTGTTTTGCCATGTTCTCTTCACCCTGGGGGAAATTTTGTTAGCTCAGACGCAGTGCCTGTATAGGCCTTAACCAGGCGTGCAGGTAGAGGGCACAGGAGGTCTGAGGGTTAATCGGTATGGATGGATTAACATCTGGACGGCTATTTTAGGTCACTTCTTGACCCCGTTTCCAGCATTTTTTGATATTCATCGCACTATGAGTGAAATTCAGGATGTAACTTTCTCTACCCGCACGGCAAAACGGGCTTTTTTATTTTGCTTTTTAACCCGGTTATCGGTATAAAACGCCGCACGCGGCTTGTATGCCTGGCCACAGCCAGGGGTATAAAAGCGCACGGTAACAACACCGTGTCGCCACTTCCAGCCGGGTTAAACAGTGTCTTTGTGCCTGGACTTGTCGCCAACCAGCTGGTTGGTGTGGAGGTGATACCCAATAATGAACCGTTGTTTACCGCTAAATCTGCCGCGCCGTTCTGGCGTGCACGCATTTCCCGCTACCCGCAAATCTACTCTGCAAACCTGCCGATGTTATACCCATTTCGGCGCTTCTCAGGACTCCAGGGCCGGTTACGCCTGGTGACAACTGAACAAGGGCGCTCTTGTTAATTCAGGAGTTTTCTCGTGGTTTCGCCGAACCTTGTCATACAGAGTTCGGATACGTGTTTTACAATGATATGAACCAGAAACCGGTCGCACGGCCCACGCTTCAGCATAATACGCTGGATAACCGGGCTGTTTATGGGTTGTTATCGCCATTCCTAATCGCGATAGTAGTCAACTGTTTTACACTTACTAATACAATTTGAGGTTCGCTATGTCTGACGACATCTCTTCGGTTTCGCCTTCGTCAGCGGGCGAACAGGGTGTACTACGTTCCATGCAGGAGGTAGCGATGAGCTCCCAGGAAGCCAGTAAAATGCTGCGCACATACAATATTGCCTGGTGGGGCAATAACTACTACGACGTCAACGAACTGGGCCACATTACCGTCTGCCCCGATCCTGACGTACCGGAAGCGCGCGTTGACCTCGCTCAGCTGGTAAAGGCCCGCGAGGCCCAGGGGCAACGTCTGCCTGCGCTGTTCTGCTTTCCGCAGATCCTGCAGCACCGTCTGCGCTCCATTAACGCTGCGTTCAAGCGTGCCCGGGAGTCCTACGGCTATAACGGCAACTACTTTCTGGTCTACCCGATCAAGGTTAACCAGCACCGCCGCGTCATTGAATCCCTGATCCACTCCGGCGAGCCGCTGGGGCTGGAGGCCGGTTCGAAGGCTGAGCTGATGGCGGTCCTGGCGCACGCGGGCATGACCCGCAGCGTCATCGTCTGTAACGGCTATAAAGACCGGGAGTATATTCGCCTGGCGCTGATCGGTGAAAAGATGGGCCACAAGGTCTATCTGGTTATCGAGAAGATGTCTGAAGTCGCCATCGTGCTGGAAGAGGCAGAGCGTCTGAACGTCGTGCCGCGTCTCGGCGTGCGTGCGCGTCTGGCGTCCCAGGGCTCCGGCAAGTGGCAGTCCTCCGGCGGCGAAAAATCAAAATTCGGCCTGGCGGCAACGCAGGTGCTGCAGCTGGTGGAGATCCTCCGCGAGCGCGGACGCCTCGACAGCATCCAGCTTCTGCACTTCCACCTCGGTTCGCAGATGGCCAACATTCGCGATATCGCCACCGGCGTGCGTGAATCGGCCCGTTTCTACGTTGAGCTGCACAAGCTGGGCGTGAATATCGAGTGCTTTGACGTGGGCGGCGGCCTGGGCGTGGACTACGAGGGCACACGCTCTCAGTCTGACTGCTCGGTCAACTACGGCCTGAACGAGTATGCCAACAATATCATCTGGGCCATTGGCGACGCCTGCGAAGAGCACGGCCTGCCGCACCCGACGGTGATCACCGAGTCCGGCCGCGCCGTGACCGCGCACCATACCGTGCTGGTATCGAACATTATCGGCGTGGAGCGCAACGAATATACCGAAGCGACGCCGCCTGCTGAGAATGCGCCACGCGCCCTGCAAAGCATGTGGGAGACCTGGCAGGAGATGCACGAGCCGGGTACCCGGCGCTCGCTGCGCGAGTGGCTGCACGACAGCCAGATGGATCTGCACGATATCCATATCGGCTACTCCTCCGGCGCGTTCAGCCTGCAGGAGCGCGCGTGGGCAGAGCAGCTCTACCTGAACATGTGTCACGAGGTGCAGAAGCAGCTGGATCCGAGCAACCGCGCGCACCGTCCGATTATCGATGAGCTGCAGGAGCGGATGGCGGACAAAATGTACGTCAACTTCTCGCTGTTCCAGTCGATGCCGGATGCGTGGGGTATCGATCAGCTCTTCCCGGTGCTGCCGCTGGAAGGGCTGGATCAGATCCCGGAGCGTCGTGCGGTGCTGCTGGACATCACCTGCGACTCCGACGGCGCCATCGATCACTACGTGGACGGCGATGGGATCGCGACGACGATGCCGATGCCGGAGTACGATCCTGACAACCCGCCGCTGCTGGGCTTCTTTATGGTGGGCGCGTACCAGGAGATCCTCGGCAACATGCACAACCTGTTTGGCGATACCGAAGCGGTTGACGTCTTTGTCTTCCCGGACGGCAGCGTTGAGGTGGAGCTCTCCGACGAAGGGGATACGGTAGCGGATATGCTGGAGTACGTGCAGCTGGATCCGAACACGCTGCTGACCCATTTCCGCGATCAGGTGAAGCAGACCGGGCTGGACGACGCGCTGCAGCAGCAGTTCCTCGAAGAGTTCGAAGCCGGGCTTTACGGCTATACCTACCTCGAAGACGAGTAATCGTGTTCGCCCGGCGGCCATTGCGCTGCCGGGCATCTCCTGTTTTTTTTCTCTTTAAGATCACAAAACCCTGATATCAGAGTGTGAGCAGTATCACCTGAAATCTTACCGGGTCGTGATCGCCTTCGCTTTTTCTCGCGTTCTCCGGCTTACGGGCCTCTTTCTGCCAGCCCCGACAATTTACTTCCCGCTGTGGTACCGCCATGCTTAGACCATCGCTTAATCGTGCTGCAGGCTGGTAATTAAAGTAGCGATGCGCTGCGGGTTGAGCAGCGTTTCGAAGGCAAGCGGGTGCTGTGCGCCATGCTGCTCAAACCACGCCGCAAGCTCCCGGTTCTGCCGGCTGAACGCTTGCAGAGCGGCATTAAGCTGAGAGCGGATATCTGCCTGCTCACCATATTTACGCAGCCAGAGCTTGAGCGTGAGCGCCTGGGTAAACGCGCTGTAGATTTGAGTGTACTTCAGCGCCCGGACAACGCTGCCACTCATCGCCTGTCGGGTTTCATCCGCCAGCGGGCAGTCGGGCAGCAGCTTAAGCGAGCGGCTGTACATGTAGTCGGCAAGAAAGCGGCTGCGCTGTGTCTCCAGCTCAATCAGCTGCCGCTGCTGATATCCCAGGTCGGGATCGTCGCTGGGCATCAGAGGCTGAAAGGACTGCGTCCAGTTGGCGCTGCGGGTATCGAGATGAAGCAGGTGCAGGGCATGGGCAAAATCCGTTGGAGGGCGACTGTGGCTCTGCAAGACGCGACCTAGCAGAGTCGGTGTCTTACAGCTCCACTCATGGCTGGCAGCGATAATATCGCCAATCGCGCTGAGATCGTGGGAAGAGACAGATGTCAAAGCACGCTGCTGCAGCCAGTGGCTCACAATCTGGCGGGGAGAGAGATCCGGCTCATTCACCAGGCGGGACAGTCCGAACAGATTAAGCTCATTGAGCGAATCGGATAGCGCCAGATCGGGTAGCCACTCCCAGTCAATGCGTACGGTAATGGCCTCGGGCGCGCTGTCGGCGTGCTGGCTCAGCCAGGCGAGGCGCTGCTGGATCTCTTCCAGCAGATAGCAGGGCAACAGGGTCCAGCCATACTCCGGGCCCCAGAGATCCAGCTCAAGCCACTTTCGGTTGCTATGGATGTTAAGCAGGTTGGGGTTGTTGGCAAAGCCCGGGCGGTAATCAAGTTCGGTCGCCTTAATAGAGGCGCGGACATCATCAGGGAGCGCCTCCAGCGCGACGCGCAGCATCTGCCGGGGCCAGCTTTTGTCCTGATAGTCGCGCAGGATCAGCTGACGCCCCAGCTGGCGGATGCCTTGGTACAAGATTTTTAATGACGTTTTCCAGCGCTCACTGCTGACGTCGGGAGTCGATAGCGAGAGACGCAGGCCGCGTACGCCAGGCAGCGCGGCAAGGATCTGCGGAATGCTGTGCTGAAAGAAATAGTCAATAAACTCGCTGGCGCTATTTTCAGAGAGAAAGAACTCCGGGAACTTTGCCTTTAATTCATGGCTGTCAGGGGTTGCTTCACCCTGCAACCAAAACTGTAAACCGCGCCGCTGCAAATACTCCCCGACTTTTTGCAGATAAATAAGGGCGTTTTCCTGGGCCAGCGTCAGGTTAATTAACTCGGCGCTATGACAGCGCGGCGACGGCGCGGCCAGACGGGCTAATAATGACTGCTGATGAATAATGAGACCCTGAAAGCCATAGCGTAGCGCCATATCTACGGTTTTCTCTAAACAGGACCAGCGCCATATTTCAGGGGAGTTAATTTCCATTAACAGATAAGGCTTCGCTGTTGTCATTACGCCTGTCCCGCAGCCAACGTTGAGCGGGAATGCTAGAGGCGACGCGGTGAAAGGTCAAACATCATGACCTGGATAGAACGGAAAGTGTGAGCCTGCTCGAAGGCGGCCAGGCTGATTGCGTATCAATGAGAGGAAGGTATGGCTAAAGGTACAACGCTGCAACTGAACTACGAGCGCTATATTGATGAAGACACCGGTGCAAAGGTAACTCGTTTTACGCCAACGGATGTTATTTGCCACCGCAACTACTTTTATCAAAAGTGTTTTATTGACGGCGGCAAAAAACTTATTTTTGCCGGTGAATTTGATACCCATCGTAATTACTATTTACTCGACCTGGCTACTGGCATTGCCACGCAAATAACCGAAGGGGCAGGGGATAATACTTTTGGCGGCTTTTTATCTCCCGATGAAAATTATCTCTATTACGTTAAAGGCGAGCGTAATTTAATGCGCGTCACCCTGGAGACGCTTCAGGAAGAGGCGGTATACCGCGTTCCCGATGAGTGGGTAGGGTACGGTACCTGGGTGGCGAACTCCGCCTGCGACAAGCTGGTTGGGGTAGAGATCCATCGTGACAGCTGGCGGCCCATCAGCGACTGGACCGTCTTTCAGGAGTTCTATGCTGAAGCACCGCGCTGCCGGGTGATCCGCATCGATCTGCGCAGCGGGGAGCGAGAGACGCTGCTGGAGGAGAACCAGTGGCTCGGGCATCCCATCTACCGGCCGTTCGATGATAACACCGTGGCCTTCTGCCACGAGGGGCCGCTCGATCGCGTCGATGCCCGCATGTGGCTGATGAATGAGGATGGCAGCAACATCCGCAAGGCCCGGGAGCCCGCGCCGGGAGAGAGCTATACCCATGAGTTCTGGGTGCCGGATGGCTCAGCCCTGATGTATGTCACCTATGTCAAAAACAGTCCCGTGCGCTATCTCTGCCGCATCGACGGCGAGACCGGTAAAGATGAGCGCCTGATGGCGATGCCGCCCTGCTCGCACGTCATGAGCAACGACAGCGGATCGCTGGCGGTCGGGGACGGCTCCGGGGTGCCCATTGATATCGCTGATAACGCGGGCTACGGCGACACCAGCGATCCCTGGCTCTGGCTCTTTGATTTAAAAAATAAGCAGGCTCACAAAATTGCCCGCCACGGCTCGTCATGGCAGGTATTGGACGGCGACCGCCAGGTGACGCATCCGCATCCGTCGTTTACCCCCGACGAGAAAGCGGTTCTGTTCAGCACCGATAAAGACGGCAAGCCAGCGCTCTACCTGGCGGAAATCCCTGAAGACGTTTTACGCCAGATCCACGCTTAAACAAGGAGCTTCCCATGCATAAGCTTATCGCCCCCGTTGCCGCGTCGTTTTTGCTGGCGTGCGCCTGTCTGACGGCTGCCCAGGCCGCGGAGATCCGTATCTCATGGTGGGGCGGTAATAGCCGCCACCAGGCCACGCTGGAGGCCATAAAACTGTTTGAAGAGACGTATCCCGATATCAAGGTGAAAGCGGAGTACGCCGGTTGGGAAGGCTACCTGTCCCGCCTGACGGTGCAGATCGCCGGAGGAAACGAGCCGGATGTGATCCAGACCAACTGGAACTGGCTACCGCTCTTCTCAAAGGACGGCAACGGTTTTTACGATCTTTATAAGCAGAAAGCGGTGCTCGATCTTCAGCAGTACGATCCGCAGTCGCTCAGCAGCACCACGGTAGACGGCAAGCTGAACGGCCTGCCGGTGGCGGTGACCGCCCGCAGCTTCTACTACAACAAAAAGCTATGGGAAGAGATGGGCGTCAGCTATCCGCAGAGCTGGACGGAGCTGATGGCGGCCGGAAAAGCGTTCGAGGCAAAAGATAAAGAGAAATATCCGCTGGTTCTCGACTACATGGAGTCGCTGACGCTGGTGCAGTCGTGGATGGTGCAGAAGTACAACATCCCGGCCATCGACGAGAGCACGGGAAAATTCACCTACACCCCGCAGCAGTGGGAGGCCTTCTTCCAGATCTATAAGGATCTGGTAGATAACCACGTCTTCCCCTCCATGCGGGTGCTGACCTCGTACGGCAAAACCAATACCTGGGAAATGAAGCCCTGGATCCAGGGCAAGTGGGGCGGCGTCTATATGTGGAATACCAACGCCGTCATGTATGAAAACAACCTGACCGCGCCTTACGACAAGCTGGAGCTGGGGCCGTTCTTTATGCTGCCGGGGGCCAAAGATGCCGGACTGTTTTTTAAACCGACGATGATGTTCAGCATCGGTAAATCGACGAAGCACCCGGCGGAGGCTGCGAAGCTGATCGACTTCCTGATGAACGATCCGCAAGGCGTTAAGGCGATGGGGCTGGAGCGCGGGACGCCGCTAAGCAAAAAAGCTTATCAGCAGCTGAGTGAGGAGGGTGTTATTCAGGAGGACAATATCACCGTAGCGGGAATTAAATCGTCTCTGGCGCTGCCCCATGCCATTCCCACCTCGCCCTATTTTGATAACCCGAAATTTGTAGAGCTGTGGCGTAACACCATTGAGAATATTGACCACGGTAAGCTGACGGTAAAGGAGGCGGCGGCGCAGTTCTCGCGCAATGCCGGACGTATTTTAAGTAAGGCTGTGAAATAACATACCGGACCGGAACCCCACGTTCCGGTCACGCTATCGGGGTGAACGTATGATCAGGTTTAGCGCAACGCTAACATGCCGGTATGACACGCTCTTCTCGCCTTTTACGGCGAACGAGCTTGAACAGGGGCTGGCATGGCTGGCGCAGAGCGGTTTCGACGCCGCCGAACTCTGTATTAATGATTACGAAGAGATAGATGTGGCGAGGCTGAAACAGCGTCTGGATCACTACGGACTGGGCTGTACAACCATCGCGACCGGCCAGGCCCGCAAGCTTGATGGTCTGTCGCTGCTCTCCAGCGGCAGGGCGATTGTTGAGCGCACCCGGCAGCGCCTCTCTGAGCATATTGATGTTGCCGCCCAGCTGTCGAGCCACGTCACCATTGGCTCGCTGCGGGCGACGGATCGTACCTTAAGCAAAACGCAGTATATGCATGAGCTGGCCGAGGCGATGCAGCCCTGCGTTGAGCAGGCCAGACGGTGTGGGGTAACGCTGATAATAGAAGCGCTTAACCGGTACGAAATGGCCCACCTGCACAGCGCAGAGGATATGATGGTATTTTTAACCCTCAGCGATGCGCCGGAAAACGTTGGCGTGCTGTGGGACATTTTCCACGCCAACATAGAAGATCGCGACTTTACTGAGGCGATTGCTACCCTGGGATCGCGCCTCAGGCACGTCCACTTCGCCGACTCCAACCGCGCGTTTCCAGGGTATGGACATCTTCCGGTGGATGATATCTACCGGGCGTTAAAACGCGCTGGCTATGACCACGCCGTCTCGCTGGAGTGCCTCTGCCAACCGTCGAGGCAAACGCTGATAGAGGAGGCCGGGCCGCTCATTACCCGTCTGCGTGGACTATAATCGTCGATACAGCCGTAAACGCAGGGGTAATGGGCAGATTATTTTGGACTTACTTGAACCCGTACAGATTAACGGCGATAATCCGCTTCAGACAAGCAGTCACCCCATTCAAACCCTTCCTCGTCGGGCTAACGACGCGGAGGGGTTTTTTTATCGACGAAAAAGAGGTCATAGCCATGAGCACCTTAGGTCATCAATACGATAACTCTCTGGTATCTAACGCATTTGGTTTTTTACGCCTGCCGCTGAACTTCCAGCCGTACGACAGCGATGCTGACTGGGTTATTACCGGTGTGCCGTTTGATATGGCGACGTCCGGACGCTCCGGTAGCCGTCAGGGCCCGGGCGCTATCCGTCAGATCTCTACCAACCTGGCGTGGGAGCACTGCCGCTTCCCGTGGAACTTCGACATGCGCGAGCGCCTGAACGTGGTGGACTGCGGTGACCTGGTCTACGCCTTTGGCGACGCCCGTGAGATGAGCGAGAAGCTGCAGGCCCACGCCGAGCGTCTGCTGGCGGCCGGTAAGCGTATGCTCTCCTTTGGCGGGGACCACTTTGTCACGCTGCCGCTGCTGCGCGCGCACGCCAAGCACTTCGGCAAGATGGCGCTGGTGCACTTCGATGCTCACACCGACACCTACTCCAACGGCTGCGAGTTCGATCACGGCACCATGTTCTATACCGCGCCGAAGGAAGGCCTGATCGATCCGCACCACTCGGTGCAGATCGGGATCCGTACCGAGTTCGATAAAGACAACGGCTTTACGGTGCTGGACGCCTGCCAGGTGAACGATCGTAGCGTTGATGACATCATCGCTCAGGTGAAGCAGATCGTCGGCGATATGCCGGTCTATCTGACCTTTGATATTGACTGCCTGGATCCGGCTTTTGCGCCAGGGACCGGTACGCCAGTCATTGGCGGTCTGACCTCCGATCGCGCGATTAAGCTGGTGCGCGGCCTGAAAGATCTGAATATCGTGGGGATGGATCTGGTGGAAGTCGCCCCGGCGTACGACCAGTCGGACATCACCGCACTGGCCGCAGCGACCCTGGCGCTGGAGATGCTCTATATTCAGGCCGCTAAGAAAGAAGCATAAACCATGTAGGCCGGGTCAGGCGAAGCCGCCACCCGGCGCCATGTGATAGGGTTACTTAAGCCCGTCCGCTTCCATGCGCTCGCGGATATGCTGCGCGCGGGCCTCGGAGGCCGGGTGATCGTCAAACATTGAGCTTTGACGACCCGCTTCCTGCTGAGCCAGCTTCTCGAAGCTGGTGGCTAAGCCTGACGGATTGATGCCGCGCTTGCGCAGCAGATCGTAGGAGTAGTCATCCGCTTCTGCCTCCTGACGCTGGGAGAACTGGGCGTTTACCAGCTTCTCGCCAAGATCGCCGAGCTGCGATTGAGAGAGGCTACCCACCACGCCACCCGCTGAGGCGGCGGCAACGCGTACGGCGTTGGTACCCAACGCAACCTGCATACCGCGCTTCACGTGGCCGAGCGCAACGTGGCCCATTTCGTGACCGATAACTGCTTCGACCTCGTTGTCATTCATCATATCCATCAGCCCGCTGTAGACGCGGATGCAGCCGTTGGCCATTGCAAAGGCGTTAACGTCTTTGGTGATGTAGACGTTGTAGTTCACCGGCTGGCCGTTGATGTTGTCGCCCAGCGCAGAGGCGATCTTATCCAGTCGCTGGCGATAGGGGCTGTTGGCAGGCGCAAGCGTGGCTTTGCTGTCCAGCTCTTTACAGGATTCGTCGCTTAGCGCTTTTACCTGAGCATCCGAAAGTGAGTAGGCCTGGAATGCCTCAGCGCCCGAGCTTAATAAACCGTTTGAATCCATGTTCTGACAGCCGGTTAACGCCGCTGCCACACCCAGAGCGAGCAATGCTTGCCGAATTTTCATTGGTTATCTTCCGCATCAATATATTGATAATTTTAATGGTCTTCCCGGCGCAGGGAGGCGGGAACCTTCCCTGAGTATAAAGAAAATGACAAGCCGTGGGCGAGTGTTTGCGCAACCTGCGAGCGGCTTCCAGAGATTTCTGAAGTGGCAAAAGGATGGTCCATGTACATGGCTAGCCGCTTGGGTTACATTGTTGACACTTTTTTCCGGCGTAGCCCATATTGCGCTGTAGTCAAGTCGCTACGGGCATGGCCTTTAACAGTCCGATCTGGAGTCAAAATGTCCTCACGTAAAGAGCTTGCCAATGCTATTCGTGCGCTGAGCATGGACGCGGTACAGAAAGCCAAATCCGGTCACCCGGGTGCCCCGATGGGTATGGCAGACATCGCCGAAGTCCTGTGGCGTGATTTCCTGAACCACAACCCGGCCAACCCGGCCTGGGCCAACCGCGACCGTTTTGTGCTCTCCAACGGCCACGGCTCAATGCTGATCTATAGCCTGCTGCACCTCTCCGGCTACGACCTGCCGATCGAAGAGCTGAAAAACTTCCGTCAGCTGCACTCCAAAACGCCTGGCCACCCGGAAGTGGGATACACCGCCGGCGTTGAGACCACCACCGGTCCGCTGGGGCAGGGCATTGCCAACGCCGTGGGCATGGCGATTGCCGAGAAGACCCTGGCCGCACAGTTCAACCGTCCTGGCCACGATATCGTTGATCACTTCACCTATGCGTTCATGGGCGACGGCTGCATGATGGAAGGCATCTCTCACGAAGTGTGCTCTCTGGCAGGCACCCTGAAGCTCGGCAAGCTGGTGGCGTTCTATGACGACAACGGTATCTCCATCGACGGCCACGTTGAAGGCTGGTTTACCGATGATACCGCAGCCCGCTTCGAAGCCTACGGCTGGCATGTGGTGCGCGGCGTGGACGGTCACGACGCCGACGCGATTAAGCGCGCGGTTGAGGAAGCCCAGTCCGTTACCGACAAACCGTCCCTGCTGATGTGCAAAACCGTGATCGGCTTCGGCTCTCCGAACAAAGCCGGCACTCATGACTCTCACGGCGCGCCGCTGGGCGACGCGGAAATCGTTCTGACCCGCGAACAGCTGGGCTGGAAACACGAGCCGTTTGTTATCCCATCTGACATCTACGCCCAGTGGGATGCGAAAGAAGTGGGCACGGCGAAAGAGAACGCCTGGAACGAGAAGTTCGCTGCCTACGCCAACGCCTTCCCGCAGGACGCGGCCGAGTTCACCCGCCGTATGAGCGGTGAGATGCCGGCTGACTTCGATGCGAAAGCGAATGAGTTCATTGCTAAGCTGCAGGCGAACCCGGCCAAAATCGCCAGCCGTAAAGCGTCTCAGAATGCTATCGAAGCCTTCGGCCCGCTGCTGCCAGAATTCCTCGGCGGCTCCGCTGACCTGGCTCCGTCTAACCTGACCATCTGGTCTGGCTCTAAAGCCATCAACGAAGATGCAGCCGGGAACTACATCCACTACGGCGTGCGCGAGTTCGGCATGACCGCCATCGCCAACGGCATCGCCCTGCACGGTGGTTTCCTGCCGTACACCTCCACCTTCCTGATGTTTGTAGAATATGCCCGTAACGCGGTGCGTATGGCTGCGCTGATGAAGCAGCGTCAGGTACTGGTCTACACCCATGACTCTATCGGTCTGGGCGAAGATGGCCCGACCCACCAGCCGGTAGAGCAGGTGGCTTCCCTGCGCCTGACCCCGAACATGAGCACCTGGCGTCCGTGTGACCAGGTTGAATCCGCGGTAGCGTGGAAGTATGGCGTTGAGCGTCAGGACGGCCCGACCGCGCTGATCCTCTCTCGCCAGAACCTGGCTCAGCAGGCGCGTACCGAGCAGCAGCTGGCGGACATCGCCCGCGGCGGCTATGTGCTGAAGGACAGCGACGGTCAGCCGCAGCTGATTTTCATCGCCACCGGTTCTGAAGTAGAGCTGGCTGTTGCCGCATGGGAGCAGCTGACTGCCGAAGGCGTGAAGGCGCGTGTAGTTTCTATGCCGTCTACTGATGCGTTCGACAAGCAGGATGCGGCGTACCGCGAGTCCGTGCTGCCGAAAGCGGTCACGGCACGCGTGGCCATCGAAGCGGGTATCGCCGACTTCTGGTTCAAGTACACCGGCCTGAACGGCGCTATCGTCGGGATGACCACCTTCGGTGAATCTGCCCCGGCAGAGCAGCTGTTCGAAGAGTTCGGCTTCACCGTGGAAAACGTGGTAGCCAAGGCGAAAGCGCTGCTGTAAGTCAGACCCAGGCCGGGCAAACGCAGTGCCGCCCGGCAAAACGCCCGCTGGCGCTGCGCTTAGCGGGCCTACGGTTTACAACAGGCTAACGTTGTCTTCGGCAATACGGCCGTCGGCCAGACGAACGATCCGCGGAAAGTTGCGGCGGATAAAAGCGTAGTCATGGCTGATGGCGAGCACCGTGGTGCCACGCTGGCGGCAACGTGCCAGCCAGCTTTCAAATATACCCAGCCAGCGATCGTCAAAATCGCGGCTGGGTTCATCAAGCAGCAGCAGCGGCGGCGACAGCGCCTCCAGGCTTGCCACAGCGACCATTCGGCGCTGGGCAACGTGGAGATCGAGCGGATGCGCCTCGGCTACCTCCTCAAGCTGGCACAGCGTTAGCGCCTCTTCGACTCTTCGTTGGATCTCATTCTTGGGCAGCTTCTGCAACCGCAGGCCATACGCCACTTCGGCGAAGACCTCGCTCTGCACGATCTGATTTTCCGCCTCCTGAAACAGCACGCCGATAAGCTTTGCACGCTCCTGTGCCTTAAGGCGCGACAGCGCATGGCTCTGCACAGTGACGCTTCCCGCATCAGGGGCAAGCAGCCCGGCCATAATGCGCAGCAGCGTCGATTTCCCCGCGCCGTTATCGCCAATCAACGCCACAAACTCGCCTGGCCTCAGGTGTAGCGACAGTTCGTGTAGACAGCGCTGTTCCGCCTTCGGCCAGCGAAAATCGACGTTTTCTACTCTTAGCATAGCGGCTTCAACCCCTCCGTCGTGAGCTGCCAGGCCTGCTGGCAGAGATGGCGCACCGGCTCCAGCCTGCGCTCAAATAGCACGATTAGCGCCTGCTGCGCCGTGGCCCAGGCGGCGAGGCGTTCGAGCATCTGCTGCGTGGCCTGAGGCGTCAGGCGGCTGAAGGCCTCATCCAGCAGCAGAATTTTGGGCTGCATTGCCAGCGCGCAGGCAATCACCACGCGTTGCGTCTCGCCACCGGAGAGCGTCGCCGGGTGACGGTGGCGCAGCGGCTGGCAGTCGGTCAGGGTCAACGCTGCGTCAATGCGGGCAAGGATCGTCTCCTCGTTCAGACAGAGGTTTTCCGGCCCGAAGGCTATCTCCTCCTCCACGCTGAAGGTGCAGCCCGAGAGCTGGAGATAGGGCGACTGCTGCACCAGCTGAATGGTCTGCGCCTGCGCCGCGAGGGAAAGCGTGCCGATGGGCTGCCCAAGCAGGCTGCCGGAGCCGCTAACGGTGCCGGGAAGAAAATCCGGGTACCAGCCCGCCATCAGCTGCGCCAGGGTGCTTTTCCCGCTGCCGTTGCCGCCGATAATCGCCACTACGCCGGGGAAAGGGTAATGAAAATTGAACGTCCTCTGCGGGGACGCGCTGGCGTGCAACGGCTGATAGGCGAAGTTCTCTAACGTAACCATAGCCATACGCCTGCCTCCGCGACGATCAGCGCTACCATGCCGTAGCGTACGGCGCGTTGAAATGCGCTGTCCTTCGGTGCCCATAGCGTGGTGCGGGTACGATGCAGGCGAAAGGCCCGCATATCCAGCGCCGCGCCGCGTACGGCGAGATCGTTAAGCGCGCCCTGCGTCAGGGGCAGCACCAGGGCCGGGATCGCCCGCAGCCGCTGATACCAGCGCCCATCCAGCGGCACGCCCCGAGCTCGCTGGGCTTCATGAATACTGCCTAAACGGTGCTTAAGCTGCTCGACGATCAATAGCGGTCCAGAAAGCAGGTAGGCGAGGCCCGGCGGCAGGCGGCTGGCAAACAGGGCACGAATAAACTGTGGTACCGGCACACAGTGCATCCAGAGCTGGGCGGTCGAGACGATTGCCAGAATACGCAGCCATAGCGTAATGGCCTGCATCCAGCGCTGAGGGTTGCGGGGCTGGCCGCTAAGCCATTCAGCCAGCCAGCCGCCATGCACCAGCCAGAGTCCCGCTCCCAGGGAGAGCATTAGCCAGCCGACATAGCGCGCCCGCCTGCGGGTGGCGCGAAAAATCAGCAGGCTGGCAAAGGCGGCTGCGCTCCAGGCGGTGAGCGGTGTACCTGCGGGTATCAGCAGCGTAGAGAATGCGGCGAGGCCCCACAGCGTAAGCGATGTAAAGGGGTGCATCTAACGTACGGCGGCCATAGTGGGGAAGTGGCGCGTGGTACGTAAGGGCAGCTGGCGCAGCAGGAGCCAGACCACGATCGCCGTGAGGATCTTATCCACCAGGTTGGCCCCCAGAACGGTAATCGCGACTGACTCAAGGAGATCCTGGCCCATCGAGTGCATCCAGGCGACAAAGAGATCGGCTCCGCTGCCGGTCACGCCGCCGAACAGCGCGGTGCGGATCGGTACGGCCACCACCGTGACCGCGAGCGTAATGATGACGCCGCTGACGATCACCTTCGGCAGAGTGCGGAACCAGCCCAACCGTGCCAGCCAGCCGGCCACCAGCCCAATCACCATCGCCACCGGGGCAAAGGCAGCGGCAATCGGATCGGTGAGCAGTCCCCAGAGCAGGTTGGTCAGCAGGCCGGTAAGCATACCGATAAACGGCCCCAGCAGTACGGCGCTAATCAGCGTGCCGATGGAGTCGAGGAAAATTGGCAGCTTTAGCAGGCTAATCAGCTGGCCTCCAATCATATTGATGGCGATGGAGATAACAATCAGTGCCAGCGTCTGGCTGGCGAGTTGGCGACGTGCCATAGCGACCTCGTTGGGTTAGGAAAATTAGCGCGGGTTAATGACCAGCTCGTCATAGCCGGAAACGGGGCAGGGCTGGCGGCTAAAAGCAAGCGTGGTCAGCTCGCCAATCACCACTTCAAGCGTGGTGCGTACGGTACAGCCAGGCATCACGTGCCCGCCGGTCATTGCGCCATGCTCATCGGCCACGCTGAGGTGCAGATGCTCACCTGCCCGCTCCAGCGTGCCGCCAAGAGAGATGACCTCAAAGGTGCCACTTAAATATGTCGTCTCATCGCGCGCGGCGAAGCGCAGCGCAACGTCCGTCAGGCTGCCGGTGCAGCCGGCAATCCAGGCGGCCTGCAGGGCGTGACGCTGGGTAAACGCACGCAGGGCAGCGAGCAGCTCGTCGCCGGGGAGCAGACGCAGAGCATAGAAGCGTGCGCCGGATTGAGGAATGCCGGGGGTCATGATCATAGGCCTCGTTAACGCCGAAGTGGCAACGATGATAAGAGCGACAGCGATCGGGTTTAATGATGTATATCAGGAAAAGGCCGCGGCCGATGGCAGATTTGCGTATAAAGGAATACGGATCCTGGCAATGGAATAATTCTGCCGCAGGTTTGCGATAAAGTGTGATGCAGATCAGATAACTGGCTTAACGCCACGGCGACACATTCCCTTTATTCCGCGTTTCGCTTACTCTAGCTGAAGCGTTTCAGTCGAAATTCTGTTCGACATTTAACCATTTAGTCACAGTTTGTGACAGGCGAGGTTTCCCTGACTATGCCGCTGCATTACTCTGTCAGCCATCGACTCAGGGATAGCTTTGCAGGAGACTTATGACCCTACGCATTGCGATAAATGGCTTCGGTCGCATCGGGCGTAACGTGGTTCGTGCTTTGTATGAATCCGGACGCCGGGCGGAGATCGCCGTAGTGGCCATCAACGAGCTGGCGGACGACGCAGGCATTGCGCATCTGTTGAAGTATGACACCAGCCACGGCCGCTTTAGCCAGCGTGTTCATCACGAGGGCGGACAGCTGTTTGTCGGCCATGACGCGATCCGTCTTCTGCACGAGCCCACTATCGAGGCGCTGCCCTGGCGCGAGCTGGCGGTCGATGTCGTGCTGGACTGCACCGGCGTCTACGGCAATCGTCAGCACGGCGAGGCGCATCTGGCCGCCGGTGCGAAGAAGGTCCTCTTTTCCCATCCGGGCAGCAGCGATCTCGATGCCACCGTGGTCTTTGGCGTCAATCAGGACGATCTGCGTCCGGACGACCGCCTTGTCTCTAACGCCTCCTGTACCACCAACTGCATCATTCCGGTAATCAAGCTGCTTGATGACGCTTTTGGCATTGAGTCGGGTACGGTCACCACCATCCACTCGGCGATGCACGATCAGCAGGTGATCGACGCTTATCACCCGGACCTGCGACGCACGCGCGCGGCTAGCCAGTCAATCATTCCGGTGGATACCAAGCTTGCGGCAGGTATTACGCGCTTCTTTCCTAAATTTAACGATAAATTTGAAGCCATTGCCGTACGCGTACCGACAATCAATGTGACGGCAATCGACCTCAGCGTAACGGTAAACAGTCCGGTAAATGCCTACCAAGTCAACCACTTGCTGCAAAAGGCGTCACAGGAAGCATTTCATGGTATAGTTGACTATACGGAATTACCGTTGGTCTCAACTGATTTTAACCACGATCCGCACAGCGCCATTGTTGATGGCACACAGACGCGGGTCAGCGGTGCACATCTGATCAAAACGCTGGTCTGGTGTGATAACGAATGGGGTTTCGCTAACCGAATGCTCGACACGACGTTAGCGATGGCCGCTAAAGGTTTTAGGTAGGACGTTTCTTGCGTCTGCAAAACTTTAAGAATCAACGAGAGGATTCACCATGTCTGTAATTAAGATGACCGATCTGGATCTAGCTGGTAAACGCGTTTTTATCCGTGCGGATCTGAACGTACCGGTTAAAGATGGTAAAGTAACTAGCGATGCGCGTATTCGTGCCTCCCTGCCGACTATCGAACTGGCCCTGAAACAGGGTGCAAAAGTGATGGTCACCTCTCACCTGGGTCGTCCGACCGAAGGCGAGTACAACGAAGAATTCTCTCTGCTGCCGGTTGTTAACTACCTGAAAGATAAACTCTCCAACCCGGTACGTCTGGTGAAAGAGTACCTGGACGGCGTGGAAGTCGCTGAAGGTGAGCTGGTCGTGCTGGAAAACGTTCGCTTCAACAAAGGCGAGAAGAAAGACGACGAAACCCTGGCGAAAAAATATGCCGCCCTGTGCGACGTCTTCGTGATGGATGCATTCGGTACCGCTCACCGCGCGCAGGCTTCTACCCACGGCGTGGGCAAGTTTGCTGATGTTGCGTGCGCAGGCCCGCTGCTGGCAGACGAACTTGAGGCGCTGGGTAAAGCGCTGAAAGAGCCGGCTCGCCCGATGGTGGCTATCGTTGGCGGCTCTAAAGTCTCCACCAAGCTGACCGTGCTTGACTCCCTGTCAAAAATCGCTGACCAGCTGATCGTCGGTGGCGGCATCGCCAACACCTTCGTTGCCGCTCAGGGCCACAACGTGGGCAAATCCCTGTACGAAGCCGACCTGGTGGACGAAGCGAAACGCCTGCTGCAGACCTGCGATATTCCGGTCCCGACCGATGTCCGCGTTGCCACTGAATTCTCCGAAACCGCGACCGCGACCCTGAAATCTGTTAACGACATCAAAGATGAAGAGCAGATTCTGGATCTGGGCGATGTTTCCGCTGAGAAACTGGCTGAAATCCTGAAAAACGCCAAAACTATTCTGTGGAACGGCCCGGTAGGCGTTTTTGAGTTCCCGAACTTCCGTAAAGGTACTGAGATCGTGGCTAACGCTATCGCTGACAGCGAAGCGTTCTCTATCGCAGGTGGCGGTGATACCCTGGCGGCGATCGACCTGTTCGGCATCGCTGACAAAATTTCCTACATCTCCACCGGTGGCGGCGCGTTCCTTGAATTCGTGGAAGGCAAAGTGCTGCCAGCCGTAGCGATGCTCGAAGAGCGCGCTAAGAAGTAATGCCTGAGCAGGCGGCTCGCTCCGCCTGATTTCAGACCCGTTTTCTGTAAATACAGGATTTACAACATGTCTAAAATTTTTGATTTCGTAAAACCAGGCGTGATCACCGGTGATGACGTTCAGAAAGTATTCCAGGTAGCTAAAGAGAACAACTTTGCTCTGCCAGCCGTTAACTGCGTGGGTACCGACTCTATCAACGCCGTTCTGGAAACCGCAGCGAAGGTAAAAGCGCCGGTTATCGTTCAGTTCTCTAACGGTGGTGCTGCATTTATCGCCGGTAAAGGCTTTAAAGGCGAAGGCCAGCAGGCCGCTATCCTGGGTGCTATCTCTGGTGCCCATCACGTTCACCAGATGGCTGAGCACTACGGCGTGCCGGTGATCCTGCACACTGACCACTGCGCGAAGAAACTGCTGCCGTGGATCGACGGTCTGCTGGATGCAGGTGAAAAGCACTTTGCCGCTACCGGTAAACCGCTGTTCTCCTCCCACATGATTGACCTCTCTGAAGAGTCACTGGAAGAGAACATCGAGATCTGCTCTAAATACCTGGAGCGTATGTCCAAGCTGGGCATGACTCTGGAGATTGAACTGGGCTGCACCGGCGGTGAAGAAGATGGCGTGGACAACAGCCATATGGACGCATCTGCACTCTACACCCAGCCAGAAGACGTTGACTACGCGTACACCAAGCTGAACGCGATCAGCCCGCGCTTCACCATCGCCGCTTCCTTCGGTAACGTACACGGCGTGTACAAACCGGGTAACGTTAAGCTGACCCCGACCATCCTGCGCGACTCTCAGGAGTATGTTTCTAAGAAACATAACCTGCCGCACAACAGCCTGAACTTCGTGTTCCACGGCGGTTCCGGCTCTTCCGCTCAGGAGATCAAAGATTCCGTAAGCTACGGCGTAATCAAAATGAACATCGATACCGATACTCAGTGGGCTAACTGGGAAGGTATCCTGAAGTATTACAAAGAGAACGAAGCTTACCTGCAGTCTCAGCTGGGCAACCCGAAAGGTGAAGATCAGCCGAACAAGAAATACTACGATCCGCGCGTATGGCTGCGTGCCGCACAGGCCAGCATGGTGACGCGTCTGGAGCAGGCATTTAAAGAGCTGAACGCAATCGACGTTCTGTAATTTAAAGCGTGTAAAAGAGAGTGGCTCCCTACGGGGGGCCATTTTTTTTGCCCGTATCGATAAACACAGTCTGAAAAATTGCCGATATTGCGGGTGTTTTGTGCGACCGTTGCGGTTAGGGTTTGGCATAGGTGTCGTTTTTTGTTTACGCTTTGCTGACCCGCTTCACGTTTTACGTGAGTTTCAATCCGTTTAGGTAAGCATAAGGAACAGTGAATGGAAGATCTTAATGTGCTGGGTAGCATAAATAACGCCGGCGGCTGGCTGGTGCGCAACCAGGCGCTGCTGCTGAGCTATGCCGTCAACATCGTTGCTGCGATTGTCATCCTCATTATCGGGATGGTCATTGCCCGGGTCATTTCTAACGGTATCAACCGGCTGATGGTGGCTCGCCATATTGATGCCACGGTAGCTGATTTTCTCTCTGCGCTGGTGCGCTATGGCATTATTGCCTTTACCCTGATCGCCGCGCTCGGACGGGTAGGGGTGCAGACCGCATCGGTCATTGCTGTGCTGGGCGCCGCGGGTCTGGCCATTGGCCTTGCGCTTCAGGGCTCGCTCTCCAACCTTGCCGCAGGCGTGCTGCTGGTCACCTTCCGTCCGTTCCGTGCCGGTGAGTATGTGGATTTAGGTGGCGTAGCGGGTACCGTTCAGCATGTGCAGATCTTCTCTACTACCATGCGTTCAGCCGATGGCCGCTACATTGTGATCCCTAACGGCAAGATTATTGCCGGCAACATCATTAACTTCTCCCGCGAGCCGGTGCGCCGTAACGAGTTCATCATCGGCGTCGACTACGATGCGGATATCGATCTGGTAAGAAAGCTGCTGACCGAGATTATCGAGTCTGACGATCGCATCCTTAAGGATCGCGAGATGACCGTACGCATGAACGAGTTGGGCGCGTCTTCGGTCAACTTTGTGATCCGTACCTGGAGCAACAGCGGCGATCTGCAAGCGGTCTACTGGGACGTGCTGGAGCGCATCAAGAAGACCTTCGATGCCCACGGTATTGGCTTCCCCTATCCGCAGATGGACGTGCATCTCAAGCGCGAAAAAGCGATTCAAGCCGAGCAGCAGTAATCTTCTCAGGGCCAGCATTGCTGGCCCTGCTTCTTATTAGCATTGCTGATTACTGATTAGAATTTTAAATTTCCGCTTATAATAAGCGCACGGTATAGTCTCCACCATTAACGATCGGGTAGAGGCAGTTACAGTGTTAAGTTATTATTTTCAAGGGCTTGCTTTAGGTGCGGCGATGATTTTGCCGCTGGGTCCGCAAAACGCGTTTGTAATGAATCAAGGCATTCGCCGTCAATATCCGCTGATGGTAGCCGGGCTGTGCGCTCTCAGCGATCTTATTCTGATTTGTGCCGGGATTTTTGGAGGCAGCGCGGTGCTGATGCAGTCGCCGTGGCTCATGGCGCTGGTCACCTGGGGCGGCGTAGCGTTTCTGCTCTGGTACGGCTTTGGTGCATTGAAAACGGCGTTTAGCCAGCAGCTTGAGCTGGCTAATGCGGAAGTGTTAAAACAGGGACGCTGGCGAATTATCGTGACCATGCTGGCCGTGACCTGGCTCAACCCTCATGTCTATCTCGACACCTTTGTGGTGCTCGGTAGTCTGGGTGGGCAGCTGGCGGCAGAGCCGAAGCGCTGGTTTGCGCTCGGGACGATCAGCGCCTCGTTTATCTGGTTTTTTGGCCTGGCGCTGTTGGCAGCCTGGCTTGCGCCACGGCTGCGTACCGCTAAGGCGCAACGTATTATTAACGTTGTCGTCGGCGTGATCATGTGGTTTATTGCGTTTCAGCTGGCGAAGGAAGGTATTCATCATTTGCAGGTGCTGTAGAGCAGCGTTATCAGGTTAAGTCCGATGGACAACCGGGCCGGAAACGTTAAGCTTGCAGCCAAACGTCCGCGTCCGCGGCGAATATTCAGACAAGGAGAAGCTACGGTGAAGTTCAAAGTGATGGCCCTTGCGGCATTAGTTGGATTAGGTGCGCTGTCGGTTCAGGCAAATGAGCTGCCAAACGGCCCGCATATTGTCACCTCAGGTACGGCGAGCGTTGATGCCGTGCCGGATATCGCCACTCTGGCGATTGAAGTGAATGTTGCAGCAAAAGATGCCGCATCGGCGAAGAAGCAGGCCGACGATCGCGTTGCGCAATACCTGAGCTTCCTTGAGCAGAACGGCGTAGCGAAGAAGGACATCAACTCCGCTAACCTGCGTACCCAACCGGACTATGACTACCAGAATGGCAAAAGCATTTTGAAAGGTTACCGGGCGGTGCGTACGGTAGAGGTAACGCTGCGCGAGCTGGATAAGCTTAACTCGCTGCTGGATGGCGCGCTGAAGGCAGGGCTGAATGAGATCCGTGCGGTTACGCTGGGCGTTGCGCAACCGGAAGCCTATAAAGACAAGGCGCGTAAAGCGGCAATCGATGACGCGGTGCGTCAGGCCGGGCAGCTTGCAGCGGGCTTTAAAGCCACGCTGGGTCCAGTATACAGCGTGCGCTACCACGTCTCTAACTATCAGCCGACCCCAATGGTGCGGATGATGAAGGCGGACGCAGCAACGGCATCGGCTCAGGAGACCTACGAACAACCAACGATCCAGTTTGACGATCAGGTTGACGTGGTGTTTGAACTGCAACCGCAGGCGGGCAATGCTTCTCAGCCTGCCCAGCCAGCACCTGCACAATCTGCACCTGCCGCGCAGTAACCTCTCTTTTGGCTCCGCATTAGCGGAGCCACATTCTGCTTTATGTGTACATCTGTAAAATTGTGACCGTTGCGATCTCTATTTTTGCCTGGCGGGGGAATATAGCCTTGGCTAAAGGGAGGAAGCGATGGACATTTTTATCTCAAAAAAGATGCGCAACTTTATACTACTGGCGCAGACCAACAGCATTGTGAAGGCGGCAGCGAAGATCCACATGACCGCCTCGCCGTTTGGTAAAAGTATCGCCGCGCTGGAAGCGCAGATAGGCTATGCGCTGTTTAACCGCAAAGATAACAGCATCAGCCTTAACAAAGCCGGGCAGGAGCTTTATCAGAAGCTGTTTCCAATCTATCAGCGGCTGGCGGCAATCGATAATGAGATCGGCCATCGGGCAGCCAGTAAGAGAAATATCGTACTGGGGATCGACAATACCTACCCAACGATCATCTTTGACCAACTTATCAGCCTGAGCGATAAATACGACGGCATCACCGTGCAGCCCTTTGAGTTCAGTGAAAATGCGGTGATTGACGATCTGCTCGATCGTCGGCTCGATTTTATTATCTCCCCTCAACAGGTATCCCAGCGCCTGGTTAACCTGGAGAATTTAGCGGTCAATGAACTCGCTCCGCTGCGGCTGGGCTTTCTGGTATCGCGACAGTATGAGGAGCGGCAGCCGGCAGAGCTGCTGAGCGAATTGCCCTGGCTGCAAATGCGCTTTCAAAACCGGGCGAATTTTGAATCCCTGCTGGATGGTTACATGCACCCCTGCGGTATCCATCCCACCATTATCTATCGGCCATATAGTTTTATGGCAAAAATCAGCGCGGTAGAGCGTGGTCAGTTTCTGACGGTGATCCCGCACTTTGCATGGCGGCTGGTTAACCCTGCGACGCTAAAGTATTTCGATGCGCCACATCAACCGATGTATATGCGCGAGTACCTCTACTCCCTCAGGCATCATCGCGCAACGTCGACGATGATCCAGCGCATCGCCGACGATCGCGAGGGAGGCTAACTCTCGCCAAGCATCGATCCGCAGGCAATCAAATTTCTATGCAGATCGAAGGCGTGTTCCAGATCGTGACGTAGATGCCCCCCCGGTGCATTACTAAGGTAGCGGTGTAGACAGTCGCGATAGAGCGGGTGCGCGCAGTTATCAATAATGGCCTGCGCCCGCTGCAGCGGTGATAGCCCGCGCAAATCGGCGACGCCCTGCTCGGTCACAATGACTTTGACGCTGTGTTCGCTGTGATCGACATGGCTACACATCGGCACAATGGTGGAGATCTTTCCCGCTTTAGCGGTGGAGGGCGCCATAAAGATCGACAGATACGCGTTACGTTCGAAGTCGGCGCTGCCGCCGATACCGTTCATCAAGGTGACGCCAGCAACGTGGGTCGAGTTAGCGTGGCCGTAGATATCAAACTCTAACCCAACGTTTAGTGCGATTACCCCCAGACGACGAATGATCTCCGGATTATTCGAGATCTCCTGCGGGCGCAGCACAATACGGCTGGCGAAGAAGTCCATATTGTCGTAAATCTTCTCCAGCGAGGCGCGGGAAACCGTCAGGCTGGAGGCGCTCGCGCCGGCGATCTTTCCGCTCTCCAGCAGATGCACCACCGACTCCTGCAGGACTTCGGAGTACATCATAAACGGTGGGATATCGCTGTTTTCCCCCAACCGTGCCATCACCGCATTGTTGATGTTGCCCACGCCGCTTTGCAGCGGTAAAAACTCCGGCGGCAGGCGGCCAAGCGCCATCTCGTTTAACAGGAAGGCTACGACGTTATCGGCGATCTGCTGACTTACCGGATTCGCCCTTTCCAGCGCGTTGCCAGCATCGGGCAGTTCGGTCTCGACAATGGCGACAATCTTTGCCGGGTCGATCTGCACATACTGCGTGCCAATGCGATCCAGCGTATGAAAAATCGGTACGCTGTTGCGCCGTGGCGGCAGACCCGGCATCACAATATCCGCCAGCTCTGCCACACGTGGGGAGTGGTAGCGATTGAGTTCAATAATGACTCGCCTGGCGTTATGTAGCCAGGTAGGCGCGTTACCAATACCGCTGGTAAGCCAGATGCGGCCGTCATCTGCCACCCGGCTGGCTTCGATCACCGCCACATCGATCGGCCCGAAAAAGCCGTAGTTAACCATCTGCGCCACTTCGCTCAAATGCAGATCGACGAAGTTCACCTGGCCCCGGTTGATCTTCTCCCGCAGAGCCGGTGCGGTCTGGTAGGGTGCACGCCAGGCCACCGCGTCGGCGTCGGCCAGCGCGTCGTCGGCATCGGCCCCGATTGATGCCCCGGTTAGCAGGCGGATCTGGAATGCCTGCTGCCGTTGATGGAAATTGACGGCTCGCTGGGCAATGGCAATGGGCAGCGCTTTCGGTGAGCCGGCAGGGGTAAAACCGCTGAAGGCTACCATATCATCGTGATGAATAAATTCCGCCGCCTCGTCAGCGCTCATCCTTGGGAAAGCAGATTGCATATGCCGCTCCTTATCCCGCTCTGTTTAACGGCCAATAAATACCGGTTTACGTTTTTCCAGAAAGGCGTTCATCCCCTCCTGGTAGTCGTGGCTGTCATACACTTCGCGCCGCATGCCCTGGATACGTTCAAACTCGTCTGAGTTCATGGTGTGCGCTTCACCGAGCACGCGAAGCTCCTCTTTGATCACTGCGATAGCCAGCGGAGCCTTCTCGGAGATAGTGTGCGCCAACTGCAGGGTGAAATCCTCCAGCTCTGCGGCGTCGACCACATGGTTGAGAATGCCCACCGCCAGCGCACGCTGGGCAGTGATTGGCGAGGCGGTGAAGATCAGCTCTTTAACGATGTGGAAACCGGCATCCCGCGTCAGGTTATGGATCCCCACCAGGTTGTAGGGGACGCCAAGATTGACCGGCGTCATGGAGAAGGTTGAGGTGCTGGCGGCGACAATAATGTCGGAGCTCATGATCATCTCAAACGCACCGCCCCACACGCTGCCCTCGACCATAGAGATCACCGGTTTGGGATACTTTTGGATTGTACGGGCGATCTGCCGCAGCGGATCGTCGTAGGAGAGCGGATCGCGTCGCCCGGCAGGCAGCTCATGAATATCATGTCCGGCGGAGAAGACTTTTGATCCTGCGGGCGCGCGCAGGATCACGCAGCGGATGTCGGCATTGTTAAGATCGTGCAGCGCCTGGAGCAGATCGTCGATAAAGACCTTGCTCAGCGCGTTGAGCTTGCGTGCATAGTTAAATTCAATGATGCCCACGCGGTTGGCGATCAGGACATTCACATACTGATACGACATAGTTATATTCCCTTAAATATGAAAACGGCGTTGCATAAACTGCTGGATCCGCGCCATGCCAGCCCGGGGGGAGAGCAGGTTTTGCGCAACGGCCTGCTCTGTCTGCTGGTAAGCATCGACGAAGTCAGGCTGGGTAAACACCAGGCGCAGGAGCGCATCTTCACTTTGCTGATGCAGCCACGCGATGGCCTGCCTCTGACGCAGGGCGGCCAGCTCACCGCTGTGTGAGAGCGTGGCGTAAAAGGCGTTGATGCTCTGCCACACAGCGTCAATGCCGCGCTTCTCCTGAGCGCTACAGCTCAGCACCTGCGGTTGCCACTGAGGATACTTCCGCCGGAGAATATGCAGCGCGCTCTGGTACATCTGCCGGGTCGCAGCAACGTTTTGCCGGTTATCGCCGTCATCTTTGTTGATAACGATAAGATCGGCCATCTCCATGATGCCCTTCTTGATCCCCTGTAGCTCATCGCCGCCGCCTGCTATCTGTAGCGAGATAAAGCAGTCCACCATGTTGGCCACCTCCGTTTCGGACTGGCCGACGCCGACGGTTTCTACCATCACCACGTCGTAACCTGCGGCCTCCGCCAGCAAGATCAGTTCGCGGGCGCGCTGGCTGGTACCACCCGCGTAGCCGCCGGAGGGAACCGGGCGGATAAAAGCGTCGCTGGAGCGGGAGAGGGCGCTCATGCGGGTTTTATCCCCCAGAATACTGCCGCCGCTTACCGGGCTGCTGGGATCGACGGCAATGACCGCAACGCGATGGCCTTCGCCAACCAGCAGCATGCCGAAAGCGTCGAGAAAGGTGCTCTTGCCTGCCCCTGGCGTACCGGTAATGCCAAGACGAAGGGCGTTGCCCGTATCGGGCATGAGGGTATCGAGCAGCTTGGCGCTGAGCGCCTGATGACGCGCATGGCTGCTCTCCAGCAGCGTCATCGCCTGCGCCAGCGCCACGCGATCGCCAAGCCTGATCCGCGCTACGTAGCTTGTCAGCGTTGCGTCGTTAATCATGCTGGCGGCCAATTTTAGCGAGCACGTCGCGTACGCTGGTCAGCATCGGCGTGCCGGGGCCATAGATGGCCGCTACGCCGCGTTCGAAGAGGAAAGCGTAATCCTGCGGCGGGATGACCCCACCCGCCACAACACAAATATCCTCCCGCCCAAAGGCTTTTAGCGCGTCAATCAGCTCTGGGATCAGCGTTTTATGGCCTGCCGCCAGTGAGGAGGCACCGATAACGTGGACGTCGTTCTCCACCGCCAGGCGGGCAATCTCATCAGGCGTAGAGAACATGGGACTAAGATCGACATCAAAGCCCAGATCCGAGTAGGCGCTGGCGATCACCTTGGCCCCCCGGTCATGACCATCCTGACCCATTTTGGCAATCAGGATGCGCGGGCGACGGCCATGCTCTTCGTAAAATAGCGCCGTTTGCGCGAGGATGGCGTCAAAGTCGGCGGCCTCTTTTTCGCTCTGGTGATAGCTTTGCGCAATAACGCCGGTCACGCACTGGCTCGGCACCAGGTAACGGTCAAAAGCGGCCTCCAGCGCGTCGGAGATTTCGCCCAGCGTAGCCCGCGCCCGGGCGGCCACAATGGCGGCATCGAGCAGGTTGCCGTCATGCAGCGCCGCCTGATGCAGAGCGTTGAGCGCAGCCTGCACCGCTGCGCCGTCGCGCGTGGCGCGGATCTGATTGAGCTGCGCTATCTGCTCGTTGCGCACCTTCACGTTATCGATATCCAGCACCGGGGTTTCCGCCTCTTTATCGAGCCGGTATTTATTGACGCCGACAATCACCCGTTTCCCCTGATCGATCAGTGACTGCTCCCGCGCAGCGGCCTCTTCAATCATCCGTTTCGGCAGGCCGATTTCAATGGCTCGAGCCATCCCGCCTACCTCGTCGACCTGCTGCATAATCGCCCGGGCCTCCTTGACGATCCGGTCGGTCAGGGATTCGACATAGTAGGAGCCTGCCAGCGGATCGACGGTGCGGCATATCCCCGACTCCTCCTGCAGGACGATCTGCGTATTGCGGGCGATGCGCGCGGAGAAGTCCGTTGGCAGGCCGAGCGCTTCGTCAAAGGCGTTGGTGTGCAGAGACTGGGTGCCGCCGAGGGTCGCGCCGAGCGCTTCAATGGTGGTGCGGATAATGTTGTTATAGGGATCCTGCTCGGTCAGGCTCCAGCCGGATGTTTGGCAGTGCGTGCGCAGCGCCAGTGATTTGGCATCTTTGGCGCCAAAGGCGCTCACCGCTTCACTCCACAGGTAGCGGGCTGCACGCAGCATGGCGACGTGCATAAACAGATCCATGCCAATGCCAAAGAAAAACGACAGCCGGGGGGCGAACTCATCGATTTTCAACCCGGCGGCCAGCGCCGCGCGGATATACTCAATCCCGTCGGCAAGGGTAAACGCCACCTGCTGAACGCAGTTCGCGCCCGCCTCTCCCATGTGGTAGCCGCTGATGCTGATGGTGTTAAAGCGCGGCATATGCTGCGAGCACCAGGCGATGATATCGGAGATGATGCGCATGGAGGGTTTAGGCGGATAGATATAGGTATTGCGGCAGAGGTACTCTTTTAAGATATCGTTCTGAATGGTGCCGGTAAGCTGCGCGGGGTTAACGCCCTGCTCCTCGGCGGCGACAATATAGAACGCCATGACAGGCAGCACCGCGCCGTTCATGGTCATCGAGACCGACATCTTATCCAGCGGGATCTGGTCGAACAGCACCTTCATATCTTCCACGGTATCAATGGCCACACCGGCTTTCCCCACGTCGCCCGCCACGCGTGGGTTATCGGAGTCGTAGCCGCGATGGGTGGCGAGATCAAATGCCACGGAGAGACCTTTCTGCCCGGCCGCCAGGTTGCGGCGGTAGAAGGCATTAGACTCCCTGGCGGTGGAAAAGCCCGCGTACTGGCGGATGGTCCAGGGCTGGGCGGTATACATGGTGGCGCGAGGACCGCGCACGAAGGGCGCCAGGCCGGGGAGCGAGCCAGTAACCTCCAGACCCTGCAAGTCCTCCTCGGTATAGAGCGGTTTCACATCAATACCTTCAGCGGTATGGCACACCAGCGCCTCAACCGTCTGTTCCCGCCGGCTTAACTCTCTGTTTGCCAGCTTCTCCCAATCCAGCCTGTTAGCCATTCCACAGCCCTCAGAATTTTTGCAAAACAACACCGCAGGGCATCGTTAAGGCCCTGAGTTGTCTGATGATTTACAAATATGCTGAGCTTTTTTTTATTCCCTGTCGCCAGCAAAAAAGAGCGTGGCGGACGTCATTTTTTATCGTCTGATTTGTGAATTTTTGCGGGCGGTTGCAAAGATTTTAACGCGAGGAAGACAAGATGCCCCTGCAACGCGCGCAGGGGAGGGAGACGTTAATCCTGACGCAGCACACGGCGACCGTGGGCCAGCAGCGCTTCGGTGACGTTGCGCATCATGCGGCTCTCCGGCGCGAAGCGGTGCCAGAAGAGCATCCGGCGCTGGAACAGGCCCGGGGTCAGGTCAATCAGCTCGCCGCTGTCCAGCTCACGCTCGATCTGCAGATGCGGGATCATGCAGCAGGTCGTCCCCTGACGCGCCAGCTGCACAAAGGCTTCGGACGAGTTAACAATATGGCACGGTACGCTGCCCGGCGGCAGATCGAAGTTCTGCTGCAAAAAGGCCTGATGCATGTCGTCGAGATGGTCAAACGCCACCGCCGGCGCCTTCAGCAGCGCCGAGCGGGTAACGCCGTTGGGGAAGTAGCGTTCGGCAAAAGCTTTTGAGCCCACAAACAGATAGTCGAGGGCGCCGAGCCGATCCACCAGGCAGCTTGGCAGCGCCTGGGACTGGATACTGACTGCCCCGACCACTTCACCCCGGCGCAGACGCTCCTGGGTCCGGGTCTCATCTTCCACCTGCAGATTCAGGCGGATCGGTGAGTCGACCAGCACCGGCGCCAGCGCGGGCAGCAGCCAGGTCGCCAGGCTGTCGGCGTTGACCGCCAGGGAGAGCAGCAGCGGCGTCGAGCCGGTCTGCTCATCCCCCAGCCACTCATCTTCTAACAGCTCAACCTGACGCAGCAGCGCCAGCAGCTTCTGGCCCTGCTCGGTCGGACGCGGCGGCACGGTGCGAACCAGCAGCGGCTGGCCGAACATATTTTCCAGCTGTTTGATACGTTGTGAGACGGCGGACTGGGTAATACACAGTTTTTGCGCGGCACGCTCGAACCCGCGTTCACGAATGACCGCATCAAGCGCCTGTAGTGTTCTGTAGTCCGGACGTTTCATTGCTAAGAGATGCTCCAAAGTGTGATTAACAGCACTATGACATAAATTTTCGTTCGATACAGACGAAATGCACGCCTGCGGTTTTCACTTAGAGTTGTGACATGGATCACAGGGACATTTTAACGATCGATGCCTTATAATGCGCGCTGAGTCTCCACACCACAGGCAAACGATCATGACGCAGGATGAACTAAAAAAAGCAGTAGGCTGGGCGGCGCTAAACTACGTTGAGCCAGGCACCATTGTTGGGGTTGGCACCGGTTCAACGGCGGCGCACTTTATCGATGCGCTGGGCACGATGAAAGGGCAGATTGAAGGGGCGGTCTCCAGCTCTGACGCCTCCACCGAGAAGCTGAAATCCCTTGGTATCACCGTGTTCGATCTCAACGAAGTCGATCGTCTTGGAATTTACGTGGACGGTGCGGATGAGATCAACGGCCAGATGCAGATGATCAAAGGCGGCGGCGCGGCGCTGACTCGCGAAAAAATCATCGCCTCCGTGGCGGATAAGTTTATCTGTATTGCCGATTCGTCAAAAGAGGTCGCCATACTGGGCAACTTCCCGCTGCCGGTAGAAGTTATTCCTATGGCCCGCAGCGCCGTTGCCCGCCAGCTGGTGAAGCTGGGCGGCCGTCCGGAATACCGCCAGGGCGTAGTGACCGACAACGGTAACGTGATTCTCGACGTGCACGGCCTGGAGATTATCGATCCTGTGGCGCTGGAAAATGCGATCAACGGCATTCCAGGCGTAGTGACCGTCGGGCTGTTCGCCAACCGTGGCGCGGATGTGGCGCTGATTGGCACCGCCGACGGGGTGAAAACTATCGTAAAATGATCTGACGGCAAGCCGCTCTTGCCGTTGAAAAAAATTTTCCCTGGCTGAATTTGGTGACTTGTGTCACGTTTTCAGCCAGCCGCTGGCGATCCTGCCGCCGTTTCGCCAATCTGCCAGCATTTTCCTCTGCCAAACTTCGCTGCGTGACTTTTCTTCATACCGCCGACGCAAACGTTCATATTGCCGCAATAGTTTTTTTTGATATGTTGGCTAAAGCGAACACACATTGATTTAGAAAATAACAGGGTCGGGGAAATGGCAAAAGTATCACTGGAAAAAGACAAAATTAAGTTTCTGCTGGTCGAAGGCGTACACCAGAAAGCGCTGGATAGCCTTCGTGCGGCGGGTTACACCAATATCGAATATCACAAGGGTGCGCTGGACAGCGCCCAGCTGAAAGAGTCGATCCGTGATGCCCATTTCATCGGCCTGCGTTCCCGTACCCATCTGACGGAAGAGATTTTTGCTGCCGCAGAGAAGCTGGTCGCCGTCGGCTGCTTCTGCATCGGCACCAACCAGGTTGACCTCAACGCGGCCGCCAAACGCGGCGTACCGGTATTCAACGCCCCGTTCTCCAACACCCGCTCGGTGGCGGAGCTGGTGATCGGCGAGCTGCTGCTGCTGATGCGCGGCATTCCGGAAGCGAACGCCAAGGCGCATCGCGGCGTCTGGAACAAGCTTGCCGCGGGCTCCTATGAAGCGCGTGGCAAGAAGCTCGGTATTATCGGCTACGGCCATATCGGCACCCAGCTGGGCATTCTGGCGGAGTCGCTGGGGATGAACGTCTTCTTCTACGATATCGAAAGCAAGCTGCCGCTGGGCAATGCGACCCAGGTTCAGCACCTCTCTGACCTGCTGAACATGAGCGATGTGGTGAGCCTGCACGTGCCGGAAAACGCCTCAACAAAGAACATGATCGGCGTCGAAGAGCTGGCCCTGATGAAGCCCGGCTCGCTGCTGATCAACGCCGCACGCGGCACGGTTGTCGATATCCCGGCCCTGTGCGACGCGCTGCGTAACAAGCACCTGGCGGGCGCGGCTATCGACGTCTTCCCGACCGAGCCGGCGACCAACAGCGATCCGTTTGAGTCTCCGCTCTGTGAGTTCGACAACGTCATTCTGACCCCGCACATCGGCGGCTCTACGCAGGAAGCGCAGGAGAACATCGGCCTCGAAGTGGCGGGCAAGCTGGCGAAATATTCAGACAACGGCTCTACGCTCTCTGCCGTGAACTTCCCGGAAGTATCCCTGCCGCTGCACGGCGGCCGTCGTCTGCTGCATATTCATGAGAACCGCCCTGGCGTGCTGACCGCCATCAACCAGATCTTTGCCGAGCAGGGGGTCAACATTGCTGCCCAGTATCTGCAAACGACGCCGCAGATGGGCTACGTGGTGATCGATATCGAAGCGGAAGAAGAGGTGGCGCAGAAAGCGCTGCAGAGCATGAAGGGCATTGCGGGTACCATCCGCGCGCGCCTGCTCTACTGATCCGTTGTGCCCGGCGTGCCTGCCGGGCCTACCACTGCCACGTCTGCGAAGGGGTCACCACCGCAGGCAAGGGGATATCCCACTCTTCTACCGGCAGGGCATCGACCTGCTGGCAATCATGGGCGTAGCCTACCGGCGTAAAGCCGTGCTGCTGCCACTTCTGCAGCGTGCGATCGTAAAAACCGCCTCCCATTCCCAGCCGTTGCCCCTGATTATCAAAGGCCACCAGCGGCGTGACTAACACATCCAGCTTATCAAGCGGCGTGACGTCGCGCAGGTCGAGCCTGGGCTCATAAATTTTCAGATGATTCACCACCAGTTCGCTCTCAGGATGGTAGTGCAGAAACAGCAGATTGCCGGGGCTGAAGGGGTGCAAAACCGGCAGACAGACGCGTTTGCCGCTGCGCCAGAGCTGCTCGATCAGCGGACGGGTATCAAGCTCGCCGTCAAAGGAGAGAAACAGCGCCACGGTATGGGCCAGCACCATCGGCGGGAATGCCATCATGCGGTTAGCGGCCTGCTGGGCGTAGTTACGCTGCTCGTCGCTGCTTAGCGCACGGCGACGCTGGCGGATTTGCTGGCGAATGAGCTGTCGGGATGAAACGGGTAGCGCGAGTGATGTCATGGTATCAGGTAGAGGAAGGGGAATCTCCGAGATGCCGCCGCAGGCTGTAACCCTTGAACCCTTGGTTCAAGGTGAATATGTCGTCATAGTTTTAAGGCTTCTCGGACGAACCGAGCATGCTCACCAACCATGGAGCGCCACATTCTTGTGGTATGAAATATCGGCTCAGGGGACTGGCCCGCTTGCGAACATCTCAGAGAAATTTTTTCTTCACGGTCACTCTACCATAGTCGACCTTGAAGTGTTATTCAAACTTAGGCCCCGGTCTTTCGTTTATGCGACCCTGATCAAGCAATGCCTGTTCGATGGTCTGCTGTAACAGTCGAATACGCTGCTCCATGCTGGATGCGTAGTCGCGGGTTTTTGCCTTTTCCTGAGCCAGTTCGTAGCTAATGTTCAACGCGGCGATGAAAACGAGCTGCTCAGTATTTGTGACTCTAGTGCGTACTTTCAGATCTTGCAACCGCTGATTGAGATCATCTGCAGCCTGATTAAGAGCGTCCCGCTGTTCAGGCGGACAGTTCACGCGCAGTGAACGGCCAAAAATTTGGATATCGACGGGTTGTGCAGACATGACACCTTCCTGCTGTTTGACTGCGCTCTACCTTGGCAACCGAGTCATGGCTGCGAAGGGGCGACACTATAGCTACCCTGGTTAGAGGATTCAAGCAGATTCTCATAACCTGAACTCTTAGCCTATTCTCTTAACATAGCCGTAAAAAGAAACCTATACGTAAAGGTCGCAAACGCATGTTTGGCGAAAGCTGACGGCTATATCACCAGGGTCCAAAGTGGTAGCATACCATGAATCTTTCTCCCAACGACGACGAATGCGCATGTCAATACAGAACGAAATGCCTGGTTACAATGAATTGAACCAGTTACTCAACCAACAGGGTGTTGGCTTAACGCCCGCCGAGATGCACGGTCTGATCGGCGGGATGCTTTGCGGCGGCAATAACGACAGCTCGTGGCAACCGCTGCTGCACGATCTCACTAACGAAGGTCTGGCGTTTGGCCACGAGCTGGCCGAGGCGCTGCGCAAGATGCACGCCGCCACCAGCGACGCGCTGGAAGACGATGGCTTCCAGTTCCAGCTCTTCCTGCCGGACGGTGATGAGGTCAGCGTATTTGACCGCGCCGACGCGATGGCGGGTTGGGTAAACCACTTCCTGCTGGGGCTGGGCGTCACGCAGCCAAAGCTCGATAAGGTCACCGGCGATACCGGCGAAGCCATCGACGATCTGCGCAACATCGCGCAGCTGGGGTACGACGAGGACGAAGACCAGGAAGAGCTGGAGATGTCGCTCGAAGAGATCGTGGAGTACGTCCGCGTGGCGGCGCTGCTCTGCCACGATACGTTTACCCGCCCACAGCCGACCGCACCGGAAGTGCGTAAGCCAACGCTACATTAAGCGTCGTACTGAATGCTAAAAAGGAGGTGTCATGACCCAGTCTGAGTTTCTTCGCCGCCGCCAGGCGCTACTCGCACAGATGGCCCCGGCCAGCGCGGCGCTGATCTTCTCCGCGCCGGAGGCGACCCGCAGCGCCGACAGTGAATATCCCTACCGTCAAAACAGCGACTTCTGGTACTTCACCGGCTTTAACGAGCCTGAGGCGGTGCTGGTGCTGATCAAGAGCGATGACACCCACAATCACAGCGTACTGTTTAACCGCCTGCGGGATAAAACCGCAGAGATCTGGTTTGGCCGTCGGCTGGGCCAGGAGGCCGCGCCGGAGAAGTTAGGCGTGGATCGGGCGCTGGCGTTCAGTGAAATCGACGAGCAACTCTACCAGCTGCTTAACGGTCTCGACGTGGTTTACCACGCGCAGGGCGAATATCGCTATGCGGATGGGATCCTCTTCACCGCGCTGGATAAGCTGCGTAAAGGATCCCGGCAGAATCTTACCGCACCGGCTTCTGTTACCGACTGGCGTCCCATTGTCCATGAGATGCGCCTGTTTAAATCCCCGGAAGAGATGGATATTCTGCGCCGCGCGGGGGAGATCAGCGCGCTGGCCCATACCCGGGCGATGCAGACCTGCCGTCCGGGCATGTTCGAATACCAGCTCGAAGGCGAGATCCTCCACGAGTTCAACCGCCACGGCGCACGCTTTGCGTCGTACAATACCATCGTCGGCGGCGGTGAAAACGGCTGCATCCTGCACTACACCGAGAACGAAAGCGAGCTGCGCGACGGTGAGCTGGTGCTGATCGACGCCGGGTGCGAGTATCAGGGCTACGCGGGGGATATCACCCGCACCTTCCCGATTAACGGCAAATTTACCCCGGCGCAGCGCGAGATCTATGACATCGTGCTGGCCTCGCTCGACGCCGCGTTAACCCTGTTCCGTCCGGGCACCTCTATTCAGGAGGTGACCGGCGAAGTGGTGCGCATCATGGTTACCGGGCTAGTGAAGCTCGATATCCTGAAAGGCGACGTTGACCAGCTGATCACCGATAATGCCCACCGCGCTTTCTTTATGCACGGCCTGAGCCACTGGTTGGGGCTGGACGTTCACGACGTCGGCGTTTACGGGGCTGACCGCTCGCGCACCCTTGAGCCGGGCATGGTGCTGACCGTTGAACCGGGTCTCTATATCGCCCCGGATGCCGACGTGCCACCTCAGTACCGTGGCATTGGTATTCGTATCGAGGATGACATCCTTATCACCGAAAACGGCAACGAGAACCTGACTGCCAGCGTAGTGAAGAAAGCCGATGAGATCGAGGCGCTGATGGCGGCGGCGAAGCATTCATGAGCGTAATTATCGTTGGCGGCGGGATGACCGGCGCTACGCTTGCGCTGGCTATCTCGCGCCTGACGCACGGCACGCTGCCGGTGCATCTTATCGAAGCCACCGCTCCGGAAGAGCAGACACATCCTGGTTTTGATGCCCGCGCTATCGCGCTGGCTGAGGGCACCTGCCAGCATCTGGCGCGGATCGGTATCTGGCAGCATATTGCTTCGTGCGCCACCCCCATCACCACCGTTCACGTGAGCGATCGCGGCCATGCGGGCTTTGTGACGCTGGAGGCGCAGGACTACCGCGTT
This sequence comes from Pseudescherichia sp., assembly GCF_032052675.1. Classification (NCBI taxonomy): domain Bacteria; kingdom Pseudomonadati; phylum Pseudomonadota; class Gammaproteobacteria; order Enterobacterales; family Enterobacteriaceae; genus Pseudescherichia; species Pseudescherichia sp. The sequence goes on from NZ_DAMBWA010000009.1 coordinate 101,769, forward strand.
GATGCCCTCGGACACGTCGTGGAGCTGCACGAGGTGGGGCAGCGGCTCTTTTCGCTGTTACGCCGCGCGCCTGGCGTCACGCTGCACTGTCCTGACCGGGTCAGCGGTTTCACCCGCAGCGAGGAGGGCGTCAGCGTGACCCTGGAGAGCGGTAAAACGCTGCAGGGAAGCCTGCTGGTGGCGGCGGACGGCTCGCGCTCGGCGCTGGCAGCGCAGTGCGGCATCGGCTGGCAGCAGACGCCATATCATCAGGTGGCGGCGATCGCCAACGTCACTACCTCGGTTGCCGGCCAGGGGAGAGCCTTCGAGCGCTTCACCGAGCACGGCCCACTGGCGTTGCTGCCTATGTCGCAGGGGCGCTACTCGCTGGTCTGGTGTCATCCACTGGAGAAGCGCGATGAGGTGATGGCCTGGTCCGATGAACGCTTCTGCCACGAGTTGCAAAGCGCGTTCGGCTGGCGGCTTGGGCGCATTGTCCACACGGGCACCCGCAATGTCTATCCGCTGGCGTTAACCACCGCTTCATCGCCGGTATCGCACCGCGTGGTGCTGGTGGGCAACGCCGCGCAGACGCTGCATCCCATCGCCGGGCAGGGGTTCAACCTCGGTATGCGCGATGTGATGAGCCTGGCCGAGACGCTGGCTGATGCGCGGGCAGAGAACAGCGACATCGGATCCTGGTCCGTGCTACACGGCTATCAGCAGCGCCGCCAGAGTGACAAAGAGGCGACAATTGGCGTTACCGACGGACTGGTGCAGCTGTTTGCTAACCGCTGGTCGCCGCTGGTTGCGGGTCGCAACGCCGGACTGATGGCAATGGAACTTTTTACTCCAGCACGCGACGTGCTGGCGCAGCGAACGCTAGGCTGGGTCGCCCGATAGGCCGGCCTGCTTTACCAGGCAGTAGTTTTGGGAGTGAATTTTGCAGAATGTAGATGTAGCAATTGTCGGCGGCGGTATGGTTGGTCTGGCGGTAGCCTGTGGATTACAGGGGAGCGGCCTGCGCGTAGCGGTGCTGGAGCAAAACCTGCCTCAGCCGCTGGCGGAGAGCGCGCCGCCTGCGCTCCGCGTCTCGGCCATCAACGCCGCCAGTGAAAAGTTGCTGACCCGCCTTGGCGTCTGGTCATCCATCGTGGCGAGCCGCGCCAGCTGCTATCACGGTATGGAGGTGTGGGACAAAGACAGCTTTGGACGCATCGCCTTTGACGATCGCAGCATGGGCTATAGCCACCTGGGCCATATTATTGAGAACGATGTGATCCACCAGGCGCTGTGGCAGAAAGCGCAGCAGTGTCAGGACGTCACGCTCATGGCACCCGCTGGCGTACAGCAGGTCGCCTGGGGCGAAAACGAAGCCTTTTTGACGCTGAAAGATGGCGGCATGCTGACAGCACGGCTGGTCGTGGGCGCGGACGGAGCTAACTCCTGGCTGCGCGACAAAGCCGATATTGCACTTACCTCCTGGGACTACCGTCATCATGCGCTGGTCGCTACTATCCGCACCGATGAGCCCCACGAGGCGGTGGCGCGTCAGGTCTTCCACGGCGACGGTATCCTTGCCTTCCTGCCGCTGAGCGATTCGCACCTCTGCTCTATTGTCTGGTCGCTGCCGCCGCTGGAGGCCGCAAGGATGCAGGAGGCGACAGAGGAGGCCTTCAACCAGGCGCTGGATATGGCGTTCGACAACCGCCTCGGCCTTTGCCACGTTGAGAGCGAGCGACTGGTGTTTCCGCTGACGGGCCGCTACGCACGCCAGTTTGCCGCGCACCGTCTGGCGCTGGTGGGCGATGCAGCGCATACCATCCATCCGCTGGCGGGGCAGGGGGTAAACCTGGGCTTTATGGATGCCGCCGAGCTGGTCAACGAGCTGAAACGCCTGCACGGCGCAGGCAAAGATATCGGCCAGCACCTCTATCTGCGTCGCTATGAGCGCAGCCGCAAACACAGCGCTGGAGTGATGCTGGCGAGTATGCAGGGTTTTCGCGAGCTGTTTTCCGGTACGCACCCGGCGAAAAAGCTGCTGCGCGATCTTGGCCTGAAGCTGGCCGACACGCTGCCGGGGGTTAAGCCACAGCTTATTCGCCAGGCGATGGGCCTGAACGATCTGCCAGAGTGGTTACGTTAACCCGATCACACTTTCTCTCCCCACCCCTGGGGAGGGGATGTACCCCCTCATTTGAAATATTCTAATTTCACCCCCAATTTCGGATTACTTTTTCTCATCCCTCTATTTTTTCCGCTCTGGAAATCTGCGCGCTTTGCCGTGTAATACCCTGTCTTATCGGGCATGCATCGTCTGTTTTATGATGTTTATCGCAAACCCAGGCATATTAGCAGTGTAATATCCTGCCGCTCGCTTTGGTTTTTTAGGTCATAAGCTAATGTGATGGAACATTTTTGCTTATGGTTATACCCGCTGTTCGATGATAAGTTCAGGCAAAAGGTAACGTTTGCGTCGCCGTCTGGAAACGAGGCTACCTGCTTACGACTTCGCCTTATTTATCCTGGCCCTGCTTATTCAATGAGGAAAAGATGGCTCAGCAAACCCCTTTATACGAACAACATACGCTGTGCGGCGCACGCATGGTGGATTTCCACGGCTGGATGATGCCGCTGCACTACGGCTCGCAGATCGATGAGCACCACGCGGTGCGTACCGATGCCGGTATGTTTGACGTCTCGCATATGACCATCGTCGACCTGCGCGGCAGTCGCTGTCGGGCATTTCTCCGCCATCTGCTGGCCAACGACGTGGCTAAGTTGACCCAGCCGGGCAAAGCGCTCTACAGCGGCATGCTCAACGCCTCCGGCGGCGTCATTGATGACCTGATCGTCTACTTCTTTACCGAAGATCATTTCCGCCTGGTGGTGAACTCTGCCACTCGTGAAAAAGATCTCGCCTGGATCACCCAGCACGCGGCTCCCTTTGATATCGACATTACCGTGCGTGACGATCTGGCGCTGATTGCCATTCAGGGGCCGAACGCCCAGGCGAAAGCGGCAGGTCTGTTTACCGATGCCCAGCGTCAGGCCGTGGCAGGCATGAAGCCCTTCTTTGGCGTGGAGTCTGACGGCTGGTTTATCGCTACCACCGGCTACACCGGCGAGGCGGGCTATGAGATTGCGCTGCCGAGTGAGCAGGCGGCGGATTTCTGGCAGGCGCTGATTGGCGCGGGCGTAAAGCCCTGCGGCCTGGGCGCGCGCGATACGCTGCGTCTGGAAGCGGGTATGAACCTCTATGGGCAGGAGATGGACGAAGGCGTTTCGCCGCTGGCGGCGAATATGGGCTGGACCATCGCCTGGGAGCCTGCTGACCGTGACTTTATTGGTCGCGAAGCGCTGGAAGTACAGCGTGAAAGAGGTACCGAACAGCTGGTTGGTCTGATTATGACCGAAAAAGGCGTCCTGCGTAACGAACTGCCGGTGCGTTTCACCGACGCCAGTGGCAACTCGCAGGAAGGCATTATCACCAGCGGCACCTTCTCACCGACGCTGGGCTACAGCATCGCGCTGGCCCGCGTACCGGCCGGGATTGGCGACACGGCTATCGTGCAGATCCGCAACCGTGAAATGCCGGTGAAGGTAACGAAACCTGTTTTTGTACGCGCTGGCAAAGCCGTCGCGTAACCTAATCTATCGTGGAGAAATGTTAATGAGCAATGTACCTGGCGACCTGAAATATAGCAAAGAACACGAGTGGCTGCGTAAAGAGGCTGACGGCTCCTATACCGTTGGCATTACCGAACATGCGCAGGAGCTGCTGGGCGATATGGTGTTTGTTGACCTGCCGGACGTGGGCGCTACCGTCAGCGCGGGCGATGACTGTGCCGTTGCAGAATCCGTTAAGGCGGCCTCTGACATCTATGCGCCGGTGAGCGGCGAGATTGTGGCAGTTAACGATGCGCTCAGCGACAACCCGGAGCTGGTCAACAGCGAGCCGTATGCCGGCGGCTGGATCTTTAAGATCAAAGCCAGCGACGAAGCAGAAGTTGAAGCGCTATTAGATGCAACTGCCTATGAATCTCTATTAGAAGACGAGTAAAGCCTCCAGGCCCGGTAAGCGTCAGCGCAACCGGGCATTCAGGTTAAGACAACCACGATTCACCGCACGTTTCAGGAACCATCGCTCATGACCCAGACTTTAAGCCAGCTTGAACACCGCGACGCTTTTATCGATCGCCATATCGGGCCGGATGCTGCTCAGCAGCAAGAGATGCTGAAAACCGTTGGCGCAGATTCACTCAACGCCCTGATTGGTCAGATTGTCCCGCAGGACATTCAGCTGGCAACGCCGCCGCAGATTGGCGAAGCGACTACGGAGTTTGCCGCGCTGGCGGAGCTGAAAGCTATCGCCGCGCGTAACAAGCGCTTTAAGTCTTACATCGGCATGGGCTACACCGCCGTGCAGCTGCCACCGGTGATCCTGCGTAATATGCTGGAAAACCCAGGCTGGTACACCGCCTATACCCCTTACCAGCCGGAAGTTTCCCAGGGCCGCCTTGAAGCGCTGCTCAACTTCCAGCAGGTCACTCTGGATCTGACCGGTCTCGATATCGCCTCCGCATCGCTGCTTGACGAAGCGACGGCAGGCGCGGAAGCGATGGCGATGGCGAAACGCGTCAGCAAGCTGAAAGGAGCGAACCGCTTCTTTGTCGCCGCCGACGTGCATCCGCAGACCCTGGACGTCGTGCGTACCCGCGCGGAAACTTTTGGTTTTGAGATCGTGGTCGACGATGCCGACAAGGCGCTGGATCATCAGGATCTCTTCGGCGTGTTGCTCCAGCAGGTGGGCACCACCGGTGAAGTGCATGACTACAGCGCGCTGATTGGCGAGCTGAAAGCGCGCAAGGTCGTGGTGAGCGTTGCGGCAGACTTTATGGCGCTGGTGCTGCTCAGTGCGCCGGGCAAGCAGGGCGCGGATATTGTCTTCGGCTCCGCGCAGCGCTTCGGCGTGCCGATGGGCTACGGCGGCCCGCACGCGGCCTTCTTTGCCGCCAAAGATGAATTCAAACGCTCCATGCCAGGCCGTATTATCGGCGTATCGAAAGATGCTGCCGGTAACACCGCGCTGCGCATGGCGATGCAGACCCGCGAGCAGCATATCCGCCGCGAGAAAGCGAACTCCAACATCTGTACCTCGCAGGTGCTGCTGGCGAATATCGCCAGCCTCTACGCCGTCTACCACGGCCCGGTAGGGCTAAAGCGTATTGCAGGCCGTATCCATCGCCTGGCCGATATCCTGGCCACCGGCCTGCAGCAGAAAGGGCTTAAGCTGCGCCACGCGCACTTCTTTGACACCCTCTGCGTGGAAGTTGCTGATAAAGCGGCGGTGCTGGCGCGTGCCGAAGCAGCAGAGATCAACCTGCGTAGCGACATCCATAATGCCGTGGGCATCACCCTCGACGAAACCACCACCCGCGAAGACGTAGTCACGCTGTTCGACGTGGTTATCGGCGACGGTCATGGCCTGAATATCGACGCCCTGGATAAAGAAGTGGCCCATGACAGCCGCGCGATCCAGCCGGGCATGCTGCGTGATGACGCGATCCTAAGCCACCCGGTATTCAATCGCTACCACAGCGAAACCGAGATGATGCGCTACATGCACTCGCTGGAGCGTAAGGATCTGGCCCTGAACCAGGCGATGATCCCGCTCGGCTCCTGCACCATGAAGCTGAACGCCGCCGCAGAGATGATCCCCATCACCTGGCCGGAGTTCGCCGAGCTGCACCCGTTCTGCCCGGCAGACCAGGCGGAAGGGTATCATCAGATGATCAACCAGCTCTCTGACTGGCTGGTGAAGCTGACCGGCTATGACGCCCTCTGCATGCAGCCGAACTCTGGCGCGCAGGGTGAGTACGCAGGCCTGCTGGCAATCCGCCACTATCATGAGAGCCGCAACGACGGTCACCGCGATATCTGCCTGATCCCCAGCTCCGCCCACGGCACCAACCCCGCATCGGCGCAGATGGCGGGCATGCAGGTGGTTGTGGTCGCCTGTGATAAAAACGGTAACATCGATCTGGCCGATCTGCGTGCCAAAGCCGAGCAGGCAGGGGATAGCCTCTCCTGTATCATGGTGACCTACCCGTCTACCCACGGAGTTTATGAAGAGACGATCCGTGAGGTGTGCGAAATCGTGCACCAGTATGGCGGCCAGGTCTACCTCGACGGCGCGAATATGAACGCCCAGGTGGGGATCACCTCCCCAGGCTTTATCGGCGCGGATGTATCGCACCTCAACCTGCATAAAACCTTCTGCATTCCACACGGCGGCGGCGGTCCGGGCATGGGGCCTATCGGCGTGAAAGCGCACCTGGCACCGTTCGTACCGGGCCACAGCGTGGTACAGATTGAAGGGATGCTGACCCGTCAGGGCGCGGTCTCTGCCGCTCCGTTCGGCAGCGCCTCTATTCTGCCGATCAGCTGGATGTATATCCGCATGATGGGCGCGGAAGGGCTGAAAAAAGCCAGCCAGGTGGCCATTCTCAACGCCAACTACATTGCTACCCGCCTGCAGTCTGCCTTCCCGGTGCTCTATACCGGCCGCGATGGCCGCGTGGCGCACGAGTGCATTCTGGACATTCGTCCGCTGAAAGAGCAGAGCGGCATTAGCGAGCTGGATATCGCCAAGCGTCTGATTGACTACGGTTTCCACGCGCCAACTATGTCCTTCCCGGTAGCGGGTACCCTGATGGTAGAGCCGACGGAGTCCGAGAGCAAAGCCGAGCTGGACCGCTTTATTGACGCGATGCTGGCTATCCGCATGGAGATCGATCGTGTTCAGGATGGCGAATGGACGCTGGAGGATAACCCGCTGGTCAACGCCCCGCATACCCAGCACGAGCTGGTGGCGGAGTGGAGCCACGGCTACAGCCGCGAGCTGGCGGTCTTCCCGGCGGGATCTGCGAACAAGTACTGGCCGACCGTGAAGCGTCTTGATGACGTCTATGGCGACCGCAACCTGTTCTGCTCCTGCGTGCCGATGAGCGAATATCAGTAATATTTTGTGCCATATTGTAGGCCGGGCAAGCGTAAGCGCCGCCCGGCTTTTTTCTATCTGGAGAATGACGAATGGCAATTGCACTGGTAACCGGCGCAAGCCGGGGAATTGGCAGGGCCACGGCGCTGGAGCTGGCACGTGAAGGCTACAGCGTGGCAGTTAACTATCATCACAATGTGGATGCAGCAACCGAAGTGGTGAACACCATCGTTGCTGCGGGCGGCAGAGCGTTTGCGGTGCAGGCTGATATCAGCGATGAAGCACAGGTGCTGGCGATGTTTACCCGCCTTGATGAGGAGAACGAGCCGCTGACCGCGTTGGTCAATAACGCGGGCATTCTGTTTACCCAGAGCACGGTGGAAAACCTCACCGGCGAACGTATTAACCGCGTGCTGGCGACCAACGTGACGGGCTATTTTCTCTGCTGTCGCGAGGCGGTAAAGCGGATGTCGCACCGGCACGGCGGCACGGGTGGGGCCATCGTCAACGTCTCTTCAGCGGCGGCGCGGCTGGGCGCACCTGGTGAATACGTGGACTATGCTGCCTCGAAGGGTGCGGTAGATACGCTGACTACCGGGCTGTCGCTGGAGGTCGCGGCGCAGGGCATTCGCGTCAACGGCGTGCGGCCGGGGTTTATCTATACCGAGATGCATGCCGACGGCGGTGAGCCTGGGCGGGTGGATCGCGTTAAGTCAGTGCTGCCGATGCAGCGTGGCGGTCAGCCGGAAGAGGTGGCGCAGGCAATAGTCTGGCTGCTGAGCGAGAAGGCGTCGTACGTGACGGGGAGTTTTATTGAGATGGCGGGCGGCAAATAACGCCCGGTGGCGCTACGCTTATCGGGCCTACAGGGTTCGTAGGCCGGTGCAAGCGCAGCGCCGCCCGGCAATACGGCGTTACAGATTCTCACCGTTGCTGGCGATCACCTCTTTGTACCAGTTAAAGCTCTTCTTACGGGAGCGAGACATGTCGCCGGTGCCGTCATCGTGCTTGTTCACATAGATGAAGCCATAGCGTTTGCTGTACTGGCCAGTGGTGAACGATACGCAGTCGATGCAGCCCCACGGGGTGTAGCCCATCAGATCGACGCCGTCGTAGGTCACGGCTTTGATCATCTCTTCCACGTGGGCGCGCAGGTAATCAATGCGGTAGTCGTCATTGATGCTGCCATCCTCTTCCACTTTATCGTACGCGCCGAAGCCGTTTTCCACGATAAACAGCGGCTTCTGGTAGCGCTCGTACAGCTCGCACAGGGCATAGCGCAGGCCAACCGGGTCAATCTGCCAGCCCCAGTCGGAGGCTTTCACGTGCGGGTTCGGCACGCTGCCTTCGAAGCCAGAGATGGCGTCACCGCTGCCGCCTTCCGCTTTCACCGCGTTGGTCATGTAGTAGCTGAAGCCGAGGTAGGCGCAGGTGCCCTCACGCAGGATCTGCTCGTCGTTGGCTTCCATTTTGATATCGAAGCCGCGGCGTTCCCACTCGTTCAGGACGTAGGAAGGGTAGTAGCCGCGCAGCTGCACGTCGGTAAAGACCCAGCGCTCGCGCATTGATTCCTGGGCATACATCACGTCTTCCGGCTTACAGGAGAAGGGATAGAGCGGCACCATCGCCAGCATGCAGCCAACCTGCATCTCTGGGTTGATCTCCCGCGCAGCCTTCACCGCCAGCGCGCTGGCAACGAACTGGTGGTGCAGCACCTGATACATGGTCTCTTCCGGGTTTTCATGCTCGGTATAGACCACGCCGGAGCAGCAGTAGCCAAACAGCGGCGCGCGCCAGTTACGCTGGTTGTTGATCTCGTTGAAGGTCATCCAGTATTTGACCTTGCTCTTATAGCGCTCGAAGACCACTTCGGCGAAGCGCACAAAGAAATCCACTACTTTACGGTTAGTCCAGCCGCCGTAGGCCTGCACCAGATGCAGGGGCATCTCGAAGTGGGAGAGGGTGATCACCGGCTCGATGTTATATTTCAGCAGCTCATCGAACATATCGTCATAGAACTTCAGACCCTCTTCATTCGGCGTCTGCTCATCGCCGTTGGGGAAGATACGGGTCCAGGCGATAGAGGTACGGAAACACTTAAAGCCCATCTCGGCAAACAGCTTGATGTCTTCTTTGTAGTGGCTGTAGAACTCAACGGCCTCGTGATTCGGATAGTATTTGCCGGGCACAACTTCCTGGGTGATCTCACGCGGTACGCCGTGCGCGCCGCCGGTCAGCACGTCGCAGATGCTCGGGCCTTTGCCGCCTTTGTTCCAGCCGCCTTCAACCTGATGCGCAGCAACCGCGCCGCCCCATAAAAAGTCTTTTGGTAAGGTGATCTTTTTCATGCTTATTTATCCCGCTGTAACCGACAGAAAATAGGTTTACGCCGAGTCTAGCAAAGCCCAATCGAAAGTCACGATATAACACGTTGCCGCTTCGGTAATATGTTACAGAGAAAAAACAGCCTGTTTTTTTAGGCTAATTTTTTCGCCAGCTTGCGGCCCAGAGTTTCAAGAATATAGATCACGGGAATTTGAGTCGTCAGATCGTAGCCCCCTGAAATGCGCGTCTGGGGAATATGCCAGGAGAGATTAAAATCTGCCAGCTTAGCCAGCGCCGAGTGCTCGTGGCTGGTTATCGACATCACCTTACAGTGATGCAGGCTGAACTGGCTGGCGAAGCGCAGGATCTCCTCTGTCTCGCCGGAGACGGAGAGGACAATTGCCAGCGCATTTTTTGCCATGTCGTTAGTAACAGGAAAATAGGGATCGTCAACGTGGTTGCTGAATTTACCCACGTTGGAAAAGAAGCGTGCGCCATATTTCGCCAGCGAGCCGGACGTGCCGACGCCGACAAATATAATACGCTCGGAAGCTAAAATAATATCGGTTGCCTGATCCAGCAGGCGATCGAATTCATCATTATTAACACTTTTAAAAAAGCTAATAATTTCGCTGGCGCCAAAATTAGCGGGCTGCGGTTCGCTCTGTGCTAAATATAATTTAAAGCGCACGCGGAACTCTGAGTAGCCTTCGCACTCCAGCTTACGGCAGAAGCGAAGAACGGTAGTGGTGGAGACGCCTGCCGCATCGGCCAGCTCGCGAATGGTCATGTACATGACCTTGTCACGATTTTTAATGACCACGTTGTAGACCATCATCTCAAGGTTGTTGAGGCTGGCAACAGCGGAGTGGTTAAACAGGGTCACGAGGCTTCCTTTTTCAGACGGTTATCTACACGGTGCGGCACCTCTCTATGCTGCCACATTTTGCCCGAAACGGGAAACGGCGGCGCAGCGGGTTGTTACCAAAAAAGAGAAACATCTGTAGCCCGAACGAAGCGTGAATTAGCTACACTTCTGGACGGGATTATTTATTTTAGCTAACAGGTGTGCACTGGAATCATTCTCAGTTACTCTAGGGTGGTTATCATTCAGGCAGCTATCGGCTACTGAGTGACCCGGCGCAAGCCTCTGTTTTCTGGAGTAAGCTATGGTTGATAAACCATTAAAAAAACAGGGATATTCACTGGCTGAGGAGATAGCCAACAGCATTAGTCACGGTATTGGGCTGATATTCGGTGTGGTAGGACTGGTGCTCTTACTGATGCAGGCGATGGATAATCATGCCAGCCCACTGGCCATTACCAGCTACAGCCTTTACGGCGGCAGCATGATCCTGCTGTTTCTGGCCTCCACGCTCTATCACGCTATTCCCCATCCGCGCGCAAAGCCGTGGCTGAAGAAATTTGACCACTGTGCTATCTATTTGCTGATAGCGGGTACCTATACGCCTTTTTTACTGGTGGGGCTGGATTCGCCGCTGGCGCGTGGCCTGATGATTGTCATCTGGGGGCTGGCGCTGCTTGGGATCCTGTTCAAATTGACCATTGCCCACCGTTTTAAGGTGCTCTCGCTGGTGACCTACCTGGCGATGGGCTGGCTGTCGCTGGTGGTCATCTATGAGCTGGCCGTCAGGCTATCTGCGGGCGGGCTCATATTGCTGGCCGCGGGGGGCATCGTCTACTCGCTGGGAGTGATCTTCTACGTTTGCAGGCGCATTCCCTACAACCACGCGATCTGGCACGGCTTTGTGCTGGGGGGCAGCCTGTGCCACTTCCTCGCCATCTACTTCTATGTTGGATAGGCTTAACTGTCACGCCGGGTGGCGGCTTCGCCTGACCCGGCCTACGGCCTTGTAGGCCCGGCCAGCTTGCGCCGCCGGGCAATCAGCCCTTAAGCTTCCTCAAGCGAATAGGGCAGCGGCTCAATGCTGAGCGTATTAGCATCGTCACGCACACGGAAGACGCTGTCCGGCTCCATATCATTGTTCATCACTGCCTGTACCAGCAGGCGGCCATCTTCAAGCTGGACCGCAGCGAGAATAGTGCCGGTGCGGCGCCAGTTTTCACCCATCTTCAGCTCAAGATCTTCCCCCGGCTCCGGCAGGCGGCTCGCTTTACCCGCCAGATACCACAGGGCGCGCTTGTTGGCACCGCGGAACTTCGCTCGGGCGACCATCTCCTGGCCGGTGTAGCACCCTTTTTTAAAGCTGATGCCACCGAGCGCCTGCAGGTTGGTCGCCTGAGGAATGAACTGGGCGCTGTTGGCGGCGTCGATCACCGGCAGGCCCGCTTCAATGTTCAGCGCCAGCCACTGCTGGCTGTTGTTCAGCTGCGCTTCGCCGCGTAGCTTCTCGCTAATCCGCTCCGCCGTAGCCACGTCGGTGACCAGCAGGAAACGCTCTGCCGGGTGCTCGAACCACAGAATAGAGGTTGCTCCCTCCTGTACGACCTGCTTGTCAGCGTCGGGCAGCGTGGTAAACAGATTCGCCAGCGCGGCGCGGGCCTGAAAACCGGCCACGCCCAGCAGCACGTGCTCGTCATCCGGGGCGATGGTGACCTTAGAGAAGACCGCATATTTTTTTAACTCGGTCAGCTGAGCATCGCGAATGCTGCGGCGCTCGATTAAGGCAAAGCCGCCGTCGCGGCGAAACAGCCGCAGGTTGCTCCACATTTTGCCTTTGGCATCGCAGTGTGCCGCCAGCAGATGCTGGTGCTCGGTCAGGGCGGCGACGTCAGCGGTGACCTGGCCCTGCAGATACTTTTCGCTATCTGCGCCGGTCAGGGTTGCCAGCGCCCAGTCATCAAGTGTCATAAGCGTCAGCGGCAGACGCGCAGAGGCGGAAGGCTGGCGCGGAGGAAAAGGAGTAAAGGCCATAATAGTGTCCTGGTTTGCTTAACGCTGTTAGATGCTTAATGGTAAAAGAGCCGCCGACCAATGCAAGCGGTAAAAGCATACGATTTGTGCTCATTTCGTCAGGATGCGTAGCGCTACGCAATAAAATGCAAAACGCACGTCCGGGACCTTTTATGTTGGAAGCACCCTTCCTAATTATCAACTTTCCAGTAAAGGATGAACAAAAAACACGATACACTGTCTGCACTATCGATACTTCTATATCGTAATGCAGGGAGAAGACATGGATATAAATAATAGAGCCCGCATCCATTGGGCATGCCGCCGGGGAATGCGCGAGCTGGATATCTCCATCATGCCTTTTTTTGAACACGAGTACGATACGCTGAGCGATGACGATAAACGTCTCTTTGTTCGCCTGCTGGAAAGTGACGATCCAGATCTGTTTAACTGGTTAATGAATCACGGTGAACCTGCCGACACGGAGTTGCAGAGAATGGTGCAGTTAATTCAGACACGGAATCGGGAACGTGGTCCTGTGGCAATCTGATCTACGCGTCTCGTGGCGCGCCCAGTGGCTCTCTCTTCTGCTTCACGGCCTGGTGGCGGCGCTGATCCTGCTGGCTCCCTGGCCGCTACGCTATACGCCGCTGTGGCTCATGCTGCTGTCGCTGGTGGTTTTTGACTGCGTACGCAGCCAGCGGCGCATCAACGCCTGCCACGGTGAAATCAAGCTGCTGATGGATTCCCGGCTGCGTTGGCAAGGGGTGGATTGGGATATTATCGGCACGCCCTGGATGCTAACCAGCGGCATGATGCTGCGCCTGCGTAAAGGGCAGGGCGGACGCGTTCATCACCTTTGGCTGGCGGCGGACAGTATGGATGAGCGCGAGTGGCGCGACCTGCGCCGGATGCTGCTACAGCAGCCGGCAACAGGGGAGCGCTGACAAAGCTTAGGCGAACTGCTCGGCCATTTCGCTGAGGATCTGTTCGCACCAGCTCTGGATGCGCTCTTCGCTCTGATCGTACTGGTTGGTTTCATCCAGCGCCAGACCAACGAAGAGCTGACCGTCGGCAATCACCGGCTTAGGGCTGGTAAACTCATAGCCTTCCGTCGGCCAGTAGCCAACAAAGGTGACGGCTTTGGCGGCCAGCTTGTCATGCAGCATGCCGAGCGCGTCAAGGAACCACTCGCCGTAGCCAAGCTGATCGCCCATGCCGTACAGCGCAATGATTTTACCGTCGAGATTCAGGCCATCGAGCTGGTCCCAAACGGCTTCCCAGTCCTCCTGAAGCTCGCCAAAATCCCAGGTGGGAATGCCGAGGATCAGGACATCGTACTGCTCCATTAAGGAGACAGCGTCGTCTTTCAGGTTGTGCAGCGTGACCAGTTCCGGGCCGATAACGTCGCGGATTTTCTCCGCCGCCATTTCGGTATAGCAGGTACTGGAACCATAGAAAAGACCAATGTTCATAGCGTAAACGTCTCAATTCCTGATGGGGCTTTGCGTACAGTGTACCAGAATCGATGAGCAATCAGGCATAATGGAGCGCCGCAGACCACAAGAGGCTCAAATGGATCAGGATCTCGCACGCATAGAACAGTTTCTTGATGCGCTCTGGCTGGAGCGTAATCTGGCGGAGAATACGCTGAGCGCCTACCGCCGTGACCTCAGCATGATGGTTGAGTGGCTGCACCATCGCGGCCTCTCGTTACAGAGCGCGCAAAGCGACGATCTCCAGGCGCTGCTGGCGGAGCGTATTGAAGGCGGGTATAAAGCCACCAGCTCCGCGCGCCTGCTGAGCGCCATACGGCGACTCTTTCAGCATCTGTACCGGGAGAAGCTGCGTCCGGACGATCCCAGCGCGCTGCTGGCGTCGCCTAAGCTGCCGCAGCGGCTGCCAAAAGATCTCAGCGAGGCCCAGGTTGAACGCCTGCTGCAGGCTCCGCTGGTGGATCAGCCCCTGGAGCTGCGCGATAAAGCGATGCTGGAGGTACTCTATGCCACCGGCCTGCGCGTCTCGGAGCTGGTGGGGCTGACCATGAGCGACATCAGCCTGCGTCAGGGCGTGGTGCGGGTCATCGGTAAAGGTAACAAAGAGCGTCTGGTACCGTTGGGGGAAGAGGCGGTCTACTGGCTGGAGAACTATCTTGAGCATGGGCGGCCGTGGTTGCTGAACGGAACCTCAATCGATACGCTCTTTCCCAGCCAGCGTGCTCAGCAGATGACCCGGCAGACCTTCTGGCACCGGATTAAGCATTATGCTCTGCTGGCGGGCATCGACAGTGAAAAGCTTTCGCCGCACGTATTGCGCCACGCCTTTGCCACGCATCTGCTAAACCACGGCGCTGACCTGCGTGTGGTGCAGATGCTGCTTGGACACAGCGATCTCTCCACGACGCAGATCTACACCCATGTGGCTACGGAACGCCTGCGACAACTTCATCAACAGCATCACCCCCGGGCATGATGCTGAACAGTTAAGGATGGTTATGAAAAAGAGTTTAATGATGTTTACCCTGCTGGCGGCAACGCTCTCCGGGATGGCCCACGCTGATGACGCAGCAATCAAACAGTCGCTGGCGAAGCTGGGCGTGCAGAGCACCGAGATCCAGCCTGCGCCGGTGAGCGGTATGAAAACCGTGCTGACCAACAGCGGCGTGCTGTACGTCACCGACGACGGTAAGCATATTATTCAGGGGCCGATGTATGACGTCAGCGGCGCGCAGCCGGTCAACGTCACTAACCAGCTGCTGATGACCCATCTCAACGCGCTGGAAAAAGAGATGATCGTCTACAAAGCCGCGCAGGAGAAGCACGTCATTACCGTGTTTACCGATATCACCTGTGGCTACTGTCATAAACTGCATGAAGAGATGGCGGACTACAACGCGCTGGGCATCACCGTGCGCTACCTGGCCTTCCCGCGTCAGGGTATCCAGAGCGATGCGGCAAAAGATATGAAGTCGGTCTGGTGCGCGAAAGATCGCAATAAGGCCTTCGACAACGCGATGAACGGCAAAGGCGTGCAGCCAGCCAGCTGCGATATCGACATTGCTAACCACTATGCGCTGGGCGTGCAGTTCGGCGTCAGCGGCACCCCGGCGATCGTCCTGAGCAACGGCTACGTCGTGCCGGGCTACCAGGGCCCGCAGGAGCTGAAGGCATTCCTCGACCAGCAGAAATCTATGAGCGGTAAATAATTTTCGTGAAACATCAGAGACAACTTCGCCGCCGAACAGTGGATGAGGCGGCGGATCTGCCAGCGAACCTGCCCCCGCTGCTGCGGCGCTTATATGCCAGCCGCGGTGTGCGTTCGGCCGGGGAGCTGGAGCGCAGCGTCAAAGGGATGCTCTCATGGCAGCAGCTCAGCGGCATTGATAAAGCCGTAGCGCTGCTCTATCGCGCCCTGCAGGAGGAGCTGCGCATTGTCGTGGTCGGCGACTTTGATGCCGACGGCGCCACCAGCACCGCCCTGAGCGTGCTGGCCCTGCGTGCGCTGGGTTGCGGAAACGTGACCTGTCTTGTACCGAACCGTTTTGACGACGGCTACGGGCTAAGCCCGGAAGTGGTCGATCAGGCCCATGCCCGCGGCGCGCAGATGATCCTGACCGTGGATAACGGTATCTCCTCCCATGCTGGCGTCGATCGTGCCCATGAGCTGGGGATCCCGGTGTTGGTGACCGATCACCACCTGCCGGGCGAGACGCTGCCAGCCGCCGAGGCGATCGTGAACCCGAACCTGCGCGACTGCACCTTCCCGTCGAAGTCGCTGGCGGGGGTAGGGGTCGCGTTCTACCTGATGCTGGCCCTGCGCGCCCATCTGCGCGACCAGGGCTGGTTTGCAGCTCGTGGCCTGGCCGAGCCTAACCTGGCTGAGCTGCTGGATCTCGTTGCCCTTGGCACGGTGGCCGACGTAGTGCCGCTAGATGCCAACAATCGCATTTTGACCTGGCAGGGTCTGAGCCGCATTCGGGCGGGCAAGTGCCGTCCAGGCATTAAGGCGCTGCTGGAGATCGCCAACCGCGATGCACAGAAGCTGGCGGCCAGCGATCTTGGTTTTGCCCTCGGCCCCCGGCTTAACGCCGCCGGACGGCTCGACGATATGTCGGTTGGCGTGGCACTGCTGCTCTGCGACAACGTTGGCGAAGCTCGCGTGTTGGCCAGCGAGCTGGACGCGCTCAACCAGACGCGTAAAGAGATAGAGCAGGGGATGCAGGCCGAAGCACTGGCGCTGTGCGAGAAGCTGGAGCGCAGCAGCGAGACGCTGCCCGGCGGGCTGGCGATGTATCATCCTGAGTGGCATCAGGGCGTAGTGGGTATTCTCGCCTCGCGCATTAAAGAGCGCTTCCACCGCCCGGTGATAGCCTTTGCGCCCGCGGGGGATGGCCTGCTGAAAGGCTCCGGCCGCTCGATTCAAGGCCTGCATATGCGCGATGCCCTTGAGCGTCTCGACACGCTCTATCCAGGCATGATGCTGAAGTTCGGTGGCCACGCGATGGCCGCGGGGCTGTCGCTGGAGGCGGCGCGCTTTGAGGAGTTCCAGCAGCGCTTTGGCGACCTGGTTACCGAGTGGCTGGATCCCGCCCTGTTACAGGGCGAGGTGGTCTCCGACGGTCCGCTTTCTCCCGTCGAAATGACGCTGGAGGTGGCAGAGATGCTGCGCGACGCCGGGCCGTGGGGGCAGATGTTCCCGGAGCCGCTGTTTGATGGGCGTTTTCGCCTGTTGCAGCAGCGTATTGTCGGCGAGCGTCATCTAAAGGTCATGGTTGAACCGGTTGGCGGTGGCCCGCTGCTGGACGGCATTGCGTTTAACGTCGATACCACTATCTGGCCTGACAACGGCGTGCGTGAAGTGAGCCTTGCCTATAAACTTGATGTTAACGAGTTCCGAGGTAATCGCAGCGTGCAGCTGATCATCGATGATATCTGGCCGATTTAGCATCACTTTCACTGTAAAAAAGGGCGCGAATCCGCTAAGATCCCGCCCTTATAACCGCATTTTGACAAGCGCAGAAAAGAATACAGCCATGTTTGAAATCAATCCTGTAAAAAACCGCATTCAGGACCTCACAGAGCGCTCAGACGTTCTTAGGGGGTATCTTTGACTACGATGCCAAGAAAGAGCGTCTTGAAGAAGTAAACGCCGAGCTGGAACAGCCGGACGTCTGGAACGAGCCCGAACGCGCCCAGGCGCTGGGCAAAGAGCGCTCCTCTCTGGAAGCCATCGTCGACACGCTGGATCAGATGCGCCAGGGCCTGGAAGATGTCTCTGGGCTGCTGGAGCTGGCCGTGGAAGCGGACGACGAAGAGACCTTTAACGAGGCCGTCGCCGAGCTTGACGGGCTGGAAGAGAAGCTGTCGCAGCTTGAGTTCCGCCGCATGTTCTCTGGCGAATACGACAGCGCTGACTGCTACCTGGATATCCAGGCGGGCTCCGGCGGGACGGAAGCGCAGGACTGGGCCAGCATGCTGACACGTATGTATCTGCGCTGGGCCGAAGCACGCGGCTTTAAAACCGAGATTATCGAAGAGTCCGAAGGTGAAGTTGCTGGCCTGAAATCGGTAACCATCAAAATCATTGGCGATTACGCCTACGGCTGGCTGCGTACCGAAACCGGCGTACACCGCCTGGTGCGTAAGAGTCCGTTCGACTCTGGCGGCCGTCGTCACACCTCCTTCAGCTCGGCGTTTGTCTATCCGGAAGTAGAAGACGATATCGATATCGAAATCAACCCGGCGGATCTGCGTATCGACGTTTACCGTGCCTCCGGCGCGGGCGGTCAGCACGTTAACCGTACGGAATCGGCGGTGCGTATTACCCACATTCCGACCGGGTTAGTGACCCAGTGCCAGAACGACCGTTCCCAGCATAAGAACAAAGACCAGGCCATGAAGCAGATGAAAGCGAAGCTTTATGAGCTGGAGATGCAGAAGAAAAATGCTGAGAAGCAGGCGATGGAAGATAACAAATCCGATATCGGCTGGGGCAGCCAGATCCGTTCTTACGTACTGGACGACTCTCGTATCAAAGATCTGCGCACCGGGGTTGAAACCCGTAACACGCAGGCGGTGCTGGACGGCAGTCTTGACCAGTTTATTGAAGCAAGTTTGAAAGCAGGGCTATGAGGAACCAACATGTCTGAACAACAAGCACAGGGCGCTGACGCGGCGGTCGATCTTAATAACGAACTAAAAACCCGCCGCGAGAAGCTGGCGCAGCTGCGTGAGCAGGGCGTTGCCTTCCCGAACGACTTCCGTCGCGACCGCACCTCCGATGCGCTGCACGCCGAGTTTGATGGCAAAGAGAACGACGAGCTGGAAGCGCTGAACGTGGAAGTGAGCGTGGCCGGCCGGATGATGACCCGCCGTATCATGGGCAAGGCGTCGTTCGTCACCCTGCAGGACGTCGGCGGCCGGATTCAGCTCTACGTCTCCCGCGACGACCTGCCGGAAGGCATCTACAACGAGCAGTTCAAGAAGTGGGACCTGGGCGATATCCTCGGCGCGAAAGGCAGGCTGTTCAAAACCAAGACCGGCGAGCTCTCCATCCACTGCACCGAGCTGCGCCTGCTGACCAAAGCCCTGCGCCCGCTGCCGGACAAGTTCCACGGCCTGCAGGATCAGGAAGCCCGCTACCGCCAGCGCTACCTGGATCTCATCTCCAACGATGAGTCCCGCAAGACCTTCAAGATCCGCTCGCAGATCATGGCCGGTATTCGCCAGTTCATGGTCAGCCGCGACTTTATGGAAGTGGAAACTCCGATGATGCAGGTGATCCCTGGCGGTGCCTCCGCGCGTCCGTTCATCACCCATCACAATGCCCTGGACCTGGACATGTACCTGCGTATTGCGCCGGAGCTGTACCTCAAGCGTCTGGTGGTGGGTGGTTTTGACCGCGTGTTCGAGATCAACCGTAACTTCCGTAACGAAGGCATCTCCGTGCGCCATAACCCTGAGTTCACCATGATGGAACTCTACATGGCGTACGCGGACTATAAAGACCTGATCGAGCTGACCGAGTCCCTGTTCCGCACCCTGGCGCAGGACATTCTGGGCACCACTCTGGTGCCTTACGGCGAGGAGACCTTCGACTTCGGCAAGCCGTTTGAGAAGCTGACCATGCGCGAGGCGATCAAGAAGTACCGTCCGGAGACCAACATGGCGGATCTGGACAACTTCGACGCGGCGAAAGCCATTGCTGAAAGCCTTGGCCTCAAGGTTGAGAAGAGCTGGGGCCTGGGTCGTATCGTGACCGAGATCTTCGAAGAGACGGCAGAAGCGCATCTGATCCAGCCGACCTTCATCACCGAATACCCGGCAGAAGTGTCGCCGCTGGCGCGCCGTAATGACGAGAACCCGGAGATCACCGACCGCTTTGAGTTCTTTATCGGCGGACGTGAGATCGGCAACGGCTTCAGCGAGCTGAACGACGCGGAAGATCAGGCTCAGCGTTTCCAGGACCAGGTGGATGCGAAAGCGGCCGGTGACGACGAAGCAATGTTCTTTGACGAAGACTACGTGACCGCGCTGGAGCACGGCCTGCCGCCGACGGCGGGGCTGGGGATTGGTATCGACCGTATGGTGATGCTGTTCACCAACAGCCACACCATCCGCGACGTGATCCTCTTCCCGGCGATGCGTCCGGTTAAGTAACTCCTGCAAAAAAGCCGGATGGCGCTGCGCTTATCCGGCCTACAAAACTGCACAGATCGTAGGCCCGGTAAGCGTAGCGCCACCGGGCATCAATCCTGGTGAAATGTAAATCGCGGTGAAGAAATTTGGCCTCTGCCGGATGACTGCTATCATAAACAACCCCATAACAATTACCTGAGGATCCGTTTTGAGCGCAGGATGCCCGATGAGAAAACCGTTTCGCCTTATTATCTGTCTGATGCTGGGCATGCTGCTGGCCGCCTGTTCATCGAACAAGCTGTCGGATGAAGATGTCTACGTCGTTAAACGTGGCGATACGCTGTCGCGTATTTCGCGCCTGACCGGCACCAGCGTCAGGGATCTGGCGCGCCTTAACGGTATCTCACCGCCCTATACCATTGAGATCGGCCAGCGGCTTCGAGTGAATGGTTCCGGTAAAAAATCCTCCGGTAAGAGCAGCGGCAGTGCCTCCTCACGCGTCGTCACCGTGCCGCCAGCCTCCTGGCCTCCGGTAGGGCAACGCTGCTGGCGTTGGCCGACAAGCGGCACCGTGGTGCTGCCGTACTCCTCCGCCGACGGCGGTAACAAAGGCATCGACATTTCAGGCTCACGCGGTCAACCCATTTACGCCGCCGGGTCAGGGAAGGTGGTTTACGTCGGCAACCAGCTGCGCGGCTACGGCAACCTCATCATGATTAAGCACAGTGAGGATTACATCACCGCCTATGCCCACAACGACACGCTGCTGGTGAACAACGGCCAGAGCGTAAAAATAGGGCAGAAGATTGCCACGATGGGCAGCTCTGATACCGACTCGGTGAAGCTGCACTTCCAGCTGCGCTACCGCGCCACCGCCATCGATCCGATCCGCTATCTGCCGCCGCAGGGCTCCCCGCCGAAGTGCTAACTGATTAATTAATCATCGGTTAGCGTGCTTCCGCCTTGCCAGACGGTGCGTAAGGTTTATAATGCCTTACGCACCTCAAAGCGGGCGTAGTTCAATGGTAGAACGAGAGCTTCCCAAGCTCTATACGAGGGTTCGATTCCCTTCGCCCGCTCCAGCTTTACCTCTCCTGAATTCAACCTAATTCAAACCCCCCTTGATAAACCCTATAAGTATGATATTTCTGCTTTACTCCGCGATACCGTAACATCTTTAAATGGTGATATCGCGGTGCCCTAATCAGGCTGGCTACTGTTTCGGAACAGGCAGGCTCAATAGCGCAAGCTGCTCCTGAAGTAAGCCAAGCTTTTGCTGATTCTGTCGAATGGTTTCACTTTTCTCTGCTAGATCAGAGATGACCTTCTCCATGTTTTGAATTTGTGGGGCAAAGAACGCAAACATTTTCTCGTCCGAGCTCAGGACGTCATAAATATCTTTAAAGGGATCTTTGATCATCTTACCAAGCGAGTTTTTTGCTTCTTCGATTTCACGCTCACGCTCACGCGCTTTATAAGCATCCCAAAGATCGGAGCCGATGGTAAAAGCAGCGCCTGCAGGGCCAGCCCATTTGGCGATACCGCCAGCCAGTTTAGTTGCTTGCCAGGGTTTAAAGGTATAGACATAACCCGTTAGTTGCCCAATAGTGTCACGCGCGGCAAAAATGGTCGTCTTGATCGTCGCCGGGCTAATTTTGGAAATGCCCTTAAAGGCTCCGCCGAGAGATTTGAACGCGCCTTCACTGAGGTTACTTAAAAAACTCTCGCTGGAGTTCAGCTGGCGGGTGATATCGTCCGAGAGACGTTGCGTAACGGCAGTGGACTGGTCAAAAAAGCGATCGACAACCATTTTGATACGTAAATGCAGCTTATAACCGACGCCATCTTCGGTATAACCCAGTTCATCATCCATAAAGGGACGAATATCTTCCAGTTCCAGGGGACGTAACTTACCCATTAGCTGATTTTCCATCAGCCGGAGTTCTTCAAACAACTCGCCTGCCAGTCGCTTCACTTCTGCACGGCTCTGGTTGATATCCGCTCTGAAACGTAACGCATCTTCATCATTTTTCTCGACGAAGGTGTTCAATTCACTGAGCTGCTGTTGCGCCTGTGTCACTCGCTGGTTGACGATATCTTTCACTACGTCCATGCCGGTTTTCGCCAGCAGAACTTCTGGTACGTTGGTTTTAAGGATATCAGCAGCTGCGTTTTTAAGATCGTTAATACGTGAACGGCTCTCGTAGTGTTCTGGTTTATTAAACCAGAAAGGCAAGCCGCGACCATTCGGATTAGAAGCAATACAGACGATATTGAGTTGCTCCAGTTCCGCTGCATTAAGGTTGGCTGCACGCTGCAGCTTGCCTTTGAGATTCTCTTTTTTTATTGCCGCTTGATCATCAAACAGAGCCTGATCGGTCAAATCGGTGACTTCATCCATTTTGTTAATAATGAAAATAGTCGATGAGAGTTTATTGAGATCGCGCAGTACCCATTTCGCGATGGCATTATGGCTCTCTTTAAGCGGATTGGTGGCATCGACAACATAAAAAATCAGGTGCGCTTCGGAAATATAGCGTTTGGTGAGGTCTTCATACATCACCTGTTTACCATCAATTTCACGCTCTTTGTCACCAAACAGTCCCGGTGTATCCACGATCTCACACTGGCCTGGTAACCCTTCCGGCTTGTAAATGCTAAGTCGATCAGAAGATTCGTCCATCGAGATATTCATGTCTTCCATGATATTGCCGAGCCAAGCAGCGATTACACTGGTTTTGCCGTCAGAAAATGCTCCCAGCAGAGCGATACGCAGTACATCAGACTCGACAGCAGCAATCGCAGACGAAATTTTGTGCAAATCGTCGCCAACGTCAATTTCCATCCCGCCCAGGGCTTCCAGTACGGCTCGCAATTTATGCAGTGAGTCAACTGCAGCTTGTTTCTCAATACTGAACTGTTTGAATTGTTCCATAAGGCATCTTCTCTAATTGATTTTTTAGTTTTGTGATTCGCGTAATTTGTTCTTCAAAAATTGGAACAGGCCGCTGCAACGCCATGTGCATATCATTTACTTTAAGAAGTAGGCTGTCCTGAAGCTCATTTTTGATGGCGGCAACCAGCCTGCAGGCTTCATCAGCGATCCCCTCGAGTGTTTTATCCCTTGCGTCTTCTAGCCTGTCGCGGACTTTCCCTTTGGCTTTACGAATCTTTGAGGATTTACTGGTGAACAATCCGACGACGGTCATCACTACGCCAACCAAAGCACCTGCAATAGCACCTATAGCCGTGCCAATTACCGGAAATGCGCTGCCGATCGTGCCTCCAGTCATCGCATAGCTGCCGATTTTAAAGGCCATTGAACTGAAATCGCCTAGTCCAAGGTCATAGCCAAGTTTAATATCGCTGTCAAAATTCAGCCTGCCGCTGCGCTCAAAACTGACACGCTGCTGGAATTCAACGTGCTTAATATCTTCCAGCAGGCGGGCAACAGCCTGAAGCATCTGCTCCTGTAATACCTTAACGCCCTCCTCGGTATCCTCTAGCATCAGCTGTTCAACGTGAGCACGGCGCGATTTAAATTCCAGATTAATACGCCGGGCGATGGCATCACTATCGCCAAAATCATCTTCGACAATATCATCGCTTTTATCCATCAGCTCGTTGAAAAAGGTGTTCCAGCGGTTACGCCGATTGTTCACAATACGGCGCTCAAAAGCGTCAATCGCGTTTTTGAATGCCACACGACATTTTTCAAATTCCGGCTCCGTCTTTTTCAGGAATGTTTGATGGCTGGCTAATTGCTCCTCCAGAACCAGTAAATAGTGATTTAGCGACTCGCGCACCTTACCTTTATTACTTTCGACAATGTCTTCGCGAAAGGTGGCAACCTTACTTTTAATAAGGCGCGCAATTGCGTTAACCTGGCTGAACTCAAGCATTTCCTGACGAGTAGCAAAATGCTTAAAGTAATTCTTCTGGAACGTTGCGAGATTATGAGCTCGGGAGGGATGAATGGTAGTACTTTGTGTGGTGTCATCATATGCTAGCGCTGCAAAAGCCAGTAATCCCTGTACGCAGTCACCGGGCAGCAGTACGTCTGATCCTAGCACTGGCGTAAGTACGCCAACGGTCTGCTTCAACGCTTCTCTGGCTCCGCTATGTTGCGCAAGATCCTGCCGATCTTCTTCGAACTCATAAGAATCGGCAAAGCCGCGCACGTTTACCAGCGGATAAACCTGCGTGCCGTATTCAAGGTAAGACTTTATTTTCTCGGCAGTGGCCGTTTCCGGCTTTTTGTTGGTTCCGTTGACGTAAACTACCATATGCGCTTCAGCGATGGCTTCCTTTACCATGTGCACATAGTGTGACTCGTTCCCCTCAATACCTGGCACGTCTACCAGCTGAAAGGTTTTATCGTCAATATGTAAGGTATAGCGGGTATTTCCTTTGGTAAAATCCTCTTCGCCAGTACCAATAATTAGCCCATCTACCCGTTTCGCCGTATTTTTTAATCTCTCGGTTTTAATAATCGATTGTGTAAGACGCGGCAGGCATGTTTTCAGCAATTCCTGAATATTGACGGTCGATCCCCGTTTAGCTTGCCCGGAGGTGGCACGATTTTCAGCACGATCATCCTGCAAATACAGTGTGTCGCTCATTTTTACTACCTCGCTAACATATCGAACAAGGCCATCGAGCCAGCGCCTATGGCAAGGCTAGCGATAACTGTAATAGTGAGCGTTAAACGGGTTTTACTACGGGTTTGTTTTTGCAGAATTTGCAGGCGCGACTGGCTTTCATTATGTTCAAGTTGTAGACGTGCCTTACTCTCTTCGCCTTCCATTTTCAGGCGCAAGGCGCTTTCATTGTCGATAATCTGCGTTAGGCGCATTGCAGAGAAGCTGATATCGGTAATTTTATCTACTATATCGGAGTAGATATGTCCTAAATTGCAGCGTAGTTGCTCTAAATTTTCGCGCAGTTCCTGTTCAGCTTCCTCCTGATCGTTCTGGTTTTTCTGCAGCATTTGTCTGCGGGACTCTTCATCAAACAAAATGCGTAGGGATTCGATAATTGTACTTTTCCCGGCATTTGTTTCGCCAAAGAAGGCCAGAGTAAACTTATCCCATTCTGCATATTTTTCTAAATACAATAATTTCTTATTGAAACTATCCTGCAGGTTTTGCAGTTGTGCTGTCATAGCGTTTAGATGCTGTTTGCCATCTCTATTTTCAACATGAAGTCCGCCGATATCCGTTAGTGTTTGTTGGATGTTACGTGCAACATCCGCATAGAGGCGGTTAAAATCTTCTGTGGTAGTCATTTCTTTCTCTTATAAGTCTAAAACCGTGGCGTGATGCGCTTTCCCATCGCTTTATCAAACGCATCTTTCGGATCACTAGAATGACAAGTTCATGGCTGTGCAACGTATTTTAAGTTGACTGCCAGTAATAGTTAACGGCTAAAAACCCGGAAACTAAAGTCTTTATGGCTACTATTTTTAGTAGTATACCCGCCCAGAAAGATAGGATGACCCATTGACAGGTTGTGTCAGAAGGAGGAAAACAGACTACCGTTATCACTAAAATTGCACGTATAGGTCTTTACAAACCCTTGCATTTCCCTTCACTTTGTGTGAGTAATAGCAAAAGCACTTTTTGCACAAGGCCAGAGTATGTCCGCATACAGCGAAGCAGTGGATCTCCGCCCCTCTAATAAAAAACATCAATTGACATTATTCATCTTATTTTTAGTCGCGCTTGCCATTTCCCTATCGCCATTTATTACCGTTCCAATTATAGGCGCTAATTTGGCGTTCATTATTATGATGGTTTTAGAATTGTTTATTAGCCTGTATACATACAATGCTTTCTACCCACAAAAGAATCAGCTTTGCATAATCAATTTTAAAAAAGCGTTACCTTTTGTCTTGATTTTTTTATTTATACAGATGTTGCCTTTAGCTCTAGATCGCAGCTTTGAACCAACATTATTATTTTCATATCATGACATCCCGGGTATTGTTTTTATTGTAATAATGACACCATTTTTTGAAGAGATATTTTACAGAGGATGTTTATTTGATGTGGTATGTTCGCTATGTGATTCTATTGGCGCAGGACAGGGCAGGGTAGCGCCAGCACTTATAACTTCTCTTTTTTTTAGCGTGATGCATACACAGTTCTTTTCTCTCTATCAGTATATATCTGTGTTTATCCTTTCCATCGTAGCTATTCGGGTAAGGGCAATAACAAAAGGACTACTGTTTCCTATGATGCTGCACGCGTTTTTCAATGCTATTTTTGTCCTGGCCATCTATAAATAATTTCATGCTGTTGTTTCATCATTTCCTTAACCCATACTGCTCAAACTCAATCACCTCCCGCACCTTTACCAACGCGCTGCGCAGGTTATCAATAGACACCGAGCCCAGTGCGATGCGGATGGCCTGCGGCACGCTCGCTGAAACCGAGAATGGCTCGGCGGTCGATACTGAAATATGGTTTTCCATTAATGCCTTCACCACGCGGTCGGCTCTGGCCTCTTCCGCCAGCGGCAGCCAGAGAAAATAAGAATCGGGATGCGTAATAGAGGGGAGATGACCCAGGCTCTCTCTTGCTACAGACTGGCGCAGTCGGGCATCGCGCCTCTTAAGCGTCTCGAACCGTGAAACCGTCCCGTCCTCGATCCAGTTGCATATCAGAGTGGTCATCAGCGAAGGCGTGTTCCAGGCCGTGGCCCTTATTGCCCGTTCCAGCGCAGATCGATAGTGAGCAGGGCAGATCGCAACGCCTACGCGCAGTCCGGTGGCGACGTTTTTGGAAAAACCGGTGATATAGACCGTTCTTTCTGGCGCAAAGAAAGCGAGGGGCGGAGGAGGACAGCGAATCAAATACGCGTAGGCGGCATCTTCAATGATAAGCAGATCATGCTGCCGGGCGATGTCGGCAATTGCTTTTCGTAGCCGACGATCCAGCACCCAGCCAAGGGGATTATGCAGTGTCGGCATGGTGTAAATTGCCCGCACCTGGCGCCGGGTACAGAGCTGGCGCAGCGCCTCAAGATCTGGCCCCTCGCGAGTGCAGGGAATGGCAGCCAGCTCAAGATGGCAGAGCGCCGCCAAAGCTTTAAAACCCGGATAGGTCAGCGCATCCACAGCTACTACGTCGCCAGGTTTAAGCAAAGCCATTGCCGTGACGGCCAACCCGTGTTGCGCACCGTTAACGATAAGCAGGTTCTCCGCATCAGGGTGAAAACCGCTGCGGGTCAGGTGGCGGGCAATACTCTCTCGCTCCGCCAGTCGCCCCGCATGGGGCTGGTAGCGAAGGTGGGACTCGATATCGCCACTCGTCGCTATCAGCCTGAGCGCGTCGCGCAAGAGTTCTCCCTGTCCCGGTAGGGAGGGGTAGTTGAAGTTCAGATCCAGAACGTCCCGCGCCACGGCGAGCTGATCCACGCCGTGTCCAGGCGGCAGAGTGATATCTCTGACAAAGGTGCCGCGTCCGGTTTCACCGCTGACCAGCCCCATCGCTTCGAGCTCGCTATAGACCCGGGTCGCCGTTGCCAGCGAGATATGTTCAGTTAAGGCAAGCTGGCGATGCGTCGGCAAGCGGCTTCCGGCTGAAAGTTTGCCGGAGCGTATAGCCTCAGCAAAATTATCTACGATCGATTTATAGCGCGCCTTCATGACATGTATCTATGACAATTTTTTGATTGTACTGGATTAAGCACACTACCATCCCGCTATTCATGACTCAAGCTGACAGAGGGTGGTTAACGGTGGTTAATACAGTTGTGCATAAGGCGGGACCGGGATCGCTCTCCGGGTGGATCAACGGTCTGCTTGGGGTGATTATCTTCAGCGGCTCGCTGCCCGCTACCCGGGTTGCCGTCCTCGCTATGGATCCCTTTTTTCTGACGTTCCTGCGTGCTTCGATTGCCGGTCTTCTGGCTGCCGGGCTGATCGCTACCTTTCGTGAAAAGCGCCCATATCGGTCGCAGCTTGTGCCGCTGGTTATCGTTGCGCTGGGCGTGGTGGTTGGCTTTCCGCTGCTGACGGCGCTGGCGTTGCAGCACGTTACCTCCGCGCACTCCATTGTCTTTCTGGGCCTGCTGCCGCTGACTACGGCGATTTTCGGCGTGCTGCGCGGCGGCGAGCGTCCGCGTCCTGCGTTCTGGATCTTCTCTGTGCTGGGCAGCCTGCTGGTGGTCGGCTTTGCCCTGTCGCAACATGCCTCTGCTTCGTTGACGGGAGATCTCCTGATGTTGGCGGCGATTATTGTCTGCGGACTGGGCTATGCCGAAGGGGCAAAGCTGACGCGGGAGCTAGGGGGCTGGCAGGTCATCAGCTGGGCGCTGCTCGTTGCGCTGCCCTTTATGCTGATCGCTTCGTTTATCACACGGCCACAATCGTTTAGCGCGTTCTCTCTCTCAGCCTGGATTGCGCTGGGCTACGTATCGCTGTTTAGTATGCTTGTCGGGTTTATCTTCTGGTACAAGGGGCTGGCAACGGGCGGCATTGCGACTGTAGGACAGCTGCAACTGCTACAGCCGTTTTTTGGGCTTGGCTTATCCGCCGCGCTGCTGCACGAAACCGTCGATCCGCTGATGCTGGTCAGCACGCTGGGTGTGATTTTGTGCGTGGCCGGATCGCGGAAGTTTGCCCGCTAGTCCGGCGAAGCCTACTCGCAGTTTCGTATCAAGCGAAAACGGCTCGCTGCGCTACTGAGTGATGACCTGTCAACGATGCAGCTATTACGCTCCCCACGTAGTGTTACCACCAACAAGCTGAAGGACTTTAGTGTCCGAAAATCAGGGATTTTCTGGAAACAACCTTTACTCTTTTTGATTAGCAGGATTAGGATTGTTAAACACTCATAAATTGAAGGGTTAACATGGCGGTTATACCTTTACTTCCTCGGCAAGGAATATCATTGATATTAGCTCACATGCGCATAGCTTGTGCTCATGGTATGTCTCGCGACATGGCAACGCCTTTAACTTATGCATGGTTTTATATGCATGTCAGAAACCGTGGACCCTGGGATTATAAGCAGCACCACCCAGAGTTAGAAAATTTCGGTAATTTTCATTATGGAGCAATCGGCTATGCTGCAGGTATACCAGCGGAAATCTTGCTTATGGGCGCTGGATTTGCACAAGAAATGGCGAAAACGACCAGGAAAAGATGGGGGCATTGGTATCAAAAGCCACCGTATGGTGACGATCCACACGATCAGTATTGGATTAGACAAGGGATAGAGTATGCACGCAAGATCGGTTATTAAAAATCTGCATTATATGCTTACAACGTCCTTGTTATTACTCGTTGGCGGTTATACCGCTTATCACGGTTTTTTTAACACACCACCGCAAGACGTCTTTATTAGTAAACAAAAATTGTCAGACAGCGTCTGGTTATACGTCACGAAATACGATGAGGGAAACGCTACTGTTGCGGACATTTATCGTTTCTATCTGGATAAAGACCTGGAAAATAAAGGCATCATAAATGCGCTGAAAGAGCGTTCTCCTTTCCTTGAAACCAACACAAATGCCGTAACGGCTACTGCTTACGGCAACACAGTAAACGTAAAAATGACCGGTAAGATTTACAACTTCACTAACTCGGATTTGTTTTATGCAGACGGGATCGCAGTTATGCCCGTTATTAATATAAGCGCTAATGGTATAAGAGATTAACACCAAGGAGTTTTAGCATGGCTGAACCAGTTCACCTATTTTTGAAAGACGATGGCGGGGCTATGATTCGCGGCGGTTCCGATGTGAAAAATCGTGAGGGGAGCATAGAGCTTAGAGATTTAATTCATAACCTCAGCATCCCCACCGATGGTGCTACAGGCAAATTAACAGGAACGCGCCAGCATTCCGCATTCAGTTTTACTAAAACTATTGATTCCTCTTCACCTTACCTCTACAACGCTGTTGCCACTGGGCAGACGCTGCGAAGCGCTGAACTGAAGTTCTACCATATCAACGATGCCGGACAAGAGGTAGAGTACTTCAACGTCTTGATGGAAGGTGTCAAAGCAATATCAATCACGCCAGTGATGCATGATACAAGGGATTGCCCTGGTACTGGTCATATGGAAAATGTCCAGCTTCGTTATGCTAAGATCACCTGGCTTTATAAGGATGGCAACGTTCAATATACAGACTCATGGAACGAACGCCCAACGGCATAATGAAAGGGGCGCTTCGCCCCTTGTACCCCTTCTGTTTACTTACACCGCCCGGGCGTACTGCAGCATAACCTGCAGCAGCACGTTCGCTCCGGCGGTGACGTGCTCCGGTGAGGCATACTCGATCTCGTTATGGCTGATCCCGTCCCTACAGGGAATGAAGATCATCCCGGTAGGGGCAAGGTAGCTCATATAGACCGCATCGTGTCCGGCGCCAGAGACGATCTCGCGGGCGGGATAGCCCAGCCGCTCTGCCGCCTCGGCGATGGCGGCCTGGCAGGCAGGGTGGAACGGGGCGGCCGGATAGTGGCTCACCTCTTTCAACGCGATTGCCATCCCGCTCTCCTGCTGAACCTGGGCGATAAAGTCGCGCAGCTGGCGATCCATCTCGTCTACCGCCGCGTCGCTGAGATTACGCATATCAACGGAAAAGGTCACTTCTCCCGGCACCACGTTGCGGCTGTTGGGGTAGACCTGCACCATCCCGACGGTGCCGCGTCCCTCCTCGCTGCGCCCGGCAATAGCGACCACCTCCTGCATAATGCGGGTAGCGACCTGCAAGGCATCCTGACGCAGATTCATCGGCGTTGGTCCGGCGTGGGACTCCTGACCGGTGACCACGCAGTCGTACCAGCGAATGCCGAGCACGCCCTGCACCACGCCAATCACCTTCTCTTCCGCTTCCAGGATCGGACCCTGCTCAATATGCGCCTCAAAGTAGGCCCCAACCGGATGATCCCCCGGCGTCTGGCTGCCGATATAGCCGATGCGTGCCAGCTCATCACCTACGGTTTTACCCTCGGCATCCTGTACGGCGTAGATCTCCTCCAGCGGGAAGACGCCGGCAAAGACGCCGGATCCCATCATCACCGGTACGAAGCGCGATCCCTCCTCATTGGTCCAGAACACTACCTCAATCGGCGCCTCCGTGATTATCTCCAGATCGTTGAGGGTGCGCACCACCTCCAGCGCGGCCAGCACGCCGTAGTTACCATCAAACTTGCCGCCGGTGGGCTGGGTGTCGATGTGACTTCCGGCAACCACCGGAGGCAGCATCGGATTACGGCCCTCCCGGCGCATAAAGACGTTGCCAATCATATCCACGGTGACGCTCAAGCCGGCGTCGCGCGCCCAGCTGATAACGAGATCCCGCCCCTGGCGATCGAGATCGGTTAAGGTCAGTCGACGGCAGCCGCCCTTGGGCGTGGCGCCAATCTCCGCCAGGCTCATTAATGAATCCCATAGCCGATCGCCGTTAATGCGGCAGGCCGCTGTATCTGCCACCGGAGTAAACAGGACATCACTGCTCATGGTTGTCTCCTTGCATAAATGAAGCGGCCAGATCGACCAGCAGACGATCGCTGCCGCGTGGCCCGAGAAGAGAAATACCCAGCGGCAGACCGCCAACCTGCGTGACCGGCAGCGTGACCTGCGGACGCCGGGTCATGACCGAAATCAGTAAAATATCGTGCGAGAGCCGACGTACCGCCTCAATCTCATCCGCCTGGGCGGTGAGCAGCGGCGCACCGTCCGGCACGGTGGGCAGAACCAGTACCGCATCGCCAAGCTGTTCATCCCACCAGGCGGTAAAGCGCTCCCGCAGCTGGCAGGCGGCTTCAAACTGCGCCGTGGTCACCGCTTTCCCCCAGAAGAAACGCTCCCGCACGTCCGGCCCTAATTGCAGGCCGTAGCGCTCAATGGTCTCTCCCTGCGACTGCCAGGCCTCGTAACCCTGGATCTGACGGAAGGCGAGATAGGTCGCCTCAATTTCCGGCAGCGGCGCATTCAAATTTGTGACGTCGCCAAAATGGCGGGCCAGCCGCTGGCGCACGGGAAGCAGCGCCTGCTGGCTGAGCGGCGGCAGGCGAGAAAACAATCCCTCGTGGCAGGCCAGTTTCACATAGGGTATAGCCAGGCTGTCGCTGCCCAGCAGGCACTCCGCCACAGCCTGAAAGACCGCCGGGGTGCGGGCAAAGAAACCGCAGGTATCCATCGTGGCGCAGAGCGGCTGGCACCCGTCAAGGGAGAGGCGTCCGTGGGTTGGGCGCAGGCCGAACAGGCCGCAGTAGCTTGCCGGGGTGCGCACCGAGCCACCGGTATCGGTGCCGAGGGCGAAGTCGCACACGCCGTTAGAGACCGCTGATGCTGAGCCTGACGACGATCCGCCGGGGATATGGTCCGGCGCGGCCCCGTTGCGCGGCCAGCCGTAGTGGACGTTGTGACCGCTCATGGAGTAGGCCAGCTCGCTGGTGTGGGTTTTACCCACGAACCGCGCGCCACTGTTCAGCAGGCGCTGCACCACCGGCGCGGTGCGGCTCTTGATCCCGGAGAGCGCCAGCAGGTGCGGGTTGCCGCCCCCGGTTGGGTAGCCCGCAACATCAAACAGATCTTTAACGGCGAAGGTCATACCGCTCAGCGGTCCACTGGTGGCGTGTGGCACCGGGTAAGCCGGGTAGGGCATAAAGGCGTGAATATCATCCTGCATGTTGGCTCCTCTGGGTGTTGACAGGTTCAGGCGTAAGCCGCCTGGCCTTCGGTATTTGCTGACAGCTCTCGCCAGCGATGGCAGCTCACCACATGGCGCTCGGCCACCTGCTCGGTAGCGGGCTGGCTTTGGGCACAGCTGGGCAGGGCGTGTGGGCAGCGATCGGCGAAGGCGCAGCCTGCGGGCAGACGGGCAAGATCCGGCGGAGAGCCAGGAATGCAGTGCAGCGCATCGCCTTTTTTCAGCCCCTCTTTTGGGCGGCTGCCGAGCAGAACCTGGGTATAAGGGTGGCGCGGATGGTGCAGAATCTCTGCCATCGACGCCTCCTCAACGATGCGTCCGGCGTACATCACCGCTACGCGATCGGCGATCTCCACCGCTGCGCCAATGTCGTGGGTCACAAAGATGATCGACAGATCGCGCTGCTTCTGCTGTTCGCGCAGCAGGATCAGGATCTGGATCTGCACCGTGGCGTCGAGCGCGGTGGTCGGCTCATCCGCCAGCAGCAGCTGCGGATTGCACGACAGGGCGAGAGCGATCATTGCCCGCTGGCGCATGCCACCGGACATCTCATGGGGGTAGGCATCCAGCCGCCGCTCCGGGCTGGGGATCCGCACCTGGCGTAGCGCCTCCAGCGCTCGCTCTCGTGCCGCCTGGCGGGAGAGCCCCTCATGACGGCGCAGACCTTCAACGATCTGCTGCCCGACGGTATAGACCGGATCGAAGGCCAGCAGCGGCTCCTGGAAGATCATCGCGCACTGTGCGCCGCGATAGCGCCGCAGTTGGGAGGGGCTCATAGCCAGCACCTCTTCATCCCCGACCCGCATCGTGCCAGAGAGCAGGCTATTTTTAGGCGGATGCAGGCGCATCAGCGCGCGCAGGGTGACGCTTTTGCCGGATCCCGACTCGCCGATCAGCGCCATCACTTCACCTTTAAGAACGTCGAACGAGACGCCGTTAACCGCATTGATCGTCTGCCCCTCGCGGCGAAACTCGACCCGCAGATCGCGGATATGGACATAAGCATCATGCGACATAGCTCACCTCCCGAACGGCGATAGCCTGGTGCCACGGCGAACCCGGTTGTGCCATCAGGCAGGCGCTCTGATGGCCGTCGCCCACGCTCGCCAGCGTGGGTGTCACCTGCGCGCATACCGCTTTGGCATGTGGACAGCGGGTATGGAACCGGCAGCCGGACGGAGGGGCGATCGGGCTGGGCGGATCGCCGCTCAAGGGTGACGTCAGGGTGCGGTTATGCGGATCCATCGACGGCATCGAACTCAGCAGGGCGCGGGTGTAGGGGTGCGCAGAGGCGGTAAAGAGCTGCTCCGCAGGGCCGATCTCGACCACCTCGCCGAGATACATCACCAGAATGCGATCCGACAGCCAGCGCACCACGTGCAGATCGTGGCTGATAAAGACATAGGTCAGCTCCAGGGTGCGCTTAAGCTCCTGTAACAGCTGCAAAACCTGAGCCTCAACCGATTTATCCAGCGCCGATACCGCCTCATCGAGGATCACCAGCCGCGGCTTCATCGCCAGAGCGCGGGCGATATTTACCCGCTGGCGCTGACCGCCGGAAAGCTCGTGCGGATAGCGATGGGCGAAACGCCCCGGCTCCAGGCCGACGTGAGCGAGCAGATAGCGGGCGTACTCGCTGGCCTCTTTGGCACTGATACCGTGCACGCGCTGACCGAAGGCGATGCTCTCCTCCATCGTCATGCGCGGGTTGAGAGAGGCATAGCTATCCTGAAATACCATCTGCACCTGGCGGCGATAGGCCTTCATCGGTAGATGCGTCGATCCCACCGCGAGGCCATCAAAGATCAGCTCTCCGCTGTCCTGCTGGAGGAGCTGCATCAGCAGCCGCGCCGTGGTTGATTTCCCGCAGCCCGACTCGCCTACCACGCCAAGGGTTTCGCCTTTGACCACCGTAAAGCTGACGTTATCTACCGCCTGCACCACGTCGTGCTTTTTACCTCCGCCGGAACGAAAGTATTTCAACAGGTTGTTGACCGTCAGCAGCGGCTGCGCCGGTCCACCCACGTCGATATTCACAAAAGGTTGCATCGCTTACTCCTTAATCGCCATTGCCGCACGCAGGCGGTCCGCGAGGATGTTGAACGAAATGGAGGTGATAAAGATCATCAGGCCAGGAAGAGCCGCTACCCACGGCTGGGTGTAGATTGCCGTGCGCAGCGTGTTGAGCATCAGCCCCCACTCCGGCTCCGGCGGGCGTACGCCCAGACCAAGAAACGACAGCCCGGAGGCGAGGATCATGCAGACCGAGATCAGTCCGGTGGAGAAGACAAAGATCGGTCCCAGCACGTTGCCCAGCACCTGCACCCGGATAATGGTGAAGGCGCTGGCTCCGGTGGCGCGGGCGGCATCGACATAGTCCATATGTCGCACCTGGGCGGTCACGCTCTCAGCGATACGCGCCACCTGTGGGACGAAGACCAGGGTGAGGGACAGCAGGGCGTTACCGATCCCTGCGCCCATCGCCCCCGACAGGGCTATCGCCAGCAGCACCGACGGAAAAGCGTAGAAGACGTCCACGGTACGCATGATGAGGGTGTTAGTTTTGCCACCCGCGTAGCCAGCGATAATGCCGATCGCACCGCCGATAAAAAAGGCGAACACCACGGGAACAATCCCCATAAACAGCGATAATCGGGTGCCGAGGATCAGGCGCGAGAGCATATCCCGCCCTAGCTCGTCGGAGCCGAGAGGAAAGCCATCGGTGCCGATGGGCTTCAGGCGCAGGAACATGGAGGTCTGGTAGGGATCTTTCACGATCAGCCAGGGGCCAAACAGCGCCAGGGCCAACAGCAGCAGAATGATTGTTCCGACAATCACGCCACCGGGATCGCGCAGCAGGCGGCGGAAGACGCCGTGCCAGTAGCCCTGCCGGACGGGCAGTACCTGGGACGCGGGTACAGCTTTCGTGGTTGCGGTATCCACCATGATCAGCTCCTCTTAATGCGCGGGTCGAGGGTGGTTTGCAGAATATCCACCAGCAGATTGAGCAGGACGAAGAACAGCGCCAGCACCCAGATGGTGCCCTGCAGCAGAGGCAGATCGCGCTGGAAGATGGCGGTATTGAGCAGCAGGCCGGTGCCGGGCCAGGAGAAGACCGTCTCCACCAGGATCGAGCCGCCCATCAGGTAGCCCACCTGCAATCCCATCACCGCCAGTGCGGTAGGCGCAGCGTTTTTCATGACGTGGAGAAAGATGCGCGACTCGTTAAGCCCGCGTGCGCGCAGGCCCACGATAAACTCCTGGCTGAGAATATCGGCCACCTGTGAACGCACGGTACGGGCGATGATGCCGGTCGGGATCACCGACAGGGTAATGGCCGGCAGCAGCATAAATTGCAGATGCGCCCAGTCCCACTGCCAGCCCACCTCGCCAATTGGTCCGCCGCCGGTGGCGGGCAGCAGGGCAAGCTTGACGCTGAAGGCGATGACCAGCAGCATCCCCAGCCAGTAGTGGGGAACGCTGACGCCGAAGACCGACAGCACCGACGCCAGGCGATCGATAATGCTGTTGCGAAAGTACCCGGCGACGAAGCCGAACAGGCTGCCCAGCACAAAGCCGATAATGGTGGCCAGCAGCGCCAGGCGCAGGGAGTAAGCGACTGCCGTCATGACCTCGTCAATCACCGGCCGTCCGGTAGCCACCGACATGCCGAGATCGCCCTGCAGCGCCCGCCACAGCCAGTGCACGAACTGCAGCGGCAGCGGCTTATCGAAGCCGTAGGCCTGAAGCAGCGTCTGGCGCAGGGCTTCTGAAGCATCCGGCGGCATGACTGAGACCAGCGGATCCCCCGGCGCAATCTGCACCAGCATAAAACAGATCACCGCCACCCCCAGCATGGTGGGTACGGCCAGCAGGATGCGGTATAGCAGCGTATTGATCATCTTTTGCCCCCGTTACGATTACTCTTTTTTGCTTACCAGACTAAGGTCGATAAACCAGCTTTGCGGCTGTACAACGCCGGTGACCGCAGGCGAGATCGCTCGCGGTCCGACGTCATGGGCAACAAACAGGAACGGCACCTGATCCACCAGCGCAGCGTGCAGCTCCCCGGCGGCCTTATCCATCTCGGCCGGAGTAAAGGCATGCTTCACCGCCGTTGCCAGCTTCTCTGTTTCCGGCGTGGAGAAGTAGCCCCAGTTCACCGCCAGCGGTGGGAAGGCTTTGGCCGTGGCGAAACGGATCATGCCAAAATAGGGATCGTTGACCGCGGCACTGACGTTAATCGCATCGATCCCTTTGCCGGACTGATCTTTTGCCCCGAGACGCCAGTTGGTAAACAGGGTGTTCCACTCGTTGACTTTAAGATCGACGTTAAAGAAGCAGCTTTTCAGGCTCTGCTGGATGTATTCGTTCATCGGCAGAGGCTGCATCTGTCCGGATCCGGAGGCGGAGGTCGCAACGGTGACGTGTAGCGGCTTGCTTTCGCTAAACCCGGCCTCGGTCATCAGCTTGCGGGCGGTATCAGGATCGTACTTGATCTGGAAAGTGGGCTTGCCGCGCCACGGGCTATCGGCCTCATACACGCCGGTCGCCTCTGTCATGTAGCCGCCAAGGTAGCTCTTTAGCTCGGCGCGGTTGAGACAGAGGTTGGCAGCTTTACGCACGCGGATATCTTTCCACGGCGATCCCTCCGCAAAGGAGAACTGCCACGGCCAGAGATGCGGTTGGGTATTGGCGTAGATCTTAAAGCCCTGAGCTTTGATCTGATCCACCGCGTCGGGAGCCGGGGCCTCGATCCAGTCGACCTGCTTCGAAAGCAGGGCCGCGGTACGGGCATTGGCCTCTGGAAGCGGGATCAGCACCACTTTGTCGACGCGCGGAATGCGATCTTTATTCCAGTAGTCGGGGTTTTTATCGAGGATTAGCTGCTGGCGCGGCACCAGTTTTTCCAGCTTAAAGGGACCGCTGCCCACGGCGTGAGCGGCAAACTCTGCCCAGGCCTGCTTGCTGCGGGCGGCGGTATCGCCAGTGGCCGCAGGCACCGCATCATAGAGTTTTTGCCACGCCGTCGGCGAGACGATGAACAGGTTAGTGATGTTGTAAGGCAGCAGCGCATCTGGCTCGGAGGTGGTGAGAGCGACGGTATGGTCATCGATCTTTTCGACGCCTGCGAGGGTTGGCATACGGGAGAGGGTATTGCCGATCTGCCCTGGCGCATACTGCGGCGCGCTCTTATTCAGCACCTTGTCGACGTTCCAGACGATGGCGTCGGCGTTGACCTCGGTGCCGTCATGGAACGTCACGCCTGGACGCAGAGTAAAGATCCAGCGGCTCTGGTTCTGCTGGTCGACATGCCACTCGGTGGCCAGGCCCGGGACGATACCGCTGGGCTTTTCGCCCTGCGAGAGATCCCACTCTACCAGCGCATCATACAGCGGAATGCCGGTAAAACGGTTGCCCTCAAAGCCCTGATCCGGCTGTCCGAGGGTTAAGGGAATATCTGCGGCGGTCATGGCGATCCGCAGCGTAGTGGCATTGGCCTGAAAAGAGGAGAACAGCGCCAGCGCCCCAGAAACGGCAACGGCGATACGGCATTTACGCAAAAGTAAGGTATTCAGCATCACAGGTTCCCTGTTAAATAGAAGGTCACCGTTTAACAGGCAAGATGCATACCAGTTCTGAATTTGCTGAAAATAGCCGTGATCCGGGCTATAAAATAGAAATGACTTATCGTAGGCGGCGGTTTTTTAAAGCGAAATAAAATAACCTTATAGTTATGCACCCTGGTCGGGAATTGTGTTGCACGATTGCACCAGCAAACGATTTTACTTTCGTAATATAATCACCCAACGGTATTTTTTATTAAATAAATTAATGATATGTTTTTATTAATAAGTTTCTACACTTAAATAAAAGAGACGGATAATAAATGGTGACTATTTATACCGCCAGACTGACCTGTACGCAGATAGAGGAGAGCGATTGGGCTTTTTTCCACGCGCTACAGACGGACCCGCAGGTGATGTATTACGTGGCGGATATGCCGTCAGACGAAGAGATACACACCGCTTTCACATCGAGGCTGCCACTCTGGTCTCCCCAAAGCCCCCATTGGCTCTGTCTTGTCGTTTCTGAAAAGACCACGGGTAAAAAGCTGGGCGTTACAGGTTATATCCATCGTGACACTGACTGCGCCGAGGTCGGCTTTCTGTTTGCCCCCGACGCACAGGGGCGGGGCTATGGAACAGAATCTTTGCGGGCCGTCTGCGACTACGCCTTCCGCGAAGGCGGTATCAACCGTCTTATTGCCACCGTCACCGCAGGTAATCTCGCCTCCCGCAGCCTGCTGGAAAAAGTGGGCTTCACCCTGGAGCAGGAGCTGCACGAAAGCTATCGGCTGCGGAACCAACTGCATAACGACTGGCTGTTTGGCCTGACGCGCAACGCCTGAGGGCGCTATGCCTCCCACTATTTACCCCTGACCTGACCCTTTCCCCGCACAAAACGACAAATTTGCAACGATGCTAACTCTATATTTTTTTTGTGATCGTTGTAACATTGTTTCGAAATTGTTGTAAAACGCCGTTTCAATTGTACATTTGTCTATGTCAGGGGAATCATGCTTAACAAAATAACAAGTATTGTCATCGCGCTCATTGGGCTCGCGATGCTCTATATGGGGGCGAAGCTGCTGCTGGTCGGCGGCTCGCCATTCTACGCCGTAATGGCCGTGGGGCTCATTGCCACCGCCGTAACGCTCTACCTGAACA
Source organism: Pseudescherichia sp. (assembly GCF_032052675.1). Lineage (NCBI taxonomy): Bacteria > Pseudomonadati > Pseudomonadota > Gammaproteobacteria > Enterobacterales > Enterobacteriaceae > Pseudescherichia > Pseudescherichia sp. The sequence continues at coordinate 140,991 of NZ_DAMBWA010000009.1, forward strand.
AACGCATTGCGCTTAGCCTTTACGCGGTGCTGATGTGGATTGTTCTGGCCTGGATCATCTACGAGGTCGGCTTTGATAAGTGGCAGTGGATCCCGCGCGGCGATCTGATTGGCGTCATTGGCCTCTGGCTGGCGATGCCGTGGGTGGTTCGTCCGCTATTCCGCGCCAATGGCGCAGGGGAGCGTCGCTTCCATCCTTTCCTCGGCGGTACCGTAGCGGTGATGATCGCCCTGGTGATCGGCCTCTGCTTCTACGATCCGTACCCGCAGGAGGGCACCATTACTACTGCACGTAACGCCTCCAGCGCTGACGTCGCGGAAAATAACTGGACCGCTTACGGTGGCACCACCAACGGTCTACGTTTCTCTAAGCTCAACCAGATCAATAAAGATAACGCCAGCGATCTGGAAGTAGCCTGGACCTACCACACCGGCGACCTGCGCGACAGCAAAGACGCGACCGAATACACCTTCGAGGCGACGCCGCTGAAGGTCAATAACGCGCTCTACTTCTGTACGCCGCACAACGAAGTGCACGCTCTCGATCCGCAGACCGGGGCGCTTAAGTGGAAATACGTTCCTGAAAAGGATCGCTCCTACCTCCAGCAGCACCAGACCTGCCGTGGCGTAAGCTACTATGACGGCAGCGCAGCCGTGCAGAACAGCAGCTCGGCCCAGCCGGCAGCCACTACCGCTGCACCGGCAGCCTGTACTCGCCGCATCTACAACGCCACTACCGATGCAAAACTGATCGCGCTGGATGCCGATACCGGTAAACCGTGCGCCGATTTCGGGACTAACGGTATTGTCGATCTGCATGACAACATGGGTACCGTTCGTCCGCACGCGTTGATGCAGACCGCCGCTCCGCTGGTGGCCGGTAAGCTGGTGATCCTCGGCGGCTCCGTAATGGATAACGGCTATAACACCGGTAACCCGTCGGGCGTGATCCGCGCCTTTGACGCCGTGACCGGTCGTCTGGTCTGGAACTTCGATCCGGCAAATCCTGAAAATACCCAACCGATTGCCGCCGGGCAGACCTTCCCGCAGGATACCCCTGTAGCCTGGGCCACCCTCAGCGCCGATCTGAAAAACGGCCTGGTCTACGTGCCGTTTGGCAACGCCTCGCCGGATGAAGTGGGTACCCAGCGCGATCCGCAGAGCAACACCGAGAAGTTCCGCGACACGCTGGTGGCGCTGGATCTCAACACCGGCGCGTTCAAATGGCGCTTCCAGTCCTCGACGCACGACCTGTGGGACCGCGATAACCCGTCCCAGCCGTCGCTGCTGGATATCGACTACCAGGGCAAAAAGCAGCCGGTTGTTATCCTGCCGACCAAAACTGGCAACCTGTTTGTGCTTAACCGTCTGACCGGGGAGCCTGTCTACCCGATCAACCAGCAGAAGGTCTCGACCGAAGGCGGCATCACCGGGGAGCGCTTCTCGCCGACCCAGCCGGTCTCCGCGCTGAACTTTATTCCCGATCCGCTGAGCGAAAAGGCGATGTGGGGGATTACGCCGTTCGATCAGATGGCCTGCCGTATCGATTTTAAATCGCTGCGCTACGACGGTAACCCGTGGACGCCAGCTACCGAAGGCGGTTCCATTGTCTTCCCGGGTAACATCGGCGTGTTTAACTGGGGATCGGTGGCTATCGATCCGGAGCGTCAGATCCTGATCGCCTCGCCGGTACGTCTGGCCTATAAATACAACCTGATCAAACGTACCCCGCAGACAGAAGAAGAGCGCCTGTTTACCAAGGAGAACTCGCCGTACTGGAACGAAAACTTCCAGGGCACCTACGCGATCCACATTCAGCAGCTCTCTTCCGATCTGGGTATTCCGTGTATTGCTCCACCGTGGGGCCGGATGGTAGGCGTCGATCTGACCACCGGTAAAACGGAGTGGATGCGTCGCGTGGGTACCACCAAAAACCTCAACACTACCTTCCTGCCGGGGCGTTTCCCAATCGGCTTCCCGATGGGGATGGTTGCCCACGGCGGTCCGCTGGTGACGGCGGGTGACGTAGTGTTCCACGGCGCAACGGCAGATAACTTCTTCCGCGCCTACGATATCAACACCGGCAAGCTGCTGTGGCAGACCGAGCTGCCAGCAGGTGGCCAGGCAACCCCGGCGACCTACCTGGGCAGCGATAACAAGCAGTACGTGGTTATTGCCGCTGGCGGTCACGGCTCGCTGGGCACCAAAGGCGGCGACGCCGTTGTTGCCTACCGCCTGAAGTAATTTTTTCCTCTCTGCTACGGGTCAGCCGACCCGTAGCCTTTTCCTTTTTTAGCGACGATAGCGAACCAGAATCGTCATCACCAGCGCCAGCGATGTAAACGCGGCGCTCAGCGCCTGCCACCGCCACGCATCAAAAGGTTATTCATTGTTAACATACTCAATCAAACAGGCGTCTCCATGCAGCAGATGCCGCACGATCGTGAAAGCTGTCAGAATTGAGATGTCGTTACATTGGCAGGTCCGGGTGTTAGAGCTAGCTGATAACTTAGCATCTCTTTCGGCCCTGAAAAAGGGTAGTGTACCCGCAGCTTAGAATTAGAGTATGGTGCAGAAAACCAACTATCAACGTGCAAGGCGAACGGTCATGAACACGTCGTCAGTGAGTACGCTACCGGTAGCCCCTACCCTGCATATCCTGTGCGGCAAAATCGCCTCCGGGAAATCGACCCTGGCCAGCGAGCTGGCGAAAAATCCTGGCACCGTGGTGCTCAGCGAGGATATGTGGCTGGGGCACCTTTTTAAAGAGACCATGCACAGCGTTCAGGATTACGTCCACTACGCTGAAAAACTCAGGTCGGCCATAAAACCCCACACTATCGCGCTGCTTAACGCGGGCGTTAGCGTCGTGCTTGATTTCCCGGCTAATACTCTCGCCAGCCGACAGTGGATGATGTCGATAGTTAACGAATCAGGTGCTCAGCATCTGCTGCATTATCTGCCGGTCAGCGATGAAGTCTGCAAGGCCCGGCTGCGGCTGCGCAACGCAGCAGGAGAGCACAACTTCGCCGCCAGCGACGAGCAGTTTGAGCTGATTACCCGCTATTTCGTGGAGCCGAAAGCGGAGGAGGGTTTTCACATCCGGCGCTACTGAGTTTGCATTCAGTGCGCTATTGTCAGCATTTGATAACCATACGCGAAAGATTGCTTATGCATCGCCGTGTTTTGTCTACGATTGCCTATACCGTAACTCAAAAAAGGAGTATTGCGCATGGCTTTACGTTCATTAGGCACGACGGGATTGCACATTCCACCGCTGGTCTTTGGCGGTAACGTCTTTGGCTGGACCGTTGACGAGCAGCAGAGCTTCACTCTGCTGGATGCGCTGCTGGAGCGCGGCCTGACCGCTATCGACACCGCCGACGTCTACTCTGCCTGGGCGCCGGGCAACAAAGGCGGCGAATCGGAAACGATTCTTGGTAAATGGTTCGCAGCTCACCCTGGCGCACGGGAAAAGATCACCCTGTTTACCAAAGTCGGCTCCGACCTTGGCGAGCCGGGGAAAAAAGGGCTCTCCGCCCGCTGGATCGAGCAGGCGGTAGATGCCTCCCTCAAGCGTCTGCAAACGGACTATATCGATCTCTACTTCTCCCACTGGCCAGATGACAGCACGCCCTATGAAGAGACCCTCGGCGCGTATGAGAAGCTGCTGAAAGCCGGCAAGATCCGCGCCATTGGCGCGTCCAATCTCAATGCGGCGCAGCTAGAGGCGTCACTTAAGGCCGCCGATGCTAACGGCCTGCCGCGTTACCAGGTGCTACAGCCGGAGTACAACCTCTACGATCGCGACAGCTTTGAAGGCGAACTGCAGGAGCTGGTAGTGCGGGAGAATATTGGCGTGGTGACCTACTACAGCCTGGCCTCCGGCTTCCTCTCCGGGAAGTATCGCAGCGAGAAAGATCTGGGCCAGAGCCAGCGCGGCGAGGGCGTCGGTAAATATCTTAACCCGCGCGGCTATGCCATTCTGGAGGCGCTGGACAGCGTTGCTGAGCGGCACGGCGTGAAGCCTGCACAGGTGGCACTTGCCTGGCTGATTAGCCGCCCCGGCGTGACCGCACCTATCGCCAGCGCCACTAAAATTGAGCACGTGGACGGCTTTGTTGAGGCTATCAATCTTCAGCTGACCCCTGAAGATATCCTCGCCCTGGACAACGCAGGCGCATAACGCTTCTCCTCTGCCCGGTGTTGACCACCGGGCGCTATATTATTGCCGCGCCTCGCAAAAGCTAAGCCATTTAAATTCTTTGTCATTACCGCCGTTTTCTCACATCGTTTGCTCTATCTGATGAGCAAGGGGAGTAGGGGATACGATGGCGAAAAGTACCGCTGGCTGGCTGCATGAGCAGCAGCGCGACTGGGTCCGGCAGCGCGCCCGCTCCTGGCTGTGGCGCAGCGAGCTGCCGACCTGGATGTTGATTGTTGCGATCTACGGCGGCTGGTTTGCGACGCTGGCGTTCTGGCAGACGCTGGGGCTGCTGCCCGCCACGCTGCTGCTGATCTGGTTCACCACCTGGTACATGTCGCTCCAGCATGAGCTGATCCACGGTCACCCTACACGCTACCCACGGGTAAACCAGCTGCTGGGGCTGATGCCGCTGGCGGTCTGGTACCCCTACGGTCTCTATCGGGATGCACATCTGGCGCACCACCGTACTCATCTGCTCACCCAGCCGGAGGACGATCCCGAGTCCTACTACATTCCCGAGTGGCGCTGGCGGCGCTATGCGCCCTGGCAGCGCAAGCTGATTGCCCTGCGCAACACCTTCCCCGGTCGCCTGCTGCTGGCCCCGGCGCTGGATATCATCCAGCTAGTGGGCGGGATGCTGACCTCATTTCGCCAGCTGGATCGTCGGGCGATAGCGATGTGGATCGTGCACGGTGTTCTGCTGGCGTTAACCTTTGCCTGGCTGGTGCGCTGCGAATTCTCGATCCTCTACTTTGTGCTGGCGGTCAGCTATCCGGCGCTGGCGCTGACGAAGGTGCGATCGTTTCTGGAGCATCGGGCGGACGACGATCCGCTTGCCCGCTCGGTGATCAACGAGGCCTCGCTGCCGTGGCGGGTGCTGTTCCTTAATCTGAACTACCATTCTGTTCATCACGATCTGCCGGGCGTACCCTGGTACGCATTACGCAATGTCTATCTGCGCGATCGGGCGAGCTATCAGCAGCGCAACGGCGGCTTTCTTGTACGCGGCTACGGCGAGTGGCTGCGGCACTTTCTATGGCGCTCGGTGAATGTTAATGCCCATCCCGGCTTTACCAGGACGAACGGTAATGAGCAGTAAGATTGCGTTTCCGATGTATAACCTCTACCGCCCGGATAGCGAGGCGCTGATCCAGGCTGTACAGGCGCTGCTGGTGGCAAGGGGCGTTGCCGTCACGCCGGTCTGGCCGGAGGAGGATCTGCTGACCCACTGGCAGAGCGACGATCTCCTGCTCAGCCAGGCTTGCGGCTATCCGCTGGTCACGCGACTGCCGGAGGTGCAGACGGTGGGCTGCTTTCACTATTCGGCTCCCGGCTGCGAAGGCATTCGCTACCGCAGCCTGCTGGTGGTGCACCAGCGCGACAGGGATAAAACGCTGGCGGATTTTCGCGGCAGCCGCGCGGTCTGCAATGCACCCGACTCCCAGTCTGGCTACAACGTATTTATGCAGATGGTCGCGCCGCTGGCACCGCACGGGACGTTCTTTAGGGACGTTATCTTCAGCGGCAGCCACCGCCAGTCGCTGGTTGCGATCGGCGAGGGCAGGGCGGATATTGCAGCTATCGACTGCGTCACCTTCGCTCTGCTCCAGCGACATGCGCCACACTTAATCTCTGACCTTGCCGTTATCGGTGCAAGCCCTGCCGCGCCGGGGCTGCCGTTGATTACCGCCAGAAACACGCCGCCGTCGCGCATAGCCCTACTGCGCGATGCGCTGCGCCAGCTGGTGAGCGACCCGGCGTATCGCACCCTGTGTGCGGCACTGTTCATCAGTGGCTTTAGCGACGTTTCACGGCAGGATTACGCGTCGCTCCTCAACGGTGATTATCCACAACCATAAATAGTCCTTTCTATTTTTCACTATTTTTCACCAATCCAATGCGCAGTAGAGTTCATCCATGCCCTGACGATGCGGTGACGGGCAATCCCGATACTCACTATTAAACAGGAAGGAACATGAAGATGAGCAAACAACTCGACGGTAAAATTGCGCTGGTCACCGGAGGTACAAGCGGCATTGGTCTGGCTACCGCGCAGGTGCTGGCGGCTCAGGGCGCGCAGGTATTTATTACCGGACGTCGCCAGGCTGAGCTTGACGCAGCGGTAGATGCCATCGGCGCGGCGGCGACCGGCATTCGCGCCGATGCCTCTAAGCTGGCAGAGCTGGACGCGGTCTATGCCCAGATTGCGAAACAGGCCGGGCGGCTGGACATTCTGTTTGCCAACGCCGGGGGTGGCGATATGCAGCCGCTGGGCGCCATCAGCGAAGAGCATTTTGACCGTATCTTCGGTACCAACGTGCGCGGCGTAGTGTTCACGGTGCAGAAGGCGCTGCCGCTGCTGGTGGATGGCGCATCGGTGATTTTAACCGGATCGACCACCTCCGTTAAGGGCACTGCCAGCTTCAGCGTCTACAGCGCCAGCAAGGCCGCGGTGCGCAACTTTGCCCGCTCGTGGGCGCTGGATCTGAAAGATCGCGGTATCCGCGTCAACGTGGTCAGCCCCGGCCCGGTTCGTACGCCAGGCCTCGGCGATCTGGTGCCGGATGAGCATCGTCAGGGGCTGTTTGACGCGCTTGCCGCGCAGGTACCGCTGGGCCGCCTGGGTGAGCCGGAGGAGATAGGCAAAGTCGTGGCGTTTCTCGGCTCCGACGCGGCCAGCTTTATCAATGGTGCAGAGCTGTTTGTTGACGGCGGTATGGCTCAGATCTAAAGGCTGAGCGTCTCATACTCCGCTTAATGTAAAACTACTTCAGAACCTGGCGAGAGCTACCCGCGCGGTCTACGGTTAAGTGACACTACAAGACAATATAGCGGGTAACCTTGCAATGGTGAGTGGCAGTAAAGCGATCGTTTCGCCCCATCGCGAAATAGAAGTCATGAGACAATCCATTGATGAGCACCTGGCTGGCCTGTTACCTGAAACCGACAGCCAGGATATCGTCAGCATTGCAATGCGCGAAGGGGCAATGGCACCAGGCAAACGGATCCGTCCGCTGCTGATGCTGCTGGCCGCCCGCGATCTCCGCTATCAGGGTAGCATGTCGACGCTGCTCGACCTCGCCTGCGCCGTTGAACTGACCCATACCGCATCACTCATGCTCGACGATATGCCCTGCATGGACAACGCCGAGCTGCGCCGCGGTCAGCCCACTACCCACAAAAAATTTGGTGAAAGCGTAGCGATTCTTGCCTCCGTTGGCCTGCTCTCTAAAGCCTTTGGCCTGATTGCCGCCACCGGCGATCTGCCGGGGGAGAGGCGTGCCCAGGCGGTCAACGAGCTCTCTACCGCCGTGGGCGTGCAGGGCCTGGTGCTGGGACAGTTTCGCGATCTCAATGATACGGCTCTGGACCGCACGCCTGATGCCATTCTCAGCACCAATCACCTAAAAACCGGTATTTTGTTCAGCGCGATGCTGCAAATTATCGCCATCGCCGCTGCGTCGCCAGAGAGCACGCGGCAGACGCTGCACGCCTTCGCGCTCGACTTCGGCCAGGCCTTTCAGCTGCTGGACGATCTGCGTGACGATCACCCGGCGACCGGCAAGGATCGCAACAAGGACGCGGGGAAATCGACGCTGGTGAACCGACTGGGCGCGGACGCGGCCCGGCAAAAGCTGCGTGAGCACATTGATTCCGCCGATAGACACCTCACCTTTGCCTGTCCGCAGGGCGGGGCCATCCGACAGTTTATGCATTTGTGGTTTGGCCATCACCTTGCCGACTGGTCACCGGTCATGAAAATCGCCTGATACCGCCCTTCGGTTCAAGCAGCACCCCATTATGGAACCACATTACAGGAGTAGTGATGAATGAAGGACGAGCGCCTTGTTCAGCGTAAAAACGATCATCTGGATATCGTCCTCGACCCCCGGCGCGCCGTAACCCAGGCCAGCGCTGGCTTTGAGCACTGGCGCTTTACCCACTGCGCGCTGCCGGAGCTGAATTTTAGCGATATCACGCTGGAAACCACCTTTCTAAACCGTCAACTGCAGGCCCCGCTGCTGATCAGCTCGATGACCGGCGGCGTTGAGCGCTCGCGCCATATCAACCGTCACCTCGCCGAGGCGGCGCAGACGCTGAAGATTGCGATGGGGGTGGGTTCCCAGCGCGTCGCCATTGAGAGCGACGCGGGTTTAGGGCTGGATAAAACCCTGCGACAGCTGGCCCCGGACGTGCCGCTGCTGGCGAACCTGGGCGCGGCGCAGCTGACCGGCAGAAAAGGTATCGACTACGCCCGACGGGCCGTGGAGATGATCGAGGCCGACGCGCTGATTGTGCACCTCAACCCGCTGCAGGAGGCCTTGCAGCCCGGCGGCGATCGCGACTGGCGCGGACGGCTGGCGGCTATTGAAACCCTGATCCGTGAGCTGCCCGTTCCGCTGGTGGTTAAAGAGGTGGGAGCAGGGATCTCCCGCGCCGTGGCCGGACAGCTGGTGGATGTCGGCGTTGGCGTGATTGACGTCGCAGGCGCGGGCGGCACCAGCTGGGCCGCCGTTGAAGGCGAGCGGGCGGCGACCGAGCAGCAGCGCAGGGTGGCCAACGTCTTTGCCGACTGGGGGATCCCCACCGCTGAAGCGCTGGTTGCGATCGCCGAGACCTGGCCGCAGATCCCCCTCATTGCCTCGGGCGGGATTAAAAACGGCGTCGACGCGGCGAAAGCGCTGCGGCTCGGGGCCTGTATGGTGGGGCAGGCCGCCGCCGTGCTTGGCAGCGCGGGCGTCTCTACGGAGAAGGTGGTCGATCACTTCAACGTCATTATTGAGCAGCTACGGGTCGCCTGCTTCTGCACCGGCAGCAGCAGCCTGTACGATCTAAAGCAGGCGGATATCCGCTATTTGCAGGATACGCCATGAGCCATTTTGCCATCGTGGCACCGCCGCTCTACAGTCACGCGGTGGCGCTGCATGCCCTGGCGCTGGAGCTGGCCCAGCGCGGTCACCGGATGACCTTTCTTACTGGCAACGTCGCCTCGCTGGCAGAGCAGGAAACGGAGCGGGTGGCGTTCTATCCGCTTCCCGCCAGCGTGCAGCAGGCCCAGCGCAACGTCCAGCAGCAGAGCAACGGCAACCTGCTGCGGCTGATTGCGGCCATGTCATCCCTGACCGATACGCTCTGCCAGCAGCTACCCGCTATTTTGCAGCAGCTGGCGGTGGACGCGCTGATTGTCGATGAGATGGAGCCTGCCGGAAGCCTGGTCGCCGAGGCGCTGGGGCTGCCGTTTATCTCTGTTGCCTGCGCGCTACCGGTCAACCGCGAGCCAGGCCTGCCGCTGCCGGTGATGCCGTTTCACTACGCCGAGGATAAGAGAGCCCTGCGACGTTTCCAGGTCAGCGAACGCATCTATGACGCGCTGATGTACCCGCTCGGGCAGACGATCCTGCGCCACGCCCAGCGCTTTGGTTTGCCGGAGCGCAGGCGCCTCGACGAGTGTCTCTCGCCGCTGGCGCAGATCAGCCAGTCCGTTCCGGCCCTCGACTTTCCACGCCGGGCGCTGCCGGACTGTTTTCACTACGTCGGGGCGCTGCGCTACCCGCCGCCGCCACAGATAGAACGCTCGCCGCGCAGCACGCCGCGGATCTTTGCCTCGCTGGGCACCCTGCAAGGACACCGTCTACGCCTGTTCCGGAAGATCGCCCGGGCCTGTGCCAGCGTGGGGGCGGAGGTGACCATTGCCCACTGCGATGGTCTGACGCCCGCTCAGGCCGACTCGCTCTACGCCTGTGGCGCTACCGAGGTAACAAACTTTGTCGACCAGCCGCGCTACGTTGCCGAGGCGGATCTGGTTATTACCCACGGCGGCCTTAACACCGTGCTGGACGCGCTGGCTGCCGCCACGCCGGTGCTGGCCGTGCCGCTCTCATTCGACCAGCCCGCCGTGGCTGCCCGGCTGGTCTATAACGGGCTGGGTCGCCGGGTGTCGCGCTTTGCCAGACAGCAGACCCTGGCGGACGAAATTGCCCAGCTGCTGCGGGACGAGACCCTGCATCAGCGGCTGGCGATGGCCCGCCAGCAGCTTAACGAAGCCGGGGGCACCCCGCGCGCGGCGACCCTAATTGAACAGGCCATGACAGGGAGTGAGAGCGTATCGTGAGGGATCTGATTTTAGTTGGCGGCGGGCTGGCCAACGGTTTGATTGCCTGGCGTCTGCGCCAGCGCCACCCGCAGCTCAACGTACTGCTGATCGAGGCTGGAGAGCAGCCAGGCGGGAACCACACCTGGTCCTTCCATGAGGACGATCTCACCCCCGAACAGCACGCCTGGTTGGCGCCGCTGGTGGCCCACGCCTGGCCGGGCTATGAGGTGCAGTTTCCTCATCTCAGCCGTCGGCTTGCGCGCGGCTACTACTCCATTACCTCTGAAAGCTTTGCCGAGGCCCTGCATCAGGCGCTGGGGGAGAACATCTGGCTCCGCTGTCCGGTGAGCGAGGTGTTACCCAACAGCGTGCGCCTTGCCAGCGGCGAGGCGCTGCTGGCCGGGGCGGTGATTGACGGACGCGGCGTGACTGCCAGTTCGGCGATGCAGACCGGCTACCAGCTCTTTCTTGGCCAGCAGTGGCGGCTGAGCCAGCCCCACGGCCTGACCGTACCGATCCTGATGGACGCCACGGTGGCGCAGCAGCAGGGCTACCGCTTTGTCTATACCCTGCCGCTCTCCGCCGACACGCTGCTGATTGAGGATACGCGCTACGCCAACGCCCCGCAGCTCGATAGCGATCTCCTGCGTCAGACCATTGCCGACTATGCTCACAGCAAGGGGTGGTCGCTGGCGCAGCTTGAACGCGAGGAGTCCGGCTGTCTGCCGATTACCCTGGCGGGCGATATCCACGCCCTGTGGGCCGATGCGCCAGGCGTGCCGCGCGCGGGGATGCGCGCCGGGCTGTTTCACCCCACCACCGGCTACTCGCTGCCGCTGGCGGTTGCCCTGGCCGACGAGATCGCCGACAGCCCGCGTCTGGGCAGCGTCCCGCTCTATCAGCTCACCCGGCAGTTTGCCGAACGCCACTGGCGCAGGCAGGGGTTCTTCCGCCTGCTAAACCGGATGCTCTTTCTGGCGGGACGCGAAGAGAACCGCTGGCGGGTAATGCAGCGCTTCTACGGGCTGCCGGAGTCGACCGTGGGGCGCTTTTACGCCGGTCGGCTCTCACTAATCGATAAGGCCCGCATTTTGACGGGCAAGCCGCCGGTTCCGCTGGGAGAGGCCTGGCGGGCGGCGCTGAACCATTTTCCTGACAGGCGAGAAAAAGGATGAAGAAAACCGTTGTGATTGGCGCAGGCTTTGGTGGCCTGGCGCTGGCGATCCGCCTGCAGGCGGCCGGGATCCCAACCGTGCTGCTGGAGCAGCGGGACAAGCCCGGCGGTCGCGCTTACGTCTGGCATGACCAGGGCTTTACCTTTGATGCCGGGCCGACGGTGATCACCGATCCCACCGCGCTCGAGGCGCTGTTTACCCTGGCCGGTAGGCGGATGGAGGATTACGTCAGGCTGCTACCGGTGAAACCCTTCTATCGGCTCTGCTGGGAGAGCGGGAAAACCCTGGACTACGCTAATGACACCGCCGAGCTTGAGGCGCAGATTACCCAGTTCAACCCGCGCGACGTCGAGGGCTACCGGCGCTTCCTCGCTTACTCCCAGGCGGTGTTCCAGGAGGGCTATCTGCGCCTCGGCAGCGTGCCGTTTCTCTCGTTTCGCGACATGCTGCGCGCCGGGCCGCAGCTGCTTAAGCTCCAGGCGTGGCAGAGCGTCTACCAGTCGGTCTCGCGCTTTATTGAAGATGAGCATCTGCGGCAGGCCTTCTCCTTCCACTCCCTGCTGGTGGGCGGTAACCCTTTCACCACCTCGTCCATCTACACCCTGATCCACGCCCTTGAGCGGGAGTGGGGGGTCTGGTTCCCCGAGGGCGGCACCGGGGCGCTGGTGAACGGCATGGTGAAGCTGTTTACCGATCTGGGCGGGGAGATGGTGCTCAACGCCCGGGTCGAAGAGCTGGTGGTAACCGATAACCGCGTAAGCCAGGTGCGTCTGGCAGATGGCCGTACTTTTGACGCCGACGCCGTGGCCTCGAACGCTGACGTGGTGAACACCTATAAAAAGCTGCTCGGCCACCATCCGGTAGGGCAGAAACGGGCGGCGGCGCTGGCGCGTAAGAGTATGAGCAACTCGCTGTTTGTGCTCTACTTCGGCCTGAACCAGCCCCATCCGCAGCTGGCGCACCATACTATCTGCTTTGGCCCCCGCTACCGGGAGCTTATCGACGACATCTTTACCGGCAGCGCGCTGGCGGATGACTTCTCGCTCTACCTGCACTCGCCCTGCGTGACCGATCCCTCGCTCGCCCCTCCCGGCTGCGCCAGCTTCTACGTGCTGGCCCCGGTGCCGCATCTCGGCAACGCGCCGCTGGACTGGGCGCAGGAGGGACCTAAGCTGCGCGACCGCATCTTTGACTACCTGGAAGAGCGCTATATGCCTGGCCTGCGCAGCCAGCTGGTGACCCAGCGTATCTTTACCCCGGCGGACTTCCATGACACGCTGGATGCGCACTTAGGCTCGGCCTTCTCCATCGAGCCGCTGCTAACCCAGAGCGCCTGGTTCCGCCCGCACAACCGCGATAGCGACATTGCCAACCTCTATCTGGTCGGCGCAGGCACCCATCCCGGGGCGGGCATTCCTGGCGTAGTGGCCTCGGCGAAAGCGACCGCGAGCCTGATGATTGAGGATCTGCAATGAGCCAACCGCCACTGCTTGACCATGCCACGCAGACGATGGCTAACGGCTCGAAGAGCTTTGCCACCGCCGCGAAGCTCTTCGACCCGGCCACCCGCCGTAGCGTGCTGATGCTTTATACCTGGTGTCGCCACTGCGATGACGTTATTGATGACCAGACCCACGGCTTTGCCAGCGAGGCCGCGGCACAAGAGGAGGCGACCCAACGTCTGGCCCGGCTGCGCAAGCTGACCCTGGCAGCGTTTGAGGGGGCGGAGATGCAGGATCCCGCCTTTGCCGCTTTTCAGGAGGTGGCGTTGACCCACGGCATTACGCCCCGCATGGCGCTCGATCATCTCGATGGCTTTGCGATGGACGTGGCGCAGACCCGCTATGCCACCTTTGAGGATACGCTGCGCTACTGCTATCACGTGGCGGGCGTGGTGGGCCTGATGATGGCCAGGGTCATGGGCGTACGGGATGAGCGGGTGCTGGATCGCGCCTGCGATCTGGGGCTGGCGTTCCAGCTGACGAATATCGCCCGGGATATTATTGATGATGCGGCTATTGACCGCTGCTATCTGCCCGCCGAGTGGCTGCGCGATGCCGGCCTGACCCCGGAAAACTATGCCGCACGGGAGAACCGGGCGGCGCTGGCGCGGGTGGCGGAGCGACTCATTGATGCCGCCGAGCCGTACTACATCTCCTCGCTGGCCGGGCTGCACGATCTGCCGCCGCGCTGCGCCTGGGCGATCGCTACTGCCCGCAGCGTCTACCGGGAGATCGGTATCAAAGTCAAAGCGGCGGGAGGCAGCGCCTGGGATCGCCGCCAGCACACCAGCAAAGGTGAAAAGATTGCGATGCTGATGGCGGCGCCGGGGCAGGTTATTCGTGCGAAGACGACGAGGGTGGCGCCGCGCCCGGCTGCGCTTTGGCAGCGTCCCGTTTAGACGGGCGGCCATGACGCTTACGCAGGATCGCCTGCAGGTCGGCAGGCTTGCGGGCGTAGATAAAGCCGAAGGAGACGCAGCCCTCCCGGCCGCGCACCGCATGGTGCAGGCGGTGGGCAACGTAGAGCCGCTTCAGGTAGCCCCGGCGTGGGATCCAGTGGAAGGGCCAGCGCTGGTGCACCAGACCGTCGTGCACCAGGAAGTAGAGCAGACCGTAGATCGTCATGCCGCAGCCAATCCACTGCAGGGGCCAGACCCCCGCCGTGCCCACGGCGATCAGGGCGATAGCCACCCCGGCGAAGACCACCGCAAAGAGATCGTTCAGCTCAAACACCCCCTTGCGTGGAGTATGGTGTGACTCATGCCAGCGCCATCCCCAGCCGTGCATAATGTAGCGGTGGGTAAAGGCGGCGATGCCCTCCATCGCAATAACGCTTAAGATGACGATCAGACTATTTACTAGCATAGCGGTGCGCGCTCCTGCGACTCAGACTGGCTTACTCAAACCCTTAGCCTCTAAGCATAGTCGCAATCGCTGGCGGCGCGCGTCGGTATCAGGCCAGAGCCTGCTGCAGATCGGCCAGCAGATCCCGCTCATCCTCAATGCCCACCGACAGGCGGATCAGCTGTGGCGTAATGCCGTTCGCCAGGCGCTGCGCCAGCGGGATCGAGGCGTGGGTCATGCTGAACGGCTGGCTCACCAGACTTTCTACGCCGCCGAGGCTCTCGGCGAGGGTAAACAGCTTCAGTTTGCTAATCACCTCTGCCGCACGCTGGTCATCGCCTTTAATCACCACCGAGATCATGCCCCCGGGCAGGGCCATCTGCTGGCGCGCGAGGGCATACTGCGGATGGGACGTCAGCCACGGAAACCACACTTTCTCCACCTGCGGCTGCTGCTCAAGCCAGCGGGCCAGCGCCAGGGCGTTGCTGCTATGGCGCTCGATGCGCAGGGCGAGGGTGCGGATCCCGCGCAGGGTCAGGAAGCTGCTGAACGGATCGAGCACGCCGCCCACCGCGTTTTGCAGGTAGCCCAGCTTCTCTGCCAGCTCAGGGCGATCGCCCACCACCGCCAGCCCGGCCACCACGTCGGAGTGGCCGTTGAGGTATTTGGTGGCGGAGTGCACCACGATATCAAAGCCCAGCGTCAGCGGACGGTGGATCAGCGGCGAGGCGAAGGTGTTATCCGCCACGCTGATCACGTTGTGACGACGGGCGATCCTGGCGATAGCCGCCAGGTCCGCCAGCTTCAGCAGCGGGTTGGTGGGGGTCTCCACCCAGATCATCCGCGTATCCGGACGGATGGCGGCCTCCAGCCCGGCGAGATCGTCCGGTTTCACCCAGCTCACCTGTAGGCCGGTGCTACGGCGGCGCACGTTATCGATCAGCCGGTAGGTGCCGCCGTAGACGTCGTCGATGGCGACGATATGGCTATCTTTATCCAGCAACTCCAGCACGGTGGAGATCGCCGCCAGGCCGGAAGCAAAGGCGTAGCCGCGCGTGCCGCTCTCCAGCTCGGCGATGGCGCTCTCCAGAGCATGGCGCGTCGGGTTGCCGCTGCGGGAGTACTCGTAGCCGGTGTGCTGGCCCGGTGCGGGCTGGGCAAAGGTGGAGGTAGCATAGATAGGCGGCATCACCGCCCCGTGCTGGTCGTTAAAGGCGCCGCTGTGCACGCTGAGGGTCGCCAGGGCACTAACAGGTGCAGCGGGCGCGGGTTGGGCATCATCCTGCAAGCCCTGCTGTTGCAGCCACTCGTCGTTAAACATGCGGGAGAGGTACTTGTTGCCGCTGTCGCAGGCGAAGGTCACCACCCGCTTCGGCGTCGTCTGGGCCTGGCAGTAGCGCAGGGCGGCGGTCAGCAGCGTACCGGTGGAGGATCCTGCCAGCACCCCCTCTGTCTGCAAGAGCTGACGGGCAGTGGCAAAGGCCTCCGCATCGGTGACTCGGTAGGCCTGACGGACGTTCTCCAGGTGGGCGAGGGGAGGGATAAAGTCTTCGCCAATCCCTTCGACTCGCCAGAAGCCCGCTTCGCCGTGCTGTCCGGTCTCAACCTGATCCGCCAGAATCGAGCCGACGGGATCGGCGAGCACAAACTCGGTGTGCGGCGAATGTTTGGCAAACCATGCCCGGAGGCCACCCAGCGTACCGCCGGAGCCAACGCCCACCACCACGGCATCAATCCTGCCCGCCAGCTGGTCGAACAATTCCGGGGCGGTACCTGTGGCGTGCGCCAGCGGGTTAGCCGGGTTGGAGAACTGATCGATATAGTAAGCACCCGGCGTCTCCTCCGCGAGGCGGCGGGCGTAGTCCTGATAGTACTCCGGGTGTCCCTTCGTCACGTCGGAGCGTGTCAGCCGCACCTCCACGCCCAGCGCGCGCAGGTGATAGATCTTCTCCTGGCTCATCTTATCCGGCACCACCAGCACCAGCTTATAGCCCTTCTGGGCAGCTATCAGCGCCAGCCCGAGACCGGTATTGCCTGCGGTGGCTTCAATAATAGTGCCGGCGGGCGCGAGCAGGCCCTGGCGCTCGGCCTCGTTGATCATCGACAGCGCCACGCGATCTTTTATCGAGCCGCCGGGATTCTGGTTCTCCAGCTTGAGAAAAAGCTCGCACGGACCGGTATTCAGTTTGTGTAGCTGCAGGATCGGCGTCTGACCAATAAGGTCGGTAATAGAGTGGAATACGGACATGTTGTGTCACCTGTTATGAGATGCGATAGCAGGAGGATAGGGCGGCGAAAAGCAGGTTTTAAAGAATGATTCTCTGCTAACTAGAACGAAATGGCATATCTGTGCTGTTTAGCCGTCAGGATGGAAAGATGTCTACTTGTCATGCCGGATGGCGCTGCGCTTATCCGGCCTACAAAACAACGAGTTAGGCTTTACCTTTGCTACCGCAGATAAACAAGCAGTGCTAATCTTATGCGCTTTTTCGATAACGGTTGCTGAATTAATCCTATAGACGCCAGGTCACGGTATGAGCCGCTTAGATCTGCACGTTATATCTTATTCATTTTTTGTTATTTCAAAGATAATAACGGCTGTTTATCATCATTCAGACATCCATACTGCTAAACCGCCATAACGGATACACCAACGAAATGATCGTCCTGAGGAATATCTCTAAGATTTTTGACCACGGAAAGGTACCTATTACCGCCGTGGATAATGTGAACTTGACGGTTGAGCAGGGACAAATTTACGGCATCATTGGCTACAGCGGCGCGGGGAAAAGTACCCTGATCCGTCTGCTCAATGGCCTGGAGAAGCCCACCGAGGGTAGCGTCACCATCAACGGCCAGGATATCTCCGCCGCGCGCGGTGAGAGCCTGCGTCAGGCGCGGCTGAAGATCAGCATGGTCTTCCAGCACTTTAACCTGCTCTGGTCGCGTACGGTAAATGAAAACATCGCCTTCTCGATGCAGATCGCCGGCGTGCCGAAAGCAAAAATTACCGCCCGGGTGGCGGAGCTGGTTGAGCTGGTTGGCCTGACCGGGCGTGAACACGCCTACCCGTCCCAGCTGAGCGGCGGACAGAAGCAGCGCGTCGGCATCGCCCGTGCGCTGGCGAATAGCCCGGACGTGCTGCTGTGTGACGAAGCGACCTCGGCGCTCGACCCGCAGACCACCGATCAGATCCTCGATCTGCTGCTGGATATTAACCGCCGCTTTAAGCTGACCATCGTGCTGATCACCCATGAGATGCACGTGGTACGTAAGATTTGCGACCGCGTAGCGGTGATGGAGAACGGCAAAGTCGTGGAGGAGGGTGACGTACTGGATGTCTTTACCCGTCCGCAGCAGCCGATCACCCGCCAGTTTGTGCGCCAGGTGAGCCAGTATGCGGAAGAGGAGACCTTTAATCCGGAGCTGGCTAACGATCTGGCGGGCAGCGTGATCAAGCTGACCTTTACCGGTCACAGCACGCATAAGCCGATCGTGGGCGAACTGACCCTGCGCTACGGTCTGCCGTTCAATATCCTGCACGGTAAAATGACCCAGACGGCGCATGGCGTCTTTGGACAACTTTGGGTGCACGTGGTGGCAACCCAGGAACAACTAGGCAATATCCTCGCAGATCTGCAGAAAAGCGATATTGACGGCGAGGTGATTAAACATGGTTGAGAATCTATTCCCGCATCTGCGTCTGGACCAGCTCTGGTCCGCCACGCAGGAGACACTCTACATGACGGCGCTCTCCGGCGTCGCGACCTTTGTACTGGGGATCCTGCTCGGGCTGGCGCTGTTTTTAACCGCGAAGGGCGGACTGTTCCAGAACAAGCCGCTCTACAGCATGATCTCCATCGTGGTGAACGTGTTCCGTTCCATCCCGTTCATCATTCTGATCGTGCTGCTGATCCCCTTCACTAAAACGATTGTCGGCACCATTCTGGGGGCCAACGCGGCGCTGCCGGCGCTGATCGTTGGGGCTGCGCCGTTCTATGCCCGTCTGGTAGAGATTGCGCTGCGAGAAGTGGATAAAGGCGTCATTGAAGCTACGCGCTCTATGGGTGCGCGCCTCAGTACGCTCGTGTTTCGGGTGCTGTTGCCTGAATCGTCGCCTGCGTTAGTGTCAGGCATCACCGTTACGCTGATCGCTCTGGTGAGCTACAGCGCTATGGCTGGTGTGATCGGCGCGGGCGGTTTAGGAAATCTTGCTTATCTGGAAGGATTCCAGCGTAACCACAACGACGTCACGCTGGTGGCGACGGTGACCATTCTGATCATCGTCTTCATCATCCAGTTCTGCGGCGACGTGATTACCTCTCTGTTAGATAAACGCTAAACACAACAACAATTTGGGAACCAACATCATGAAAAAGACACTGACACTGATTGCCGCAGCAACCCTCAGCGCCCTGAGCTTCGCCTCCTGGGCTGATACCCTGACCGTTGGCGCGTCTAACGTGCCGCACGCGGAGATCCTCGAGCAGGCTAAACCTATCCTGGCTAAACAGGGTATCGACCTTGAGATCAAACCGTTCCAGGACTACATCCTGCCGAACACCGCCCTGGCCAGCCGCGACATCGACGCGAACTACTTCCAGCACATCCCGTACCTGAACAGCGTGCTGAAAGATCACGAAGGCGACAAAACCTATGATTTCGTCAGCGCCGGTGCGATCCACATCGAGCCGATCGGTATCTACTCTAAGAAATACAAGTCGCTGAAGGATCTGCCGCAGGGCGGCAAAGTCATCATGCGTGATGCCGTCGCGGAAGAGGGGCGTATCCTCTCTATCTTCGAGAAAGAGGGCGTGATCAAGCTGAAGCCGGGCGTGAATAAAGTCAACGCGCGCATCAGCGACATCGTTGAGAACCCGAAAAAGCTAGAGTTCCTGCCGAACGTAGAGGGCTCCCTGCTGCCGCAGATGTATAACAACGACGAAGGCGATGCGGTGGTAATCAACGCCAATTACGCTATCGACGCCGGTCTGGATCCGGTGAAAGATCCGATTGCGGTAGAGAGCGGCGAGAACAACCCGTACGCTAACATCATCACCGTACACCGTGGCGACGAGAAGAAGAAAGACGTCGTTGCGCTGGTAAACGTGCTGCACTCGAAAGAGATCCAGGACTGGATCCGTACCAAGTACAAAGGCGCGGTGATCCCAGTTAACAACTGAGTTTGATGCGTTAGTGAAGCCCGCTTAAGAGCGGGCTTTTTTATGCGCCTAAACAGATTCTTAAGAAAAGTATAATGCGAATTTAATAAAGTCACATATGTGACTATTTGTTACCTAATTTGCTAAGTGTATGATAAAAAACATTATTTAATTATCATAAGATATTTGTAATTATTTCGTTAATATCTTCCTGCTGTGATCTTCGTCGTTATTTATAGTCAAAAAATCCCCGCTTTGTTGATATTCATCACGTCTTCACTTTCCTAATTTTTTGAAACAGCCAATTACGATCCGGATCACTAAAATAAAGTTATTTAAAAAATAAAATGCAATTCCATAAAAACGGAACATCATTTTAATTTTTGAGGGTGGCTATGTTTAAAAATACTCTGATCCTTGCGTCTCTCATCGGTGCCTCTTTTGCTGCGCAGGCTGTGACTGTCGATCTGCGTCACGAATATATTGATAACGGCACTAACGCCGACCGCGTCGCGGTCTCTCACCGTTTTGATAACGGCCTGGGCTTTGGCGTCGAAGCAAAATGGAAATCCGGCGGCGATAACGCCGATCAACCATTAACCGAGCTGGTCGGCAACGGTCACGAAGAATCCCTGAACTGGCGCTGGAAAGCGACAGATAATTTTGCTCTCAACCCGGGCATTAATATTGAAAGTAAAGACACCTTCTCTATTTATAAACCCTATCTGCATGCGCAGTACAGCTTTGACAGCGGCGTCTATATTGCGGGTCGCTACCGCTATGAGTATACCCGTAACCCTGACTCCGACGTGGTTGATAACAAAGTAAATAAATTCGATGCGTGGGTAGGCTGGGCGATGGGTGACTGGCGTACCGAGCTGAACTACGTCTACGCGAAAAGCACCGAAGACGTTATTCGTGAAAATAACAAAACCTATTCTAACGAATATAACGTCAAACTCGCCTATAAATGGGATAAAAATTGGGCCCCGTATGGCGAAGTGGGTAACGTCGGCGTAAAAAATACCGACGAGCGTCAGACCCGTTTCCGTGTCGGCGTAGCATATACCTTCTAAAAGAACCCTCATGAGAAGACCCCGGAGCAGTTGGCCGGGGTTTTTTCTTTATATAAATAGAGAGAAAAGGAAATAGATTTGTGGGTGAAATAACATAGATAAAAAAAGGCCCTCCATACGGAGGGCAAGGCCAGTTACTAAACACACTCAATTATGCTTGAAGCCATTCACGCTGCTCGGGAAGCCGGGCAATATAGAGCGCAGGCTTACCGTCTTTGTCGGAGCTAAACAGAACCGCGCTGTCGTCCGGCGTAAATGACGGATGCGGATGGGTCACCTGACGGCTATTAGCCACCGTGGCCCAGGAGGTATCGTGACGCGCCGCGCGGAAGTAGCGCTTCTCCGCCACGTCGAATACGTAGATATAGGGATCGTTATCGATGCTATAGCCGTCTGCATCGTTAACGTCGACCGGCGAGCCTGAACCGTCACCCACCAGCAGGGTGCCGTCAAAGTTACTCATCAGATGCGAGCAGGCGGGCATCGCCATGATCGCTTCGTTGACCCCGGTCGTCGGATCAAAGCGGTAGACGGTGCGGCCCTGCTCTCCCTTCAGGTAGGAGACGTAGACCAGCGCCGAACCGTTCGGCACCCAGAACTCATGGGTACAGCTTTCGCCTTCAGCATGGGTCTTCACTTTACGCATGTTGCTGCCGTCCTCATTTACCAGCCACATGCGGGCATCCACCAGGTCGTGCGGGCCCTCGTGGCAGAAGGCAACGGTATTGTCGTCAAAGGGACGGTAGATAGGGTGGCCCAGCCAGAGTTTCTCTTCGTGAATGGTGGCGCTTTCGCCGGTCTGCAAATCGACGCGCAGCAGGCGGCAGCGGGGACCCTTCAGGAAGAAGTCATGGAAAATTTTCCAGTCGTTGAGCGGCGTCCAGTCGCTTTTGGCAATTTCGATGCCGACCAGTTTAGTGCAGTCGCTGTTTGCTACCCAGGTGCCGTAGCCAACCCACTCATCCGGCACGCGGTAGACTTCACGCTCGGCCAGGGTTTTAAGGTTCACTTCCCGCAGGGTGCGGTCGTTTTTAACGTAGTAGAGCGCGCTATCGTCCGGCGACAGGAAGCCGCCAAAGGTGTTATCGCCAGCGCCCTCGGTCAGCTGCACCGCTTCGGCCTGCTCAATGTTCAGCAGATAGTAGTTCCAGTGACCATCAAATTCGCCAGCGAAGATCAGATGGCTGCCATCGTTAAAAAAGCATTTCTGATAGAAGTAGTTACGATGACAGGTGACTTCAGGAGGCGTTAAGCGGATCACTTCCGCGCCCGTGTCCGGATCGCGGCTAACATCATAGTTGAGCTTAACTCGCATACCTTTCGCCATACTAATCTCCTTGTTAAGGGGGCCTGTCACGATGTTTCGGCTAGCGTAATGACCCGAATGGATTATGAGTTTAAAAACCAGGTGTTAAATTATCAAAACATGGTTTCAATATGTGTGATTGGTCACGCACTTTATAAGAAAAAAGTTGTGTAGAGAGCGGAAGTCGGTAGGAGAAAAACAGGCGTCTTTGATTTATGACGAGAAAAATCAACGAGATAGCAGAAATTCAAAGATTTCATAAGTTGTTGTTATTTAATGTCTTTTTCTGAATTGTGCAAGATGGGAACTCTCCGCATGCAGGCGTCAACGCCAAACAATCGTGATCCTAATTGCAATTTTCAAACGAAATAGCAGAAAAAATGAAACATTGTTTTATTTGCAATTGAAAACACGTTTTAGCCGGGATAATATGGCCGCCATACTACAAAACGGAACAGCGTTTCGACGCTCCGTTGTGTGACGTTTGGTCAAAAACGATTCTGGAGGTAAATGTGGAAGTCAGACAAAGCATCCACAGCGCACATGCTAAGACGCTGGATACCCAGGGGCTGCGCGACGAGTTTTTAGTTGAGCAGGTATTCGAGGCCGACGCTTACACGATGGTGTACAGCCATATCGACCGCATTATCGTTGGCGGCATTATGCCGGTGGCAAAAACCGTTGCCGTCGGCGGCGAAGTGGGCAAGCAGCTGGGCGTGAGCTACTTCCTTGAGCGTCGCGAGCTGGGCACCATCAACATCGGCGGTCCTGGCACCATCACCGTTGACGGCCAGTGCTACGAAATCGGCCATCGCGATGCGCTCTACGTCGGTAAAGGGGCCAAAGAGGTGGTGTTTGCCAGCATCGACCCGGCAAAACCGGCCAAGTTTTACTACAACTGCGCCCCGGCGCACACCGCTTACCCAACCAAAAAAGTGACCCCGGCAGACGTTGCCCCGGTGACCCTTGGCGATCCGCTCACCAGCAACCGCCGCACCATCAATAAATACTTCGTGCCGGACGTACTGGAGACCTGCCAACTGAGCATGGGCCTGACCGAGCTCGAGCCAGGCAACCTGTGGAACACCATGCCGTGCCATACCCATGAGCGCCGGATGGAGGTCTACTTCTACTTCAATATGGATGAGGACGCCTGCGTGTTCCATATGATGGGACAGCCGCAAGAGACGCGCCACATCATTATGCATAACGAACAGGCGGTGATCTCACCCAGCTGGTCTATTCACTCTGGCGTGGGTACCCGGGCTTACACCTTCATCTGGGGGATGGTAGGCGAAAACCAGGTCTTTGATGATATGGACCATGTTGCCGTTAAGGATCTGCGCTAGTCGCGGAGAGCAAAGCAAACCATGCCTGGCGAACAGGCGCAGATAGATTAAGGAACCACTATGATTCTGAATGCATTTTCTCTTGAAGGTAAAGTTGCGGTTGTCTCTGGCTGTGATACCGGCCTGGGCCAGGGGATGGCGCTGGGTCTGGCAGAAGCGGGCTGTGACATCGTCGGGATTAACATCGTTGAGCCGACCGAGACCATTGAGCGCGTTACCGCCCTGGGTCGCCGTTTCCTGAGCCTGACCGCTGACCTGCGTCAGATCGACGGCATCCCTGCGCTGCTGGAGCGTGCGGTGAGCGAGTTCGGCCATATCGACGTGCTGGTGAACAACGCGGGTCTGATCCGTCGTGAAGATGCGATCAACTTCAGCGAAAAAGATTGGGACGACGTCATGGATCTGAACATCAAGAGCGTGTTCTTTATGTCCCAGGCCGCGGCGAAGCACTTTATCGCCCAGGGCAACGGCGGCAAAATCATCAACATCGCCTCTATGCTCTCCTTCCAGGGTGGCATCCGCGTCCCGTCCTATACCGCGTCTAAAAGCGGCGTGATGGGTATTACCCGCCTGATGGCTAACGAGTGGGCGAAGCACAACATCAACGTGAACGCCATTGCACCGGGCTACATGGCAACCAACAATACCCAGCAGCTGCGTGCTGACGAGCAGCGCAGCGCTGAGATCCTCGACCGCATCCCGGCGGGCCGCTGGGGTCTGCCGAGCGATCTGATGGGGCCGGTGGTGTTCCTGGCCTCCAGCGCCTCTGACTACATCAACGGCTACACCGTGGCGGTAGACGGCGGCTGGCTGGCGCGTTAATTACGCCTGGCATTGAACAGTGTCGGGTGGCGCTGCGCTTACCCGACCTACACGATCCTGCCTCGCGGCGGGATTTTTTATCGCCGTAAATCAGATAAGTCCATATGCGCAATCACGAAATATCCATATCGAAATGCCAAATAAAGGCGCTTTCTTGATTATTTATTAGCTAAAACATCACATTAAAATAATTTGATAATATTAAATGTGATTATCAAAGTGGAATATCCATCACATAAACTATATGCATAGCAGTTTTATCCATATCTATGACCGTTACTCCCTGACACCTTTTGTCCTCCCTCTCTTACTTTCAATAGACGATTTACTACTTCAGGCAACACAAGATGAGTTCATTGAGTCATAACGCACCGTCAGTGCCGCGCGCGTTGCAGGATACGCGACGCATGAATCTTTTTGTCTCCATTTCCGCCGCCGTGGCCGGTCTGCTGTTTGGTCTGGATATTGGCGTGATTGCCGGGGCGCTGCCGTTTATTACCGATCATTTTACCTTGAGCAGCCGCCTGCAGGAGTGGGTGGTGAGCAGCATGATGCTGGGGGCGGCCATCGGGGCGCTGTTCAACGGCTGGCTCTCGTTTCGCCTGGGACGTAAATACAGCCTGATGGCGGGGGCCATTCTTTTTGTGGTGGGATCCCTCGGCTCGGCCTTTGCTATCAATGTTGAGGTGCTGATCTTCTCAAGGGTGATCCTCGGCGTCGCGGTTGGCATCGCCTCTTATACTGCGCCGCTCTACCTCTCTGAGATGGCGAGCGAAAACGTGCGCGGCAAGATGATCAGCATGTATCAGCTGATGGTCACCCTGGGGATTGTGATGGCCTTTCTCTCCGACACGGCGCTGAGCTACTCCGGCAACTGGCGCGCCATGCTAGGTGTGCTGGCCCTGCCGGCGCTGGTGCTGATCGCGCTGGTTATCTTCCTGCCAAACAGCCCGCGCTGGCTGGCGGAGAAGGGACGGCATATTGAGGCGGAGGAGGTGCTGCGCATGCTGCGCGATACCTCCGAGAAGGCGCGGGAGGAGCTGAATGAGATCCGCGAAAGCCTGAAGCACAAGCAGGGCGGGTGGGGGCTGTTTAAAGCCAACCGCAACGTGCGCCGGGCGGTATTTCTCGGCATGCTGCTGCAGGCGATGCAGCAGTTTACCGGGATGAACATCATCATGTACTACGCCCCGCGCATCTTTAAGATGGCCGGGTTTACCACTACCGAACAGCAGATGATCGCCACCCTGGTGGTCGGCCTGACCTTTATGTTCGCGACCTTTATCGCCATCTTTATGGTGGATAAGGCCGGACGTAAGCCCGCGCTGAAGATCGGCTTTAGCGTGATGGCATTCGGCACGCTGGTGCTGGGCTACTGCCTGATGCAGTTCGATAACGGCACCGCCTCCAGCGGCCTCTCCTGGCTCTCTGTCGGCATGACCATGATCTGCATCGCCGGCTACGCCATGAGCGCCGCGCCGGTGGTATGGATCCTCTGCTCGGAGATCCAGCCTCTGAAGTGCCGCGACTTCGGCATTACCTGCTCGACCACCACTAACTGGGTGTCGAACATGATTATCGGCGCGACCTTTCTGACCCTGCTTGATGCCATCGGCGCAGCGGGAACCTTCTGGCTCTATACCGCGCTGAATATCGTGTTTGTCGGTATTACGTTCTGGCTGATCCCTGAGACGAAAAACGTCACTCTTGAGCATATTGAACGCAGGCTGATGGCGGGAGAGAAGTTGCGTAATATTGGAGTATGAGGATTTGCCCGGCGGCGCTGATGCTTGCCGGGCCTACGGGTCTGTAGGCCGGGTAAGCGGAGCGCCACCCGGCATAGCTGTGAGACCTAGCGCATCGCGCGTTTCAGGATACGTTCAGCCTGGCGCTGGAAGTCAGCTGCGGTCTCTTCCACGGTTTTCTGACCGTAGTCGATGTACTGTAGGGAAGTACCAAACTGGGCCACCACCTGCGGGTCGTCAAAGTAGGGCGATACCGTCAGCTTCGCAGGCAGGGACTGCGCCAGGCGCAGGCCAGCCACCGACGGATCCTCCTCTTTGATAGTGCCGTTTGCGGTCAGGGTCTCCACCGCCGCCTTGCTCAGCGGTACGCCGCGCTCGAGGCCCAGCGTCTCCGCTCCCTCTTTGCTGTTCAGCAGGAAGTTAATCAGCTGCGCTGCCTCTTTCGGATGCCTGGTCGATTTACCAATCGACAGCATCTGCGCCGGTTTAAAGAAGAGGCCCGCGTCGGTTGCGCCCGGCAGCATCGGATAGCTGCCCAGCTCCAGCTTCGCCGGTGGCTTCAGGTTGTCGGAATACTTGGTGATGGTGGAGTTCCACATGTAGGTGCCGCCCCATTCACCCTCGATCCACGGCTTCATCTCATACATGTTGCTCTTACCAAACGACGCGTAGTATTTGGTATCCGGCATCACGTGGCTGTCGACGAGATCCTTATAGGTCTGGAAAAACTCCACCCACTGCTCTTTGCTGTAGGCAAATTTTTTGGTCTTCTCGTCTACCGCCGGAATGTTGTACTTCTGGATCATGTAGGAGTTCAGCAGCGCCAGGGTGTCCTGATGCTCCAGCACCACCGGGTAGTACTGCTTGCCCAGCTTGCTCTCAAAGGTTTTGCCCGCGGCTTTCAGCTCATCCCAGGTTTTTGGGTATGCAACGCCCGCTTTTTTCCAGGTTTCATCGTTGAAGTAGAAGACGCGTGCGGTCACGGAGATCGGGATACCGTTCAGCTTGCCGTTGACGGTGGTCGACTTCAGCTCTTTCGGATCGAACTGGCTCAGATCGATCACGTCCTTCAGCTGGTTAAGGTCGTAAAAACCGTCGCCGTTTTTAGAGAAGATCGGCAGCCAGTTCCAGTTGGTCTGCATCACGTCAGGCTCGGTGCCACCGGCGATCTGCGTGGTCAGGCGGGAGAGGTGGCCGTCCCAGCCGGTGTACTCAGATTTGACGTTAATATCCGGATGCTGCTTGTGAAACTCCTCGATCGCCTTCAGCGTCACCTGGTGACGGCCGTTGCCGCCCCACCAGGACATACGCAGGTCGACGCTATCCGCCGCCTGTGAAGGAAGGGCGCTCAGGCCTAATGTGGCGGAGATTGCTGCGCTTAAAAGCACTTTTTTCATTTTTATACTCCAGTTAGAGAGAGATGTTCTGTTCAGTTTTCGCGTCAAAGATATGACACTTATCCATGTCAAACTTAAAATAGACCTTGCGGTTAAGGCCCTTTTCAATCATCGGTTTAGCTTCATCGGACGGGATACGGGCGGTCAGCTCATAGTCGGCAACTTTGAGATAGACAAAGAATTCATGGCCCATGTTTTCGGTGCGCACCATCTCGCCGGTGCAGCAGCCTTCGGCGAACGGTTCATCAGAGAGGGAGACGAACTCCGGGCGCACGCCGTAAAACACCGACTGGTTCTGGTACGCGGTCACTTTCTCCTGCTGGCGAGCGTTAAGCGGCAGGCTCTCATCGCCAATGGTGATATGCAGGCGGCCCGCTTTATCAACTAGCTTGCCGGGCTTGATGTTCATCTCCGGTGCGCCGATAAAGCCCGCCACGAACATGTTTTTTGGGTGGTGATAGAGATTGTCCGGGGTATCCACCTGCATGATATGTCCCAGCTTCATCACGCAGATGCGATCGCCCATCGTCATGGCTTCGGTCTGGTCATGGGTCACGTAGACGGTGGTGGCCGGTTTCCCGGACTTTTTCAGCTCCTTATGCAGATCCGAAATACGGATGCGCATGGAGGCGCGCAACTTGGCATCGAGGTTAGAGAGCGGTTCATCAAACAGGAACACGTCCGGCTTCTTCACAATCGCCCGGCCTACCGCCACGCGCTGGGCCTGGCCGCCGGAGAGCTGGCGCGGCAGACGCTCCAGCAGCTCCTCCAGCTCAAGGATCTTTGCTGCTTCATCGACATATTTATCGATCTGCTCCTTCGGCATCTTGCTCAGCTTGAGGCCGAAGGCGAGGTTTTCCCGCACCGTCATGTGCGGATAGAGGGCGTAGTTCTGGAACACCATCGCAATCCCGCGCTCTTTCGGCGCAAGGTTGTTGACGATCTTCTCGCCGATGCGCACTTCGCCGCCGCTGATGGTCTCCAGCCCGGCCAGCATGCGCAGGGTCGTGGACTTGGCGCAGCCGGACGGCCCGACAATCACCATAAACTCCCCGTCAGCGATCTTCAGGTCGATACCATGTACCGCTTTAAAGCCGTTGGAGTACACTTTTTCCAGCTTGTTGAAAATAACTTCAGCCATGATATTTCCCTCTTAACCTTTAATTCCGCTGCTGGTCACGCCCTGTACGAAGTAGCGTTGAGCCAGGAAGAAGACAATGATGGACGGCAGAATGGAGATACTCGCCATTGCCAGAATTTCATTCCACGGCGCGCCTTCGGTCACGTCGATGGACATTTTCAGCGCCAGGGCAATCGGATACTTATCCACGCTGTAGACGTAGATCAGCGGGCCGATAAAGTCGTTCATTGACCACATGAACTGGAACAGCGCCACTGAAATAATTGCCGGTTTCAGGATCGGCACCACCACGTACCAGAGCACCTGGGCGGAGTTACAGCCGTCAATCTGCGCCGCCTCTTCCATGTCACGCGGCACGCCGCGCAGGAACTGGATCAGCATGAAGACGAAGAAGCCCTGAGTGGCAAAAGCCAGCGGCAGATAGAGCGGCATATAGCTATTCAGCATGCCCATCTCACGGAACATCAGGTACTGCGGGATCAGCAGCACGGTGCTTGGCAGCAGCATGGTGGTGATCAGCGTGGCGAACCAAAACTTCTTCCACGGGATCTCGAAGCGGGCGAAGCCGTAGGCCACGATGGTGGAGGAGATAATGGTCAGGATCACTTTCGGGATCACATACTTGAAGGTATTCAGCATGTAATGGCCGAAGTTATACTCGGTCCCGGTTTTCCAGCCGTTGATAAAGCCGTCCCAGGTGGCGTGTGCTGGCCACAGGCTCAGGGTGGTGAAGATCTCGTGGTTAGGCTTGAACGCCGCCGAGAACATCCACACCAGCGGGTAGAGCATCAGCAGGCCAACGAAGAGCAAAATGACGTAGCGGATCCACGCGCTGATCTTCTCGCGACGCAGCGTACGGGCCACTTCACGTTCGGCATGGCTCGCTGCCGGGGAAATTTGTTGAACGTCAGCCATTTTTGCCTCCCTTATCGGCGGAGTAGAAGACCCAGTATTTTGATGACTTAAAGGCAATGGAGGCGAAGACAGCCACCACCAGGAACAGGACCCACGCCAGCGCCGCACCGTAGCCCATGTCGAAATACTTAAAGGCGGTGTCGTAGATGTAGAGCGAGAAGAGATAGGTGTAGTAGGTCGGGCCGCCGCCGGTAATGACGTACGGGCCGGTAAACTCCTGGAACGCCTGGGTGGTCTGCATAATGAAGTTAAAGAAGATCACTGGCGTAATCAGCGGCACGGTCACTTTCATAAACATCTGCCACTTCGATGCGCCGTCGATCATTGCCGCTTCATACTGTGACTGGGGTACGTTTTGCAACGCGGCGAGGAAGATCACCATCGCGGAACCGAACTGCCAGACGCGCAGCAGGGTTACGGACATCAGCGCCAGCGACGGCTCACCCAGCCAGTTCACCGGATCGAGGCCAAAAACGCCGATAAAGCTGTTCAGCAGGCCGTCGATAGCAAACAGCGCACGCCAGAGCACGGCGATGGCAACGGAGCTGCCCAGAATGGACGGAATATAGTAGGCGGTACGGAAGAAGCCGATGCCGCGTAACTTAAAGTTAAGAACAAAAGCAATCCCCAGCGCGAAGGCGAGCTTCAGCGGGATAGTTAAAAATACGTAGGCAAAGGTGACGCCCATCGATTTCCAGAACAGGGAGTCTTCGGTCAGCATGTAACGGTAGTTTTCAATCCCATTAAATACCGGCGGACTCATTAAGTCATACTCAGTAAAACTGAGGAAAAACGAGGAAACGAAGGGAAAGGCCGTAAAGACGATCAACCCGATGATATAGGGCGATATCCAGGCCAATCCCAGCAGTCTGTTTTCATTCATATATACCTGCCTGGGTGTATGATTGCTTTTTAAAACGGTGTTTTAATTTATCTTATTGCGATTTATTTCTGCGTCATTCGATTAATTATGGAAATGTGATCAAAGTCGAAACGATGTTTCAATAAGGTGAGCCAGGTGACATTTCCAATGAGCATGCGCTGTAAGTGCCTGGATAAATGAATGATTAACTGGCTAATGATTTGATAGAAATAAAAACGCCCTCGCGGCGGAGGGCATTTTTATTTATTGATACGGTCATCGTCTGCAAACCGCACCGCGCTCGCCGTAGGCCGGGCAAACGCAGTGCCGTCCGGCATTGTAGCGTCAGCATGGTAACGCCCAGTGGCGCTACGCTTAGCGGGCCTACAATGACTTAATATGCTGTGAGGAAATCCTCACGGACCGGCGTAAAGGTATCGAGCAGAGTGCCTGCTTTTAAGCAGACGCAGCCGTGCACGATGTTTGGCTCTTTATAGAGGGTGTCCCCGGCGCGAACGATATGTTTTTCATCGCCGATGGTAAATTCAAACTCGCCGGATAAAACGTAGGTAAGCTGTTCATGAGGGTGATTATGCAGCGGGCCAACCGCGCCTTCGCTAAAGTTCACCTCTACCGCCATCATTTTGCCCGAATGGGCCAGAATGCGACGGGTAACGCCGTTGCCCAGATCGTCGAGCTGGGTCTGCTGGTGGAAAGTAAACATGGACGTGTCCTGTAGTTGCGTAGATGGTTTAATAGTAAAACAATGTTTCATTAAATTTATATCAGCCAGCGTTAAAAAGAAACGCGACGCCTAATAAGTGGAAAGCCGATCACAAGTTTGCTTTTACAGGCGGATAACAGGGGAGAGGCAACATGAAAACCATAGGACTACTGGGCGGCATGAGCTGGGAATCGACTATTCCCTACTACCGTTTGATCAACGAGGGAGTAAAAGCCCGGCTGGGCGGCCTGCACTCCGCCAGCCTGCTGCTGCACAGCGTCGATTTTCATGACATTGAGGCCTGCCAGGCGAGCGGCGACTGGGATAGGGCCGGGGATATTCTCGCCAGCGCCGCCGCTGGCCTCGAACGTGCCGGGGCTGAAGGGATCGTACTCTGTACCAATACCATGCATAAGGTCGCCGACCAGATCGAGGATCGCTGCAACGTGCCGTTTTTGCACATCGCTGACGCCACCGCCCGGGCGATCCAGAAAGCCAACCTGCAACAGGTCGCGCTGTTGGGTACTCGCTATACAATGGAGCAGGATTTCTACCGCGGGCGGATGCGCAATGCCCACGGTATTGAGACCTGCGTCCCGGACGGAGAGGATCGCGCCAGAGTTAACCAGATCATTTTTGACGAGCTATGCCGGGGCACCTTCAGCGAACCGTCGCGGACATACTTTATCGATCTGATTGCGCGGATGGCGAATCAGGGCGCGCAGGGGGTGATCTTCGGCTGCACCGAGATCGGCCTGCTGGTCTCCCAGGATCAAAGCCCGATCCCGGTGTTTGATACCGCCGCGCTGCACGCCGCCGACGTCGTCGACTTTATGCTGGATTAACGCTCCGCCAGCACCGCCTCTAACGGCGCGATAATGCGCGATACCGCTTGCTGCAAATGGGCGGAGAAGGCATCTACCAGCGCAGAGGCGGGGCGGTGCAGGGGACGGATCAGACTGACGGTAAAGGGCACGGCGATGCTGAAGGGCCTCACCACCACCCCGCTGCTGGCGTAGTCGAGGGCGGTAAGGGGGTTGACCACCGACACGCCGACCCCGGCGCGCACCATTGCGCAGACGCTGGCGGCGCTGTGGGTCTCGACTACCATGCGGCGTTTCACTTGGTGCTCACTGAACAGGGCATCCAGCAGCTGGCGATAGCTGTCCGAGCGCGACAGGCTAATGTAGTTCTCGCCTTGAAAATCCTGAGGTGTAAGCATCTTGCGCTGCGCCAGCGGATGCCCGGCGGGCAGGACGCATACTTCGTTCAGGGTCAGCAGCGGCGTGCGCTCGGTCCCGGCGGGCGTGCTGAGGGTTTCGGTCAGGCCGAGGTCATGACGCTGGGCAGAGAGCCACTCCTCCAGCAGCGGCGACTCCTGCGGCACCACGTTGAGGCTCACCTCTGGGTAGCGGGCCAGAAACGGCTGCAGCAGCAGGGGCAGAAACGACTGAGAGAAGACCGGCAGGCAGACGATAGACAGCTCTCCCTGGCGGAACTCCCGCAGGCTTTCGGCGGCGCTGACGATGCGATCCAGGCCGTACCACGAGCGCTGCACCTCCTCAAACAGACGCAGCCCCTGCACCGTGGGGTGCAGACGGCCCCGCGAACGTTCAAACAGCGTCAGGCCGATCACCTTTTCAAAGCGCGCCAGCTCCCGGCTCACGGTGGGCTGTGACGTATGCAGCAGGCGAGCGGCCTCGGTCAGATTCCCGGCGGTCATCACGGCGTGAAAAATTTCGATATGGCGAAGGTTAACGGTGGGCATCGGCTTCTCTGCGGCGCAAGGTATATCAAATTTGCATAGAATCGTAACATAACGATATTTTTTATTCCCTTTGGCCTGTGGCGTAATAGTGAAAAATGATGATGGAGTTCGCCATGCCACGCCCGTTAAACAACACCGATACCGCGCTCACTGCCGCCAACCTGCATAGCCTGGTGACTGAATTTGGCTGTCCCGTCTGGGCCTACGACGCCGACATTATCCGCCGCCGGATTGCCCAGCTGGCGCAGTTTGACGTGGTGCGTTTCGCCCAGAAGGCGTGCTCCAATATTCATATTCTGCGTCTGATGCGCGAGCAGGGCGTCAAGGTGGATTCGGTATCGCTGGGCGAGATCGAGCGCGCGCTGGCGGCAGGCTATCAGCCGCAGAACGGTGCCGATGAGATCGTCTTTACCGCCGATGTGATCGACCCGCCGACAATGGCCCGCGTGCATGAGCTACAGATCCCGGTTAACGCCGGATCGGTGGATATGCTGGCCCAGCTGGGGGAGGTCTCTCCGGGCCACCGCGTCTGGCTGCGGGTTAATCCGGGTTTCGGCCACGGCCACAGCCAGAAAACCAATACCGGCGGCGAGAACAGCAAGCACGGCATCTGGTACAGCGATCTGCCCGCCGCGCTGGAGGTTATGCAGCGCTACCAGCTTAAGCTGGTGGGGATCCATATGCATATCGGCTCAGGCGTGGACTACGGCCACCTTGAGCAGGTGTGCGGCGCGATGGTCAGCCAGGTCATCGAGTTCGGCCAGGATCTGGAGGCGATCTCTGCGGGTGGCGGGCTGTCAATCCCTTATCGTGAAGGGGAAGAGGCGATCGATACCGATCACTACTTTGGCCTGTGGAACAGCGCCCGGGAAAAAATTGCCGCCCACCTGGGGCATCCGGTGAAGCTGGAGATCGAGCCGGGACGTTTTCTGGTGGCCGAATCCGGCGTGCTGGTGGCCCAGGTGCGCAGCGTCAAAGCGATGGGCAGCCGTCACTTTGTACTGATCGACGCCGGATTTAACGACCTGATGCGTCCGGCGATGTACGGCAGCTATCACCACATCAGCGCTCTGGCGGCAGACGGCCGCGACCTGGCGGCTGAACCGCTTATCGATACCGTCGTGGCCGGTCCGCTGTGTGAATCCGGAGACGTCTTTACCCAGCAGGCGGGCGGGGAGGTTGAAACCCGCGCCCTGCCTGCGGTAGCGCCGGGAGACTATCTGGTGCTGCACGACACCGGCGCCTATGGCGCATCGATGTCATCCAACTACAACAGCCGTCCGCTGCTGCCGGAGGTGCTGTTTGACGGCGGCGCAGCGCGGCTGATCCGCCGTCGGCAGACCATCGACGAGCTGCTGGCGCTGGAGCTGCTGTAAGACGATGAGCGTGAAGATCCTGCCCCTGTATGACGCGCCGCATTTCGCCACTCAGGTCACCGACTGGCTGTGGGCGGCCTTTGGCGAGACGCTATCGCGAGACTTTTTTGCCAGCGTGGTTGCCCATAGTCAGCGGCCCGAGGCGCTGCCTCTTACCTTTATCGCTACCGAGGGAGAGACGCTGCTGGGCACGGTGGGGCTCTGGCGCTGCGATCTCATCAGCCGTCAGGATCTCTGGCCCTGGCTGGCGGCGCTCTACGTTGATGAGGCCGCGCGCGGACAGGGGTTGGCGGGCAGGCTTCAGCAGCACGTGAAGGATTACGCCCGTGAACGGGGCTTTACCCAGCTGCATCTCTACTCTGCCTGCCGCGATTTTTACGAACGCTTTGGCTGGGACTATATCGGTGACGGCCTGGACTACCCGGCCACCACCGTGCACCTCTACCGCTGCGCGCTTTAGCTCTCCTGAGGGGTACCCACCGAGTGACGACGCACCAGCGTCGGGCTAAAGAGGTGGGTGATCTCCGGCAGGGGCTGCTCTTTGGCCAGCGCCAGCGCCAGCTCTGCGGCCTGGGTTGCCATCGTGATGATAGGGTAGCGCACGGTGGTTAAACGCGGACGGACGTAGCGGGAGATCAGCACGTCATCAAAGCCAATCAGCGAGATCTCGCCCGGCACCTCTATACCATTATCGTTTAACACCCCCATCGCCCCGGCGGCCATCGAGTCGTTATAGCAGGCCACGGCGGTAAAGTGCCTGCCACGCCCGAGCAGCTCGGTCATCGCCTGCTCGCCGCCGCTCTCATCCGGCTCGCCCCAGGTCACCAGCCTGTCGTTACAGGGCAGGCCGTTCTCCCGCAGCGCATCGTAATAGCCCTGGAGGCGATCTTCCGCATCGGAGATAGCGTGGTTAGAGCAGAGGTAGCCAATTTTGGTATGTCCCTGCTGGATAAGATGCCGGGTCGCCAGCCACGCGCCGTAGCGATCGTCCAGCGCCACGCAGCGCTGCTCATAGCCGGGCAGAATGCGGTTGATCAGCACCATGCCGGGCATCTGATCCATCAGCGCGGCTAACTCTTCATTGGGAATGCTTTTGGCGTGCACCACCAGCGCCGCGCAGCGGTGGCGCATCAGCTGCTCTATGGCGCGCCGCTCTTTTTGCTCGTTATGGTAGCCGTTACCAATCAATAAAAAGTTACCGGTATGGTAGGCCACCTGTTCCACCGCTTTGACCATCGCACCGAAAAAGGGATCGGAAACGTCACCGACCACCAGCCCTATGGTCTCCGTTGACTGCTGGGCCAGCGCGCGGGCGTTGGCGTTGGGATGGTAGTTGAGTGAGGCCATCGCGCTCTGTACCGCCTGCCGGGAGGCGTCGCTGGCTTTGGGGGAGCTGTTGATGACGCGCGACACCGTGGCGACAGAGACACCTGCGAGCTTTGCAACATCCTTTATGGTCGCCATTCTGAACCTTCTTTGACGGGTAAGCGTTTACACCCGGTTAAGTGTTGCGGAAAAGTGCGGCAGGTTCAAGGCTCTTGCACGCCTGAAGTGTGCAAACGTGAGCCAAAGCGCATGTGCAGTGTGAAACCGTTACACCGGCACTACTGAGCAAATAAAACAGGAAAAGGGTAATTCAAACCTTTAGTTACACTTTGCGATGAGCTGTTGCGATTGTTCCCTGGCATCCACCGGGGGGAGGGGCCACAATCAAGATCCCAGAGGTATTGATTGGTGAGATTTCAGTACGTATAGAGTACTCACTTTTTGCACCAACCTGCGCGGATGCGCAGGTTTTTTTTCGCCCCGATTTTGCCGCCCGCCACACTTCTCGTGTAATCTGCCACAATTCTTGCAATACCCCGAATGACTGACACAGGAAGTTGAAATGATGCTGGGCTTTTTCCGTACCCTCTTCCGTCTGCTCTACCGCGTCGAGCTTACCGGCAATATGCAGCCGCTGCGCGGCGAGCGTGTACTTATCACCCCAAACCACGTCTCCTTTATTGATGGTATCCTGCTGGCGCTGTTTTTACCGGTGCGCCCGGTGTTTGCGGTCTACACCTCCATCAGCCAGAGCTGGTACATGCGTGCCCTGTCGAGTCTGATCGACTTTGTCCCCCTTGATCCCACCAAGCCAATGTCGATCAAGCAGCTGGTGCGCCTGATCGAGAGCGGCCGACCGGTGGTGATCTTCCCGGAGGGACGCATCTCCGTCTCTGGTTCGCTGATGAAAATTTATGACGGGGCCGCCTTTGTTGCTGCGAGATCGCGGGCTACGGTGATCCCGGTGCGCATCGAGGGGGCGGAGCTGACCTTCTTTAGCCGTCTGAAGGGGCTGGTGAAGCAGCGTCTCTTCCCGCGTATCAGCCTGCATATTCTTCCACCAACCCAGCTGCCGATGCCCGAAGCCCCGCGCGCCCGCGATCGCCGCAGGCTGGCGGGGGAGATGCTGCATCAGATCATGATGGAAGCGCGCATGGCCGTGCGCCCGCGGGAGACGCTGTTCGAAGCCCTGCTGGCGGCGCAGTATCGCTACGGCGCGGGTAAGAACTGCATCGAGGATATTAATTTCAAGCCCGATACCTACCGCAAGCTGCTGACCAAAACGCTGTTTGTGGCGCGCATTCTGGATAAGTACAGCGCCCAGGGCGAAAAAATTGGCCTGATGCTGCCGAACGCGGGCATCGCGGCGGCGGTGATATTTGGCGCCATCGCCCGGGGACGCGTCCCGGCAATGATGAACTACACGGCAGGCGTAAAGGGGCTGGGCAGCGCCATTACCGCCGCGCAGATCAAAACTATCTTTACCTCCCGTCAGTTTATGGAGAAGGGCAAGCTCTGGCACCTGCCGGAGCAGCTGACCCAGGTACGCTGGATCTATCTGGAAGATCTGAAAGGCGAGGTGACTGCCGCCGATAAGCTGTGGATCTTCGGCCATCTGCTGATGCCGCACCTGGCCCAGGTGCCGCAGCAGCCGGAAGATGATGCGCTGGTGCTCTTTACCTCCGGTTCGGAGGGCAATCCAAAAGGGGTGGTGCACAGCCATAAAAGTATTCTCGCCAACGTAGAGCAGATCCGGACCATCGCGGACTTTACCGCCCGGGATCGCTTTATGTCGGCTCTGCCGCTGTTCCACTCCTTTGGTCTTACCGTGGGGCTCTTTACCCCGCTACTGACCGGAGCAGAGGTCTTTCTCTACCCGAGCCCGCTGCACTACCGTATCGTGCCGGAGCTGGTCTATGACCGTAACTGCACCGTGCTGTTTGGCACCTCGACCTTCCTTGGGCACTACGCGCGCTTCGCCAACCCTTATGACTTTTACCGCCTGCGCTACGTGGTAGCCGGGGCAGAGAAGCTGCAGGAGAGCACCCGCCAGCTCTGGCAGGACAAGTTCGGCCTGCGGGTGCTGGAGGGCTACGGCGTCACCGAGTGTGCGCCGGTGGTCTCTATCAACGTGCCGATGGCGGCGAAGCCGGGAACGGTGGGGCGTATTCTGCCAGGCATGGATGCGCGGTTGATGGCGGTGCCCGGCATTGAAGAGGGCGGCAGGCTACAGCTGAAGGGGCCGAACATCATGACCGGCTACCTGCGCGTTGAGAACCCTGGCGTGCTTGAGCGCCCTGCGGCAGAGAACGCCGAGGGTGAGCTGGAGTCCGGCTGGTATGACACCGGTGACATTGTGCGCTTCGATGAGCAGGGCTTTGTGCAGATTCAGGGCCGGGCCAAGCGCTTCGCCAAAATCGCCGGGGAGATGAT
Source organism: Pseudescherichia sp. (assembly GCF_032052675.1). NCBI lineage: Bacteria > Pseudomonadati > Pseudomonadota > Gammaproteobacteria > Enterobacterales > Enterobacteriaceae > Pseudescherichia > Pseudescherichia sp. The sequence continues at coordinate 178,714 of NZ_DAMBWA010000009.1, forward strand.
CTCTCTGGAGATGGTAGAGCAGCTGGCGCTGATGGCTTCGCCGGATAAAATGCACGCCACGGTGGTGAAGAGCGACGCCAGCAAAGGCGAGGCGCTGGTGATGTTTACCACTGACAGCGAGCTGACCCGTGAAACGTTGCTTAAGCAGGCGCGTGCTCAGGGCGTGCCGGAGCTGGCGGTGCCGCGCGATATCCGTTTCCTGAAGCAGCTGCCGGTATTGGGCAGCGGCAAACCGGATTTTGTTACCCTGAAGAGCAAACTCGACGAGATGGAAGCGCAACATGCATGAGTCAGTAAGCACTAACAATTCTCTGCTGTCGAAGGGCATGCTGGCGGTTACCGCTGCCCAGTTCCTCTCGGCGTTTGGCGATAATGCCCTGCTGTTTGCCACCCTGGCGCTGCTTAAAGCTGAGTTTTATCCCGACTGGAGCCAGCCGATCCTGCAGATGGTGTTTGTAGGTGCTTACATACTTTTCGCCCCCTTTGTCGGCCAGATAGCGGACAGCTTTGCCAAGGGGCGGGTGATGATGTTCGCCAACGGGCTGAAGCTGCTGGGCGCGCTGAGCATCTGCGTAGGCCTTAATCCGTTTATTGGCTATACGCTGGTGGGCATTGGCGCGGCGGCCTACTCTCCGGCTAAATATGGCATTCTCGGCGAGCTGACCACTGGCGATAAGCTGGTAAAGGCTAACGGCCTGATGGAGTCCTCGACCATCGCCGCCATCCTGCTGGGTTCAGTAGCAGGTGGCGTGCTGGCGGACTGGCATGTGCTGGCGGCGCTCGGTATCTGCGCTCTGGTCTATGCCGGGGCGGTGGTCGCTAACCTGCTGATCCCTAAGCTTCCTGCCGCCCGGCCAGGGCTAAGCTGGCGCTTTACCCCTATGACCCAGAGCTTCTTTCACGCCTGTAAAACGCTGTGGCTAAACGGCGAAACCCGCTTCTCGCTGGTAGGGACCAGCCTGTTCTGGGGCGCCGGGGTAACGCTGCGCTTCCTGCTGGTGCTGTGGGTGCCGGTGGCGCTCGGCATCAGCGATAACGCGACGCCAACCTACCTTAACGCGATGGTGGCAGTAGGCATCGTTGTCGGCGCAGGCGTGGCGGCGAAGCTGGTCACCCTCGAGAGCGTGGCGCGCTGCATGCCTGCCGGGATCCTCATCGGTGTGGTAGTGACGCTCTTTTCGTTACAACATGCATTGCTGCCCGCTTACGGTCTGCTGGTGCTCATCGGCGTGCTGGGCGGGTTTTTCGTCGTGCCGCTGAATGCGCTTTTGCAGGAGCGGGGGAAACGCTCCGTCGGCGCGGGCAACGCCATCGCGGTGCAGAACCTGGGCGAGAACGCGGCGATGCTAATTATGCTGGGGCTCTACTCACTGGCGGTGAAAGCGGGTGCGCCGGTGGTCGGCGTCGGCGTCGGCTTTGGCGTGCTGTTTGCGCTGGCGATTGCCGCTCTGTGGCTGTGGCAGCGCCGTCGCTAGTCACTTTATGCGCTGGGCCTACAAACCGCACTGAGCCACCGTAGGCCGGGCAAACGCAGTGCCGCCCGGCATTGCAGCATCAGCACAGAAACGCCCGGTGGCGCTAAGCTTACCGGGCCTACAGCCGACACTGTGTCCGCACTACGGTGCCGGGTAGGTATAGACCTTATGCACCGCCTCAATCTCCGCTAATACCTCTTCGCTCAACTCCAGATAGAGGCTCTCGACGTTGGTCTTAAGCTGCTCGAGGGTCGTTGCCCCCAGCAGGGTGCTGGCCACGAACGGCTGACGGCGGACAAAAGCCAGCGCCATCTGCGCCGCGTCCAGATTGTGCCGTTTGGCGATATCCACGTAGGCAGCAATCGCTTTTTGCGTCTGCTCACCGCTGTAGCGCGTGAAACGGCTAAACAGCGTGTTGCGCGCGCCGGCTGGCTTCGCGCCGTTCAGGTACTTGCCCGTCAGGGTGCCGAAGGCCAGGCAGGAGTAGGCCAGCAGCTCAACGCCCTCAAACTGGCTCACCTCTGACAGACCGACCTCAAAGCTGCGGTTCAGCAGGCTGTAAGGGTTCTGGATGGTGACGATACGCGGCAGATCGTGCTTATCCGCCAGATGCAGATAGCGCATCACGCCAAACGCCGTTTCGTTCGAGACGCCGATGTAGCGGATCTTACCCGCCCGCTGACACTCGGCCAGCGCTTCCAGCGTTTCAAGAATAGTCACGCCGGGTGCGGATTCCGTCCACTCATAGCCCAGCTTACCAAAGCAGTTGGTCGAACGCTGCGGCCAGTGAACCTGGTAGAGATCGAGATAGTCGGTTTGCAGGCGTTTCAGGCTAGCGTCCAGCGCTTCACGGATATTCTTGCGATCCAGCGCCTGATTCTGCCGAATGCCGCTGTCGTTATTGCGGCTCGGCCCGCTCACCTTGGAGGCGATAACCAGCTTTTCACGGCTGCCGCGCTTCGCCAGCCAGTTACCAACGTAGGTCTCGGTTAAACCCTGGGTTTCCGGGCGCGGCGGCACGGGATACATCTCTGCCACATCAATCAGGTTAATACCCTGGCCTACGGCGTAATCAAGCTGTGCATGGGCCTCGGCTTCGCTGTTCTGCTCACCAAAGGTCATTGTGCCCAGCCCCAGCGTGCTTATCTCAAGCGAGCTGTGAGGGATACGGTGATAATGCATAGCCGGCTTCCTTGTTTTTTAACAACGTCAGGGGCTTCCTGACAAAGGAATATAAACATGGCAGAGGGGAGGCAAAAGGGGAAGAGAAAAATCAAAAGGCCAGCAAATTGCTGACCTTAGCACTTATCGTTCAATAATTTGCGATACGTCATCACGGTTAATCTGCATCTCGTTGCCCTGCAGGTCGCGGTAGCTGACCAGCCCGGTATCGTCATCTACGGCCGGCTTGCCTTCGGTCAGGATCATACGGCCATCTTTCGTCGCCATCACATAGTCACTGCTGCATCCTGATACGGCGCAGGCCAAACCTACTGCGGAAATCACTACTGCCCATTTTTTCACTGTTTTCCTCCTTCTTAGGCCAGAATCTGTATTGAGTGTAGTAATAACGTATGGATAAGAAAGGAAAAAGCGGGAAAATCTTAAAAAGTACTCAGAAATAGCGGCATTCACCACGGTTTACCATGCGCATAGCGTGGTAATATTTTCGTCACGTAATTAACGTTACAAGTAACGGAGAAGGAGAGATGGAGATACGCGTGAAAACGCTTGAGGAGAAGGTGGAGTCGCTGGTCATGGATATGGCCGTGATTAAATCTAACTACGCAACCAAGGAGGATACGTCTGCAATCAGGATTGAAGTTGCCAACGTTAAGGCTGAGCTACATAGCGTTATCAGGACTCAGGCTATGGCAATCATTGGCTCAATGATTGCGATTAACGGCGTCGCTTCAGGCGTCATCATTAAATTTCTCGCTCATTAATGCAGCGATGGCTCCCCCGTAGCGGGGGAGCGAGAGATCACAGCGGATTCTTTTTATTGCGCAACAGGTTCAGGGTCTCGACGGCGATCGAGAAGAACATGGCGAAATAGATATAACCTTTCGGCACGTGGATGCCAAAACTCTCCAGCATCAGCGTAAAGCCGACCAGGATCAGGAATGACAGGGCCAGCATTTTTACCGACGGGTGACGATCGACAAACTCGCCGATAGGGCGGGCGGCAAACATCATCACGCCGACGGAGATCACTACCGCCGCCATCATAATGAACAGATGATCCGACAGACCCACCGCCGTAATAACCGAGTCGAGGCTAAAGATAATATCCAGCATCATGATCTGCACGATGGCGCCGAGGAACGAGTGAACGTTGGTTTTCAGTCCTTCCTCTTCACCTTCGATCGTTTCATGGATCTCTTTGCTGGCCTTCCAGATCAGGAACAGACCGCCGAGCAGCAGGATCAGATCCCGGGCGGAGACCGCATGATCGAAAACGCTGAACAGCGGCGTGGTGAGTCGGGTCACCCACGAGATAGAGGCCAGCAGCGCCAGACGCATCAGCATCGCCCCTGCCAGACCAATACGGCGGGCGTGGTTACGCTGTGCGGTCGGGAGCTTTGCGACGACCAGAGAGAGGAAAATAATATTGTCGATCCCGAGCACAATCTCCAGCAGCGTCAGCGTACCGAGCGCGAGCCAGGCGTTGGGATCGGTTATCCATGCAAATAACATCGTAAAGTCCTGCCAAAAAAAGAAGCGCTAATTATAAGCCTCCGGCGGAAGAGGGCAAAAAATTTAATAACCCTGCAACAAAAAATGCCGCTCCAGCAGCGCACGGGTAAAGTTCTTCTTCAGATAGAAGCCTCGCGGCAGGGTGAGGATCGGCTGACCATGCTGGCCCACTGCCTCGGTCAGCGCCTTGCTGTTCGCCGCCTTAGGCCGCAGCTGTAGCACTTCGCCGTGACGCGCGGTAATGCTCTCAACCTGACCCAGCACGATAAGATCCATGAGCTCTTCCCAGTCCATGCGCAGCTGCTGCTCTTCCTGCTCGCTGGGACTCCACAGCAGCGGCGAGCCAACCCGGCGGCTGGCGACAGGGATCTCCCGCGAGCCCTCTACCGGGATCCACAGCACCCGTTTGAGCTTGTGGCGCACGTGGCTACTCTCCCACGTGACGCCGCTGTTGCCGGTCAGCGGCGCGACACAAACGAAGGTGGTCTCCAGCGGGCGGCCCAGGCTATCTACCGGAATGGTTTTCAGCTCTACCCCCAGCGCGGCAAAATCCTGCTCAGGCTTGCTGCCCGCGCTTGCTCCCAGCCAGCGCTCCAGCAGTACCCCGGTCCAGCCTTTATCACGCTTGAAGTCTGCCGGCACCGGTAGCCCGGCCAACGTACCCAGTTCGCCAAGGGTGAGCCCGGCTAGCCGTTGCGCCTGCTCCAGGAGGAGGCTTTCCGAAGCGGGCGGAGAGGTAAAAGGAGAGAGCGGCAGCATATGAACAACCTCTGGTTAAAAAATGAACAGCATTAGTGCACAGGGGGTAACGCAATAGATTTTTTCCCGCGGCGATAAACAACGCAATGATTTTTAGGATTTTTTTCCCTTGAATGCTTTTTGTTGCGCAACGGCTCGCAAGGTTTTCCAAATCTGGTCACTGACAATGAACAGGATCTTACACCATGTTATCCACAGAAAAGTGGGATAAGTGAGGAAAACCGGTACTACTGTTTCCATTTACAGCCTTGACGTGCGACCAAAATCGAATTTTCGCACAAATTGTGCTTAACTTATTGGCACAATCTGTGGATAAAACCGACTCTGTTCGATCTTTCATCACTCTTCGGATCGACCCCGTGATGCACATCACATTATGATCCCGCAGGCATTAAGATCGTGGTATAACCTAATGAATAGTCCCATATTATTTTTTTAAGTGATAAACAGATTATTCAGGTTCGTGCAGGTTTTCCCAGAGTAATTCCGTACTTCTGCACAACTCTATCCACAGAAATCGTGAATAAAACCGCAGTTGGCGAACCTATTCTGTTTATAACTCAGGTGATAATTGTGAGTTATTCAAATGTTATTCGGTTATAGCGTATTGAGAGAGTGGTTTACCGTATCCCACGAGTGTGAAACAATCGTTTAATTCAGGTTTATTTTGAGGTAGTCCGGTGATTGATGACGATGGCTACCGCCCAAATGTGGGTATCGTAATCTGTAATCGACAAGGCCAGGTCATGTGGGCCAGGCGCTTCGGTCAGCACTCGTGGCAGTTTCCCCAGGGAGGTATTAACCCTGGTGAGTCCCCGGAGCAAGCTATGTACCGGGAGCTGTTCGAAGAGGTGGGGCTGAGCCGGAAGGATGTGCGTATTCTTGCTTCGACCCGCAGCTGGTTGCGTTACAAGTTACCGAAACGTTTGGTGCGTTGGGACACAAAGCCGGTTTGTATCGGCCAAAAACAGAAGTGGTTTCTTTTGCAATTGATCAGCAACGATGCGGATATCAATATGCAAACCAGCAGTACCCCTGAGTTCGATGGCTGGCGCTGGGTAAGCTACTGGTATCCTGTTCGTCAGGTTGTCTCGTTTAAGCGCGATGTTTATCGTCGGGTGATGAAGGAGTTTGCAAGTGTGGTTATGGCGCTGGCAGAGAGCACCCCAAAGCCACAACACTCTCCTGCCTGGCGACGTAAGAGAGGATAAGCCATACATATCATGCTCACCCGGTTACGAGAAATAGTTGAGAAAGTTGCCAGCGCGCCGCGCCTTAACGAGGCGCTGGATATTCTGGTGACGGACATCTGTCTGGCGATGGATACCGAAGTCTGTTCGGTCTACCTCGCCGATCACGACAGACGCTGCTATTACCTGATGGCGACGCGCGGTTTGAAAAAGCCGCGCGGTCGCACCATCACGCTCGCATTCGATCAGGGTATCGTCGGCCTGGTAGGCAGGCTGGCGGAGCCGATTAACCTTGCCGACGCGCAAAAGCACCCCAGCTTTAAGTACATTCCCTCGGTAAAAGAGGAGCGGTTCCGCGCGTTTCTGGGCGTGCCGATTATTCAGCGACGCCAGCTGCTGGGCGTTCTGGTGGTTCAGCAGCGCGAGCTGCGGCAGTTTGACGAGAGCGAGGAGTCATTTTTAGTCACGCTGGCCACCCAGATGGCGGCCATCCTCTCCCAGTCGCAGCTTGCCGCCCTGTTTGGCCAGTATCGCCAGACGCGTATTCGTGCGCTACCTGCCGCGCCCGGCGTCGCCATTGCCGAGGGCTGGATGGATGCTACTCTGCCGCTGATGGAGCAGGTCTACGAAGCCTCAACGCTGGACACCGGTCTTGAACGCGAACGGCTCACCGGCGCGCTTGAAGAGGCTGCCAGCGAGTTTCGCCGCTACAGCAAGCGCTTCTCTGCCGGGGCGCAGAAAGAGACGGCGGCCATCTTCGATCTCTATTCCCACCTGCTGTCGGACGCCCGCCTCAGACGCGAACTGTTCGACGAAGTCGATCGCGGCTTCGTGGCCGAGTGGGCGGTGAAAAAGGTCATCGGACGCTTTGCCGAACAGTTTGCTGCTCTCTCCGACGGCTACCTGAAGGAGCGGGCTGGCGATCTGCGCACGCTGGGGCAGCGCCTGCTGTTCCACCTCGACGATAGCCTGCAGGGACCCAATACCTGGCCCGAGCGCTTTGTGCTGGTGGCCGACGAGCTCTCCGCTACCACGCTGGCCGAGCTGCCTCACGATCGGCTGGTGGGGGTAGTGGTACGCGACGGCGCGGCCAACTCCCACGCTGCGATTATGGTACGTGCCCTTGGCATCCCAACGGTAATGGGGGCCGATATTCAGCCCTCGGTGCTGCACCGCCGTACGCTGGTGGTGGACGGCTACCGGGGCGAACTGCTGGTCGATCCTGAGCCTGTCCTGCTTCAGGAGTATCAGCGTCTCATCACCGAAGAGAACGAGCTAAGCAAGCTCGCGGAGGATGAGGTTAACCTTCCCGCCCAGCTAAAAAGCGGCGATCGGGTTAAGGTGATGCTCAACGCCGGGCTGAGTCCTGCGCATGAGGAGCAGCTTGGCAGCCGCATCGACGGCATTGGCCTCTACCGGACTGAGATCCCGTTTATGCTGCAGAGCGGCTTCCCCTCCGAAGAGGAGCAGGTGGCCCAGTATCAGGGGATGCTGCAGCTGTTCAACGAGAAGCCTGTTACCCTGCGAACGCTGGACGTCGGCGCGGATAAGCAACTGCCCTATATGCCCATCAGCGAGGAGAATCCGTGCCTTGGCTGGCGGGGGATCCGCATTACGCTCGATCAGCCAGAGATCTTCCTGATTCAGGTGCGGGCCATGCTGCGCGCCAACGCCGCCACCGGCAACCTCAGCATCCTGCTGCCAATGGTCACCAGTATTGAAGAGGTAGACGAAGCCCGCCGTCTGATTGAGCGCGCCGGGCGGGAGGTCGAAGAGATGATCGGCTACGCCATCCCCAAACCACGCATTGGGGTGATGCTGGAAGTCCCTTCGATGGTCTTTATGCTGGCGCATCTGGCCAGCCGGGTCGATTTTATCTCTGTTGGCACGAACGATCTCACCCAGTATATTCTGGCGGTGGATCGCAACAATACCCGCGTGGCGAGCCTCTACGACAGCCTGCACCCGGCGGTTCTGCGGGCGCTGGCGACGATCGCCCAGGAGACGGAGCGCTATGGCATCGATCTCTGCCTGTGCGGGGAGATGGCGGGCGATCCGATGTGCGTGGCGGTGCTGATCGGTCTTGGTTACCGCCATCTGTCGATGAACGGTCGCTCGGTGGCCCGCGTTAAATACCTGCTGCGCCATATCGATCGCGAGGATGCCGAGACGCTGGCAAACCGTACTCTGGAGGCCCAGTTCACCAGCGAGGTACGCCATCAGGTGGCGGCCTTTATGGAGCGCCGGGGCATGGGCGGCCTGATCCGCGGCGGACGCTAGCGCACCGGCGGCGGGTAAAAGGAAGATAGAGATCTTTTACAACTTCGCCCTAATCGCCCGCCTGGCTTATGCTATGATTCCCAGCTTTGGAGCGCCCTGTTAAGCGGGCGCACATCTTAACCGCTGTCGATTTTTGGCGGAATAACAACACTTTGTGGTGACAGATGAATAATGGATATCTGCGTTTTCCCGATATCGATCCGGTAATTTTCTCTATCGGACCGGTTTCGCTGCACTGGTACGGCATGATGTACCTGGTTGGCTTTATTTTTGCCATGTGGCTGGCTGGCCGCCGCGCAAGCCGTCCCGGCAGCGGCTGGACGAAAAACGAAGTGGAAAACCTGCTTTATGCAGGCTTCCTGGGCGTCTTCCTTGGCGGGCGCATCGGCTATGTGCTGTTCTATAACTTCCCGACCTTTATTCAGGATCCGCTCTATCTGTTCCGCGTCTGGGACGGCGGCATGTCCTTCCACGGCGGCCTGGTCGGCGTGATCGTGGTAATGATTATCTTTGCCAAACGCACTAAACGCACCTTCTTCCAGGTCGCCGATTTTATTGCGCCGCTGATCCCATTCGGGCTGGGCGCCGGACGGCTGGGTAACTTTATCAACGGTGAGCTGTGGGGCCGCGTCGACCCGAACTTCCCGCTGGCGATGCTCTTCCCGGGCTCCCGTGCCGAAGATATGGCGCTGCTGCCTTCGCACCCGGAGTGGCAGTCTATTTTTGATACCTATGGCGTACTGCCGCGCCACCCTTCACAGCTCTATGAGCTGGCGCTGGAGGGGGTCGTGCTGTTTATCATCCTTAACCTGTTTATTCGTAAGCCGCGTCCGATGGGTGCAGTATCAGGCCTGTTCCTGATCGGCTATGGCGCATTCCGCATCATCGTGGAGTTCTTCCGTCAGCCGGACGCGCAGTTTACCGGCGAGTGGGTGCAGTACATCAGCATGGGCCAGATCCTCTCTATCCCAATGATTATTGCGGGCGCGCTGATGATGGTCTGGGCGTACCGCCGTCGCCCGCAGCAACACGTCTCCTGAGGAACCATGAAACAGTATTTAGAACTGATGCAAAAAGTGCTGGATGAAGGCACGCAGAAAAACGACCGTACCGGCACCGGCACGCTTTCCATTTTTGGCCATCAGATGCGCTTTAACCTGCAGGAGGGCTTCCCGCTGGTGACTACCAAGCGTTGCCACCTGCGCTCGATCATTCATGAGCTGCTGTGGTTCCTGCAGGGCGATACCAACATCGCCTACCTGCATGAAAACAACGTCACCATCTGGGACGAGTGGGCCGACGAGCAGGGTAATCTTGGTCCGGTCTACGGCAAGCAGTGGCGCGCATGGCCCACGCCGGACGGCCGCCACATCGACCAGATCGCGACCGTGCTGAACCAGCTGAAGACCGATCCAGACTCCCGGCGGATCATCGTCTCTGCCTGGAACGTGGGCGAGCTGGACAAAATGGCGCTGGCCCCGTGCCACGCGTTTTTCCAGTTTTACGTCGCGGATGGCAAGCTCTCCTGCCAGCTCTACCAGCGCTCCTGCGATGTCTTCCTCGGCCTGCCGTTCAACATCGCCAGCTACGCGCTGCTGGTGCATATGATGGCGCAGCAGTGTGACCTGGAGGTGGGCGACTTCGTCTGGACCGGCGGCGATACCCATCTCTACAGCAACCACATGGAGCAGACGCACCTGCAGCTGACCCGTGAGCCGCGCGCGCTGCCGAAGCTTGTGATCAAGCGTAAGCCGGACTCGCTGTTTGACTACCGCTTCGACGACTTTGAGATCGAAGGCTACGATCCGCACCCTGGGATTAAAGCCCCGGTCGCTATCTAACGCTGACAGCCTGCCACAGCCGGCGCGTTACTGCGCCGGTTTTTTTCCTCCCGTATTTCGTTCTGCGACCCGCTTTCCTGCTGCGATGTAACCCTCTGCAATTCACGATATTTCTCTCGTAGCACCTCGTAAAAGCGAGCATCTCATCTCGCATGCATCGCACATCAGGCGCAGAGTACGGCCATGAAAAAAGAGCAGGGTTACACCCTTATAGAAACCACGGTAGCGATGATGGTGCTCGTGATCCTGGGCGCCTCGGGGCTATACGGCTGGCAGAGCTACCAGGCGCACCAGCGTCTGTGGCAAACCGCCTGGCAGGTGCGTGACTATCTGGAGTTGCTGCGGGACGACGCCAACTGGCACAGCCGGGATCGCAAGGTATGGGTGAAGCAGGAGAGCGACCGCTGGTGCCTGCTGGCGTCGGCTAACGTGCAGGCGTCCTGTGGGGCGGATAATCCCTTTGCGCTGCGTCCGCTCTGGCCAGAGGTAGCACTGGTGGATATCACCCCCTCGCTCGGCTTTTACGGGCTGCGCAATACGGCATGGGCCGGACATATCACGCTGCGCAGCGAGGCGGGGGAGTGGCAGATTATTGTGTCAAATTGGGGACGGATAAGAGTATGCCAGCGTACAAACGGCGGTTCATGCAGCTGACCGAGGGCGGTTTTTCGCTGCTGGAGGTGCTTATTGCGATGACCATCGGTAGCGTACTCCTGCTCAGCGCGGCCCGCTTTTTACCTGCGCTGCAAACGGCAATGCTCCATCAGACCCGGCAGCAAGCCCTGGAGGAAGCGCTTTGGCAGCATCTCTTCACGCTGGGAAAACATCTCCAGCGGGCTGGCTACTGCCGGGGGGAGTGTAGCGGAGAGCCGCTGGTGATGGGTCGACAGGGAGCCTGTGTGATTGTGCAGTGGGATGCCAACAGCAATGGCCGGTGGGAGCATTCACCCCTCTCTGCGGCCGAACAGACCGGATTTCGCCTGCAGAACGGCGTGCTGGAGACGCGGCAGGGGGCAGAGAGCTGCGAAGATAAAGGGTGGGATAAAATTACCGATCCCGCCACGGTCAGCGTCCAGCGCTTCACGGTGATCCGCCAGCCGCAGGGCGCTTTCGCCCCCTTGCTGACGGTCACGCTGGCGGCGGCTCCCCTTAACCATCCCGAGGAGACCCTAAGCGCGACGTACAGCGTGGCGGGGTACAATTTATGAAAAGTGAAATCTGTGAAAGATGAAAGGGGAATATCCTCCCTGGCGCTGGTTCTCCTGCTGCTGGTGCTGGGCAGCCTGATGCTTAATGGCCTGAACCAGCGCCAGCGTACCCATACGCAGCGCATTACCAGCGAAAGCCGGGCAATACGCAGTTTAGCCGTAGCCCATTCGGCGCTGGAGTGGGGGCGGATGCAGGTCTGGCAGACGCAGCCTGCCGTGCAGTGCCGGGAGCATAGCCGCCAGCCGTGGCGGGTTTGCCTGCGTATTTTTGCCGACCGGACGCTGCTGATGATCGCCGCCAGCGGGAGTGAAACCCTGTGGCGCAGCGGGGCGATAGGCGAGAGCGGCGTGACGTTTTCCCCCCACGGCTGGAGCGATTTCTGTCCATTCAAGGAGATAGACCAATGCCAGATGCCGTAGCCCACCAGAGGGGCTTTAGCCTGCCGGAAACGTTGCTGGCAATGGTGCTGCTGGTCATGGTTGTGACGGCGCTGACAGGGTATCATCGCGTGCTGCTGGAGGGGTTCACCGCCTGGAGCCACTATCGCTATCTGTGGCGCTACGGCTGGCAGCAGGCGCAGCCCCGGCCTGCGCCGCTACCGCCGGGCTGGCAGGTCAGCCGGATACAGACAACGGACGCCGGATGTGTCAGCATCAGCGTAACCATCACCTCGCCGGTGGGCAGGCAGGGGAAGATGACGCGGTTATATTGCCCAGTTTATGAGTAGTCAGGAGCGTTTATGTTAAGGGTCTATCACTCCAATCGTCTGGATGTGTTGGAAGCGTTGATGGAATTTATCGTTGAGCGCGAACGGCTCGACGATCCCTTTGAGGCCGAAATGGTGCTGGTACAGAGTACCGGCATGGCGCAATGGCTACAGATGACGCTGTCGCAAAAGTTTGGCATCGCCGCCAATATCGAGTTTCCACTCCCGGCGAGCTTTATCTGGGATATGTTTGTCCGCGTGCTGCCGGACATCCCGAAAGAGAGCGCCTTTAATAAACAGAGCATGAGCTGGAAGCTGATGACCCTGCTGCCGCAGATGCTGGAGCAGGAGGCGTTCACCATGCTTCGTCACTACCTCAATGACGATGATGACAAGCGTAAGCTGTTTCAGCTCTCATCTCGGGTAGCGGATCTCTACGATCAGTATCTGGTCTTTCGCCCGGAGTGGCTGACCCGCTGGGAAGAGGGCGGCCTGGTCGACGGCCTCGGTGAAGCGCAGATCTGGCAGGCGCCCCTCTGGCGGGCGCTGGTGGAGCACACCGCCGCGCAGGGGCAGCCGCACTGGCACCGAGCCAATCTCTACCAGCGTTTTATCAACGTGCTGGAGTCCGCCACGACGCCGCCTGCCGGGCTGCCCTCCCGGGTGTTTATCTGCGGCATTTCCGCCCTGCCGCCGGTCTATCTCCAGGCATTGCAGGCGCTGGGCAAGCATGTGGATATTCACCTGCTGTTTACCAACCCCTGCCGCTACTACTGGGGGGATATTAAAGATCCGGCGTTTCTCTCCCGGCTGATTGCCCGCCAGCGTAAGCACCACCTTGATGCCCATCCGGTGGCCCTGTTCCGTGAAGATCAACCGGTAGAGGGCCTGTTTAACAGCGAAGGCGAGCAGGAGGTGGGTAACCCGCTGCTGGCCTCGTGGGGCAAGCTGGGGCGCGACTACATCTATCTGCTGGCAGGGATGGATCGCTACGACGATCTCGACGCCTTCGTTGATATTACGCCCGGTGCGCTGCTGCAAAACTTGCAGTATGACATTCTGGAGCTGAAAAACAGCGCCGTCGCCGGCGTAACGGCCAAGGAGTATGAGCGCAGCGATGGCAAGCGCAGGCTGGAGCGGGATGACCGCAGCGTGGCGGTGCACGTCTGCCACAGCCCGCAGCGGGAGGTCGAGGTGCTGCACGATCGTCTGCTGGCGATGCTGGAAGAAGATCCGGATCTCTCCCCGCGCGACATCATTGTGATGGTGGCGGATATCGACAGCTACAGCCCCTTTATCCAGGCGGTGTTTGGCAGTGCCAGCGGGGATCGCTATCTGCCCTATGCTATCTCCGACCGTCGCGCGCGCCAGTCGCACCCGGCTCTGCAGGCTTTTATCAGCCTGCTTTCGCTGCCGGACAGCCGCTTCCAGTCGGAGGACGTGCTGGCCCTGCTGGATGTGCCGGTGCTCGCCGCGCGGTTTAACATCGACGAAGAGGGGCTGCGCTATCTGCGCCAGTGGGTCAACGAGTCCGGCGTGCGCTGGGGCATGGACGACGACAACGTGCGCGAGCTGGCGCTGCCCGCGACCGGCCAGCACACCTGGCAGTTTGGCCTGACGCGCATGCTGCTCGGCTACGCAATGGAGAGCCGTCAAGGCGAGTGGCAGTCGGTGCTGCCCTACGATGAGTCCAGCGGCCTGATTGCCGAGCTGGTGGGCCATCTGGCCTCGCTGCTGATGCAGCTCAGGCTGTGGCGTAAAGGGCTGGCCCAGGATCGCCCGCTGGCCGAGTGGCTGCCGGTCTGCCGCGACATGCTCAACGACTTTTTCCTGCCGGATCCCGATACCGAGGCTGCGCTGGCACTGATTGAACAGCAGTGGCAGGCGGTTATCACCCAGGGCGTTGGCGCGCACTATGATGAGGCAGTGCCGCTCTCCCTGCTGCGCGACGAGCTGGCGCAGAGGCTTGACCAGGAGCGCATTAGCCAGCGCTTCCTCGCCGGGCCTATCAATATCTGTACGCTGATGCCGATGCGCTCGATCCCCTTTAAGGTCGTCTGCCTGCTGGGGATGAACGACGGCGTCTATCCGCGCGCGCTGGCCCCGCTCGGCTTTGATTTGATGAGCCAGAAACCGATGCGCGGCGATCGTAGCCGTCGGGACGATGACCGCTACCTCTTCCTGGAGGCGCTCATCTCTGCCCAGCAGAAGCTCTACATCAGTTATATCGGGCGCTCGATTCAGGATAACAGCGAGCGTTTCCCGTCGGTGCTGGTGCAGGAGCTGGTGGACTACATCGGGCAGAGCCACTATCTGCCCGGCGATGAAGAACTTACCTGCGATGAAAGCGCGAAGCGGGTGGTGGATCACATCACCCATCTGCATACGCGGATGCCGTTTGATGCAGAAAACTTTATTGCCGATGAGCTGCAAAGCTACGCCCGGGAGTGGTTACCCGCCGCCAGCCAGCAGGGGGTAGCCCATGCCACCTTTATTCAGGAGCTGGCGGAGGAGCCGCTGGAGACGCTGCCGTTTGAACAGCTGCAGCGCTTCTGGGCACATCCGGTGCAGGCCTTCTTCCAGATGCGTCTGAAGGTGAACTTCCGCCCTGAGGCGAGCGATATTCCTGACGCCGAGCCCTTTATTATCGATGGGCTGGACCGCTACCAGCTTAACCAGGCGCTGCTCAATACCCTGGTAGAGGAGGAGGACGTTGAGAAACTCTTCCGTCAGTACCGCGCAGCGGGCCAGCTGCCCTACGGCGCATTTGGTGAAATTGTCTGGGAGAGCCAGCACCAGGAGATGCAGCAGCTGGCGTCGCGCGTTCACGAGCACCGCAAACCCGCCGAGAGCATGGAGATCGAGCTTGACTGTGGCAAGGTGCACCTGACCGGCTGGCTACAGCATGTACAGGAGGATGGCCTGCTGCGCTGGCGTCCTTCGATGCTGAAGGTCTCACAGGGGCTGCAACTTTGGCTGGAACATCTTGTCTACTGTGCCAGCGGCGGAACGGGAGAGAGTCGGCTGTTTGTCCGCAACGATAAAGCCTGGCAGTTCCCACCTCTCAAGCAGGATGAGGCCTTGAGGTACCTTGAGGAGCTGGTCGAAGGCTACCGGGAAGGGATGAAAAAACCGCTGCTGCTGCTACCGGAAAGCGGTGGGGCATGGATAAAAGCCTGTTATGACGCGACAAATGATGCGATGTTAAAAGACGAGGAGACGCTCGCTAAGGCGCGGAGCAAATTCCTGCAGGCTTATGAAGGCAACATGGTGGTCAGCGGCGAGGGTGAAGACGTATGGTACCAGCGCCTGTGGCGCACCCTCGAACCGGAAAACTATGCCGAGATAGTTAAGCAGGCAGAGCGTTATTTACTGCCGCTCTTTCGCTTTAGTCAGTCCTGATGAAGTGTGTAAAAATTGCGCAGCGGATAGGCTTCCATTATGATGCGCAGCGAATCACGGACTGATTAGATATGCCGGCCCTGCCGGTACTGGTTTGTTAATGATGAGGTTCGTGAATGCCCAGCAGCACCTGGTTCAAAGCGTTAGTCTTATTTGTCGCCTTCTGGGCACCGTTAAGTCAGGCAGACACCGGTTGGCAACCCGTTCAGGAAACGATTCGTAAAAGCGATAAGGACACCCGCCAGTATCAGGCTATTCGCCTCGATAACGGTATGGTTGCTCTGCTGGTTAACGATCCGCAGGCGGTGAAATCGCTCTCTGCGCTGGTGGTGCCCGTGGGCTCGCTGCAGGATCCCGAGGCGCATCCCGGTCTGGCGCACTATCTTGAGCATATGACCCTGATGGGCTCTACTCACTATCCGCAGCCGGACAGCCTTGCTGAATTTTTAAAGCTGCACGGCGGCAGCCACAACGCCAGCACCGCACCCTACCGTACCGCGTTCTATCTGGAAGTGGAGAACGACGCGCTGGAAGGGGCCGTGGATCGCCTTGCGGATGCCATCGCCTCGCCGCTGCTTGATAAAAAGTATGCCGAGCGCGAACGTAACGCGGTCAACGCCGAGCTGACGCTGGCCCGTTCCCGGGACGGGATGCGCATGGCGCAGGTGAGCGCAGAGACCATTAACCCGGCGCATCCGGCTTCGCGCTTCTCCGGTGGTAACCTGGAGACCCTGAGCGACAAGCCGGGTAGCCCGGTGCAGGAGGCGCTGCTGGCCTTCCGCAATAAATACTATTCGGCGAACCTGATGAAGGCCGTGATCTATAGCAATCGTCCGCTGCCGGAGCTGGCCGCCATCGCCGCGAAAACCTTTGGCCGCGTGCCGAACAAAGCGCTGGCGCTGCCGAAAATTGACGTGCCGGTAGTAACCGACGCGCAGAAGGGGCTGATCCTCCACTACGTGCCGGTGATGCCGCGCAAGGTGGTGCGAGTTGAGTTCCGCATCGATAACAATACGCCCCAGTTCCGCAGCAAAACCGACGAGCTGATCACCTACCTGATTGGCAACCGCAGCCCGGGCACCCTCTCTGACTGGCTGCAGCAGCAGGGGCTGGCCGAAGGGATCCGCGGCGACTCCGATCCTGTCGTGAACGGCAACAGCGGCGTGCTGGCTATCTCTGCCACCCTGACCGACAAGGGGCTGGCGCACCGTGATGAGGTGGTTGCGGCCATTTTTAGCTATCTCCAGCTGCTGCGTGAGAAGGGCGTGGACAAGCGCTACTTTGACGAGCTGTCCCACGTGCTGGATCTCGACTTCCGCTACCCCTCCATTACCCGGGATATGGACTACGTCGAATGGCTGGCGGATACCATGATCCGCGTGCCGGTTGAACATACCCTGGACGCGGTAAACATTGCCGATCGGTTTGATGCCGAGGCTGTTAAAGCGCGGCTGGCAATGATGACGCCGCAGAACGCCCGCATCTGGTACATCAGCCCGCAGGAGCCGCACAATAAAACCGCCTATTTTGTCGATGCGCCTTATCAGGTCGACAAGATTAGCGACCAGACTTTCGCCGACTGGCAGCAGAGATCCAATGCCATCGCGCTGAAGTTGCCCGAGCTGAATCCCTATATTCCAGATGATTTTACGCTGCAAAAGCCGGCGAAAAACTACACCCATCCCGAGCTGATTGTGGACGATCCTACTCTGCGCGTGGTTTACATGCCAAGCCGCTACTTTGCCAGCGAGCCAAAGGCTGACGTTAGCGTCGTGCTGCGTAATCCGCTGGCGATGGACAGCGCTAAAAACCAGGTGATGTTCGCGCTGAATGATTACCTGGCGGGGATCGCCCTGGATCAGCTGAGTAACCAGGCCGCCGTCGGCGGAATTAGTTTCTCCACGAATGCCAATAACGGCCTGATGCTCAATGCTAACGGCTATACCCAGCATCTGCCGCAGCTCTTCAAAGATCTGCTGGCGGGCTACTTTAGCTATACGCCAACCGAGGACCAACTGGCGCAGGCGAAGTCCTGGTATGCACAGATGATGGACTCCGCAGAGAAGGGTAAAGCCTACGAGCAGGCGATCATGCCGACGCAGATGCTCTCTCAGGTTCCCTACTTCCAGCGTGAAGAGCGCCGGGCGCTGCTGCCTGAGATCACCCTGAAAGATGTCATGGCCTACCGCGATCGGCTGAAAAGCAACGCGCGTCCGGAGTTCCTAATCGTTGGCAATATGAGCGAGGTGCAGGCGAAAGATCTGGCCCACCAGGTGCAGGATCAGCTTGCGGCGAAGGGAAACCAGTGGTGCCGCAACCGTGACGTGCTGGTGGATAAAAAGCAGGGGATAATCTTTGAGAAAGCGGGCAGTACCAGCGATTCGGCGCTGGCCGCCGTGTTTGTCCCGCCGGGCTATGACGAGTACAGCAGCTCGGCCTACAGCGCGATGCTGGGGCAGATCATCCAGCCGTGGTTCTATAATCAGCTGCGTACCGAGGAGCAGCTCGGCTATGCGGTATTTGCCTTCCCGATGAGCGTTGGCCGCCAGTGGGGGCTGGGCTTCCTGCTCCAGAGCAGCAACAAGCAGCCGTCGGCGCTGTGGGCGCGCTACCAGGCCTTCTTCCCGACGGCGGAGGAGCGGCTGCGCAAAATGAGCGCGGAGGAGTTTGCCCAGCTCCAGCAGGCGGTGATCGCCCAGGTCACACAGGCCCCGCAAACGCTGGGTGAAGAGGCGACGCAGATCAGCAAAGATTTCGATCGGGGTAATATGCGCTTTGATTCCCGTGATAAAGTTGTCGCTGAGATTAAACAGCTGACGCCGCAGAAACTTGCCGACTTCTTCCACCAGGCGGTGGTAGAGCCGCGGGGGATGGCGATCCTGTCCCAGGTCTCCGGCACGCCGAGTGATAAATCCGGGTATGTACACCCTGAAGGCTGGAAGGTATGGGACAACGTCAGCGCACTGCAGCGCACGCTGCCCCTGATAAGTGAGAAATAATGACCAACCCCGCTGAGACTCTGGACCCCCTGCGCTTACCCTTACGCGGTGAGCGCCTGATTGAAGCCTCTGCGGGCACCGGAAAAACCTACACCATCGCCGCCCTCTACCTGCGCCTGCTGCTGGGGCTGGGCGGCGAGAGCGCCTTTTCACGGCCGCTTACCGTAGAGGAGCTGCTGGTGGTGACCTTTACCGAAGCCGCCACCGAAGAGCTGCGCGGCCGTATCCGCAGCAACATCCACGAGCTGCGCATCGCCTGCCTGCGCGAAAGCACCGACAATCCGCTCTATGCCCGTTTGCTTGACGATATTCCGGATAAGCAGCAGGCCGCGAGCTGGCTGATGCTGGCCGAGCGACAGATGGACGAGGCGGCGGTCTTCACCATTCACGGCTTCTGCCAGCGCATGCTTAGCCTCAACGCCTTTGAGTCGGGCATGCTTTTCCAACAGCAGCTGATTGAAGATGAGTCCCTGCTGCGCGCGCAGGCCTGCGCCGACTTCTGGCGCCGACACTGTTACCCGCTGCCGCGCGATATCGCCGAGGTGATCCACGCCTCGTGGAAGGGGCCGCTGGAGCTGCTGAACGCGATTAACCGCTATCTGCAGGGGGAGGCGCCGGTAATCAAATCCCCGCCGCCTGCAGATGAAACCCTGGCTTCGCGCCATGCAAAAATCATCGCCCGCATTGATGCTATTAAGCAGCAGTGGCTTGCGGCGGTAGCGGAGCTCGATCCTCTGATCGAGAGTTCAGGCATCGACCGACGCAAGTTTAACCGCGGCAACCAGGGCAAGTGGATCGAGAAAATTAGCGCCTGGGCGCAGGAGGAGACCCGCAGCTATCTGCTGCCGGACGCGCTGGAGAAGTTCGCCCAGTCGTTTTTAACTTCGCGCACCAAGGCGGGCGGCGTCGTGCCGGAGCACCCGCTGTTTGTTGCCATTGAGGGCCTGCTGGCCGAGCCGCTCAGCCTCAGCGATCTGGTGCTGACCACCGCCATGCGGGAGATCCGCGAGGCGGTAGCGCGTGAGAAGCGCCGTCGCGGCGAGCTGGGCTTTGATGACATGTTGAGCCGCCTCGACCAGGCGCTGAACAGCGACAACGGTGAGGCGCTGGCAGCCGCGATCCGCCAGCGTTTCCCGGTCGCGATGATCGATGAGTTTCAGGATACCGATCCCCAGCAGTACCGTATTTTCCGCCGTATCTGGCGACAGCAGCCGGATACCGCGCTGCTGCTGATTGGCGATCCCAAGCAGGCGATCTACGCCTTTCGCGGCGCAGATATCTTCACCTACATGAAAGCGCGTGGTGAAGTAAGCGCCCACTATACGCTCGATACCAACTGGCGTTCGGCTCCCGGCATGGTGGCGAGCGTGAATACGCTCTTCAGCCAGATGGACAACGCCTTTATGTTCCGCGAGATCCCCTTCATGCCGGTGAAGGCGGCGGAAAGAAACCAGCCTCTGCGCTTCGAACTGCATGGCGAAACACAGCCTGCTATGAACCTGTGGCTGATGGAGGGCGACGGCACCGGTATCGGTGATTACCAGGCCTTTATGGCCCAGCTCTGCGCAGCGCAGATCCGCGACTGGCTGGTGGCGGGGCAGCAGGGCAGCGCGTTACTGCACGACGGCAAGCGCTCCCGGCCGGTTCAGGCCTCCGACATTACCGTGCTGGTGCGTAGCCGCCACGAGGCGGCGCTGATCCGTGACGCCCTGACGCTGCTGAATATTCCTTCGGTCTACCTCTCCAACCGTGACAGCGTCTTTGAGACACCGGAGGCGCAGGAGCTGCTGTGGCTTATCCAGGCGGTGCTGACCCCTGAACGGGAGAGCACCCTGCGCAGCGCCCTGGCAACGGGGATGTTGGGCCTGACCGCCCAGGATATTGAGCAGCTAAACAAGGATGAACAGGCCTGGGATCGGGTGGTTGAGGAGTTTGACGGCTATCGGCAGACGTGGCAGAAGCGTGGCGTCATGCCAATGCTGCGAACCCTGATGGCCCAGCGCAATATTGCGGAGAACCTGCTGGCGACCTCGGGTGGCGAGCGGCGTCTGACCGATATCCTGCACATCAGCGAGCTGTTGCAGGAGGCGGGGGCGCATACCGAGAGCGAGCATGCGCTGGTACGCTGGCTGGCGCAGCATATCGCCGAGCCGGACAGCAACGCCGCCAGCCAGCAGCTCAGGCTGGAGAGCGACAAGCACCTGGTGCAGATCGTCACCATCCATAAAGCGAAAGGGCTGGAGTACCCGCTGGTCTGGCTGCCGTTTATCGCCAACTACCGGGCGCAGGACCAGGCTTTCTTTCATGACCGCACCTCCTTCGAGGCGGTACTGGATCTCAGTCAGGCCGACGAGAGCATTGAGCTGGCCGAGGCGGAGCGGCTGGCGGAAGATCTGCGCCTGCTCTACGTGGCGCTGACGCGCTCCGTGTGGCACTGTAGCCTCGGCATTGCGCCACTGTTCCGTCGTCGCGGAGAGAAGTCCGGCGAGAGCGATTTTCACCACAGCGCGCTGGGCAGGCTGATCCAGCAGGGCGAGCCGCGCGATGCCGCAGGTCTGCGTCAATGCCTGGAGGCGCTGTGCGGTGATGATATCGTGCTCAGCATTCCCGGTACGCCGGATAATTCGCGCTGGGAGTATACGCTCTCGCTGCCGCCGTCGCTGCGCGCCCGGCATATCGATCGTCCTATTCTCGACGACTGGCGGGTGACCAGCTACTCCGGCCTGCAGCAGCGCGGGCACGGTATCGCCCAGGATCTGCTTCCGCGGCTGGACGTTGACGCCGCTGGCGAGCGCCAGCTGGATGACGTGCCCGCCTTAACGCCGCACGCCTTTCCGCGCGGGGCATCGCCGGGCACCTTTTTACACGGGCTGTTTGAAGATATTGACTTCACCCAGCCGGTGACCGAGGCGTGGGTAAGCGAGCGTCTGCAGGCGGGCGGTTTTGACGATCAGTGGCAGCCGGTGCTGCTGGCATGGATCAATGCGGTCCTGCGCGCGCCGCTTATTGAATCGGGCCTGTCGTTAAGTCAGCTCACCGCGAAAGATAAGCAAGTAGAGATGGAGTTCTATATTCCGATTGCCCGGACCCTGACCTCAGAGAAGCTAGATGCGGCGATCCGTCGTTACGATCCGCTCTCGGCGGCCTGTCCGCCGCTGGATTTCCGCGACGTGCGTGGGATGCTAAAGGGCTTTATCGACCTGGTTTTCCGCCACAATGGGCGCTTCTACCTGCTGGACTACAAGTCCAACTGGCTGGGCGAGAGCAGCGAAGCCTACACTCGAGAGGCGATGGCGGCTGCCATGCAGTCGCACCGCTACGACTTACAGTATCAACTTTATACTCTGGCGCTACATCGCTATCTTCGTCACCGTATTGCGGGCTATGACTATGAGCGCCACTTTGGCGGCGTAATCTATCTGTTCCTGCGCGGCGTCGATGCGCAAAACAGCGAGCAGGGCATCTATACTACCCGCCCGGATGCGCGGCTGATTAGCGAGATGGATGCCCTGTTTAGCGGTGAAGAGGCCAGTGAAGACTATCAGGAGACCGCACAGTGACGATGCAAACTCTGCTTATAGAGGCGCTGGCGCAGAAGCTGTTTCGCCCGTTGGACGTCCAGTTTGCCCTGACCGTGGCCGGACGCGACGAGCCAGCGGTAACCCTGGCGGCGGCGATACTTAGCCGCGACGCGGGGGAGGGCCACGTCTGTCTGCCCCTCTCCCGACTGGCGGCCGAGGCCGAAGATAAGAGCCATTCGCTGCTGATGGCGCTGTTTGCCGAGGCCGGTGCGCCCTGCGACTGGGCTGGGATCTTACAGCGATCCGACGCGGTCAGCGACGGTCATACCCCTGCGCCGATGGTGCTGGCGGGGGATCGCCTCTACCTTAACCGCATGTGGTGCAACGAGCTTACCGTAGCCAGTTTCTTCAGCGAGGTTAACCAGCCGCTGAGCGTGGATGAAGCCCAGCTGCGGCAGATCCTGGACGGGCTTTTCCCATCAACGGAGGGGATCAACTGGCAGAAGGTGGCGGCGGCGGTGGCGCTGACCCGGCGGATCTCGGTGATCTCCGGCGGGCCCGGCACCGGGAAAACCACTACGGTGGCGAAGCTGCTGGCGGCGCTGGTACAGATGGCGAACGGTGGGCGCTGCCGCATCCATCTGGCCGCCCCGACCGGGAAAGCGGCGGCACGTCTGACGGAGTCGCTGGGCGCAGCGCTGCGCCAGCTGGCCTTAACCGACGATCAGAAAAAGCGTCTGCCGGTAGAAGCCAGTACGCTGCACCGACTGCTTGGCGCCCAGCCCGGCAGCCAGCGCCTGCGCTATCACGCCGGGAACCCGCTGCACCTCGACGTGCTGGTGGTGGATGAAGCGTCAATGATTGACCTGCCGATGATGTCACGGCTGATCGATGCGCTGCCTGCGCATGGACGGGTGATTTTCTTAGGCGATCGCGATCAGCTGGCCTCGGTAGAGGCGGGGGCGGTGCTGGGGGATATCTGCGCATGGGTTAACGCGGGCTTTACCCCGGCCCGGGCGGAGCAGCTCTCCCGCCTGACGGGAATGGCCGTTCCCGGCGGCGAGCCGGGCGGGGCAGGCGCACTGCGCGACAGCCTCTGTCTACTGCAAACCAGCTACCGCTTCGGCAGTGATTCCGGCATTGGACAGCTGGCGGCGGCGGTAAACCGGGGCGATAAGAAAAGTACCCGCTCGGTGTTTAGCCAGGGCTTTAGCGACATTGAGCACAAGCCTCTCCAGGCGCGTGACGATTACCAGGCCCTGCTTGACGATGCGCTAGCGGGCTATGCTCGCTATCTGCAGCTGGTGCGTGATGAGGCGGAGCCAAAGGCGATCCTCGCGGCGTTCAGCGAGTATCAGCTGCTCTGCGCCCTGCGCGAAGGACCGTTTGGCGTAGCAGGACTCAACGAGCGGCTGGAGCAGACGCTGGCGAACCAGCGGCGGATTAGCCGGACGCTTCACTCGCGCTGGTTTGATGGACGCCCGGTGATGATCTCCCGTAACGACAGCGCGCTGGGGCTGTTTAACGGCGATATCGGTGTGGCGTTGAACCGAGGGCAGGGGACGCGCGTCTGGTTCCCGCTGCCGGACGGCAGCATCAAATCGGTACAGCCCAGCCGCCTGCCGGAGCACGAAACCGCCTGGGCAATGACGGTGCACAAATCGCAGGGCTCAGAGTTCGACCACGCCGCGCTGATCCTGCCGGGGCAGATGGTGCCGGTGGTGACCCGGGAGCTGGTCTATACTGCCATCACCCGCGCCCGCCGTCGCCTGTCGCTCTACGCCGACGAGCGTATTCTGGTGCAGGCTATTGCTACCCGTACCGAACGACGCAGCGGCCTCGGCGAGATTTTTGCACAGGTCAAATAGAGAAATCCCTACCCGGCCGGGTAGGGAAGCATGTGCTTAGGTAAGGTCGGCCATCAGCACTTTTGAGCGGCGCTGATAGTTGTACATCTGCTTCTTGCTCTCCGGCAGCAGGTCGATATCCACCGGGGTAAAGCCGCGCTCCTGGAACCAGTGGATGCTGCGGGTAGTCAGCACAAACAGTTTGCTAAGGCCCAGCTGGCGCGCCTGAAGGGCCACACGCTCCAGCAGCGCTTCGCCGCGCGACGAGCTGCGGTAGTCCGGGTGCACAGCCACGCAGGCCATCTCGCCAATCTTCTCTTCCGGGAAGGGATAGAGCGCGGCGCAGGCGATGGTCAGGTTGTCGCGCTGAATAATCGTGAACTTGTCGATCTCCATCTCCAGCTGCTCGCGTGAGCGCCGCACCAGAATGCCCTGCTGCTCCAGGGGGCGGATCAGCTCCAGAATACCGCCGATATCGTTGATGGTAGCGCGGCGGATCTGCTCGGCGCTCTCCATCACGATCTGCGTCCCGATACCGTCGCGTGAGAAAAGCTCCTGCAACAGCGCGCCATCTTCCTGATAGCTAATCAGGTGGCTGCGGCGCACGCCGCTGCGGCAGGCCTTTACCGCGCCGCGCAGGAAGCGCACCGTACCGGAGTGGTAGTCCTGGCGCGCCTCCAGCTCTTCAACCCGCGCCTGCGCCTCGTTAGGGAACAGCTCAGAGACGATATTGCCCTCGTCGTTGATCACCCCCTGCGAGGAGCAGAAGCCAATCATCTTCTCCGCCTTCAGCTTGATAGCGAGCTGGGTGGCGACCTCTTCCGAGGTGAGGTTAAAGCTCTCGCCGGTGACCGATACCGCCACCGGACCCAGCAGCACAATCGCGCCGCCGTCGAGCTGGCGGTGGATCGCCTCTTCATCGATGCGGCGAATACGCCCGCTGTGGCAGTAGTCGACGCCGTCATCCACGCCCAGCGGCTGAGCAATGATAAAGTTGCCGCTCACCACGTTGATATGCGCCCCCTGCAGCGGCGTATTGTTGAGGCTCATCGAGAGACGCGCGGTGATATCGAGCTGTAGCAGCCCCGCCGCCTGCTTGACCAGTTCAAGGGTTTTGGCATCGGTGACGCGGGTATGCTTGTGATAAATCGGCTCGTGGTGGTGCTCCGCCAGGTTAGCATCGATCTGCGGGCGAGCGCCGTAGACCACTACCAGACGAATGCCGAGGCTGTGCAGCAGACCAATGTCGTTGACGATGCTGGAAAAGTTCTCATGCTCAATGGCTTCACCGCCCAGCATGATGACAAAGGTTTTCCCCCGATGGGCATTAATATAGGGAACAGAGTGGCGGAATCCCTGTACCAGTTCGGTTCGACGCTCCTTCACCACGGCACAACCCTCATTGCATGATTATTCGTAATTTATGTATTTTTATTCTTTTATTGCCGTGGGCGCAAGTCAAAATTTCACCGCGATGCGAGAAAAATCTCCACATTGTCACCGCTGTTAAAACAATGTTTACCCTTTTATTGATGACAGTTTATGCATCATTCGTTAAAGTTTTTCGTCAAGCAGGCCGTTTTAATAATAATTGTCAGATTTTTTGCTCGGGAGAGGCATGTCAGGATCCAACTCAGCTCTTAGCCGTCGCCAGCTGTTACAAGGCGCTGGCGCTCTGTGGTTGCTTAGCGTAAGCAAGGTCGGTTTAGCCGCGGTAAGTCAGGTTATCGCCGTACGCGTCTGGCCCGCATCAACCTATACGCGCATTACCGTGGAGTCGAATCGGGTGCTGAAGTATCGTCAGTTCGCCTTAAGCAACCCGGAGCGGCTGGTGGTAGACATTGAAGGGGTTAATCTCAATTCGGTACTGAAAGGCGTCGGAAACCAGATCCACGGCGACGATCCCTTTATCAAATCTGCGCGGGTCGGCCAGTTCGATCCTAACACCGTGCGCATGGTCTTTGAGCTTAAGCAAAACGTTAGTCCACACCTCTTCTCGCTGGCCCCGGTAGCGGAATTCAAAGAGCGTCTGGTGATGGACCTCTACCCGGTTAACGGGCAGAACGAGCAGGATCCACTCCTTGCGCTGCTGGAGGATTACAACAAGGGTAATTTAGATAAGCAGGTTCCCCCAGCCCAGAGTGGCCCGCAGCCAGGCAAGGCCGGGCGCGATCGTCCAGTAGTGATCATGCTCGATCCCGGTCACGGGGGAGAGGATCCGGGGGCGATCGGCAAATATAAGACGCGTGAAAAAGATGTGGTGCTGCAAATTGCCCGCCGCCTGCGCGCGCTCATTGATAAAGAGCCCAATATGAAGGCCTATATGACGCGCAACGAAGATGTCTTTATTCCGTTAAAAGTGCGGGTGGCAAAGGCACAGAAACAGCGCGCCGATCTCTTTGTCTCTATCCACGCTGATGCCTTTACCAGCCGCGCCGCGCGCGGCTCGTCGGTCTTTGCGCTGTCAACAAAAGGAGCTACCAGTACGGCGGCGAAATACCTTGCCCAGACGCAGAACGCCGCCGACCTGATAGGCGGCGTAAGCAAGAGCGGCGACCAGTATCTGGATCACACCATGTTCGATATGGTGCAGTCTCTGACCATTAACGACAGCCTTAAGTTTGGCAAAGAGGTGTTAAATCGCCTCGGCCGCGTCAACAAGCTGCATAAAAACCGCGTCGATCAGGCAGGCTTTGCCGTGCTAAAAGCACCGGATATTCCGTCGATCCTGGTGGAAACAGCGTTTATCAGCAATGTGGAGGAGGAGCGCAAGCTCAGAACCTCGGCGTTTCAGCAGGAGGTTGCGGAGTCGATTTTGGCAGGAATCAAAGCTTACTTTGCTGATGGCGTCACGTTGGCCCGTAGGGGCTAACGTTTTTGCCCGGAGGTTTGCCGGGAAGTTTTCCGGAAGACAGATACAAAAAAACACCCGGAAGGGTGTTTATTGTTGAAGTGGTTGCGGGGGCCGGATTTGAACCGACGACCTTCGGGTTATGAGCCCGACGAGCTACCAGGCTGCTCCACCCCGCGTCCGAGTCTTCTACTTCTTATTTTACTACATAATTTTACTTCACAGTGTTGGTTGCGGGGGCCGGATTTGAACCGACGACCTTCGGGTTATGAGCCCGACGAGCTACCAGGCTGCTCCACCCCGCGTCCGAGTCTTCTACTTCTTATTTTACTACATAATTTTACTTCACAGTGTTGGTTGCGGGGGCCGGATTTGAACCGACGACCTTCGGGTTATGAGCCCGACGAGC